>JAVEEG010000158.1 GCA_030840585.1 Frankiaceae bacterium | reverse complement strand
GCGTGTGGCGGGACGAACGCGGGGTCAACCTGCTCGACACCGGCGCGCCGTTCTACGAGGTGTACGAGTGTTCCGATGGCAAGTTCCTCGCCGTCGGCCCGCTGGAGCCGCAGTTCTACGCCGAGTTGGTCCGCCGTACCGGCTTCCGATCCGACCTCGACGACGCGGCGCGGTTCGGGCAGGGATCACCGGCGACGTGGGCCGCGGACAAGGCCGAGTGGGCGGCGCTGTTCGCGACGAAGACTCGCGACGAATGGGCCGCGTTGCTGGCGGACAGCGATGCATGCGTGCAGCCGGTGCTCGACTGGACCGAGGCGCAGGCGCATCCGCATCTGGTCGCGCGGTCGACGTTCGTCGATGTCGCCGGCCTGACCCAGCCGGCGCCCGCGCCGCGGTTCAGCCGGACACCGGGATCGGTCCGCGCGCCCGCGCCGTACGCCGGTCAGCACACCGAGGAGATCCTTGCCGAACTCGACGCGCGGGAGGGCTGACGTGGCGACGCAGGTGATGCCGGGTGTCTGGGCCGCGGGCACCCGCTACGTCAACTGGTACGCCGTCGACGCCGGCACCGACGGCGTCACCGTTGTCGATGCCGGGCTGCCCGGCTACCGGCGGAACCTCGACCGGGAACTCGCGTCGATGGGGTTGCGCCGCACCGACGTGCGCGCGGTCGTGTTGACGCACGGCCACATCGACCACGCCGGCATGGCCGCCGAGTGGGCGGCGAGCGACGTGGCGGTCTACCTGCATCCGGCCGACACCGCGTTGGCGGCGGCGCCGAAGACGAACAAGACCGACAGTTCGATGCTGCCGTACCTACGGTGGCCGGCGACGTGGGCGTTCATCGGTCACTGCCTGCGCGAGGGAGTCCTCAAACCGGCGCCGATGCCGGTGACGGCGGCGCTGGTTCATGGCGAGGTCGCGCCGGTGCCGGGTGCGCCGACGGTGACGCACGCGCCCGGGCACACCGATGGATCATGCGTGCTGGAGTTCCGCGACCACGATGTCGTCTTCGTCGGCGACCTGCTCTGCACCCTCGACCCGGCTACCGGCCGGCGAGCGGATCCGCAACTTCAGACCCGCGCGTCCAATCGCGATTCGGACGAGGCGATGACATCACTCGACCGGCTCGCCCGCATCGCCGCGCGGACAGTGCTGCCCGGACACGGCACCCCGTGGCGCGACGGCATCGAAGCAGCAGTGACAAGCGCGCGCCGGATCGGCTGCCGCTAGACGCCGCGAGCCAGTCCCCTTCCCCCTCCCGTCGACTGCAACGTTTGAGGCGTTATCCGGCCCGTATTCCGCCCGAAACGTCGCAGTCGACGAGGGACGGTTGCCGCTAGCCGAGCACCGTGTGGGTGGACGCGTCGTTGACCGGCCGCGTGCGCGAGAAGGCGGATAGGTCGATGCGCAGCCCGGTGTGCTCGCCGACGAACTCGACCGGATCGTTGTCGTGATCGGCGCCGCGTTCGACCGCGTCGATGAGTCGCGCCATCAACCGGCCGACCGCCGGCGCGTTCTTGAACTGGTTGCCGCTGGTGCCGATCGCCACGTAGCAGCCGTCGATCGCGGTGCGGTCGTAGATCGGGGTCCAGTCGTCGGCGACGTCGTACACCCCGACGATGCCGGCGGGTCGATTGGGGATGGTGAGGCCGGGCAGCCGGCGGGCCGCGCGGGTGACCTGCGCGGCGAACACTTCGCTGGTCGGCTGCGATCCGGCATCGTCCGGATTTTCCAGCCATTGCAACGGATCGCAGGCCGGTTCGGCACCGCCGACGAGCAGCACGTCACCCGGTGCCGGCCGGGTGTAGATGCCGAGGTCGAGGTCGGCGAGAACAGGAGTGCCGGGGCCAGCCGGTGCCGGCACCTGGTGCACCTCCTGCCGTAGCGGCCGTACGCCGACGGTGAAGTCGCCGTCGATGCCGGCGAGCCGGTTGAACGCGCCGGACCACGGGCCGGCCGCGTTGACGACAACCGGTGTCGCGATCCGATCGACGCCGTCGAGCTGCACACCACCGATGCGGTTGTCCGAGACATCGACCGCGGTGACCTCGCGATGAGTGAGCAACGTCGCGCCCTGTCGTTGCGCGGCCGCCATCAGGTTCGCGGCGGCCAGCCGCGGGTCGTCGACGTAACCGGCATCGGGGGTGAAGAAGGCGCCGAGCTCGCCGTCGGGCGGCGCCCAGAACTCGTCGTCGTCGAGTCGCTTCGGTGGCCAGTAACGACCCGCGTCGATGCCCGGCACCCGACGGCGCAACTCGGCCGGCGACCAGACGTCGTACGGGATGCCGGCCCGGTCGAACAGGGCGAGCGTCGGCGCCTTCGGCGCGATGTCGACGTCGAGCATCGCGAGGCCGGTACGGCGGAACCGCGCGAGGGTTTCACTGTCGGGCGCGGCGAGGTGTTCGCGCCAGCTTTCCCAGCAGTGCTTGGCTTCCCACGACAGCGCGACGCCGGCCCAGGTCGAGTAGTTGAACCGGATGATCGCGCTCGACGCGCTGGTGGACCCGTGTCCCGGCCCACCGAGCCGATCGACCACGACGACATCGCGGCCGGCCCGGGCCAACTCGTAGGCAATCGCGGCACCGATGACGCCGGCACCGACGACGACCGCGTCCGCTGTCGAGCGCGCCGTCACCCGCGGTACTCGGCGACCAGCAATGCGACGTCGTCACCGAGCTCCGGACCGACCGCCGCGTGCAGCGCGTCGAGCACCGCATCGAGAACGTCGCCGAGCTCGCCCGTGCGCAGCGGCCCGATCAGCGGTACGACGTCGACGAACGCACCGGACTGGTCGCGGGCCTCGATCACGCCGTCGGTGTAGAGCAGCAGCCGGTCGCTGGGTTCGAGCCGGCCGCTCGTGAGTTGCGGCTGCGCGCCCAAGCCGAGCGGCAGCGTCGGCTCGGTCTCGATCTCGGTGACGTTGCCGGCCGCGGCGAGCAGTGCCGGCGGGTGCCCGCACGAGGCGATTGAGAACGTTCCGTCGTCCCGGATGTCGGCGAGCAACGCGGTGACGAAGTCTTCGTCGGCGAGGTACGGGCGCACGCGCCGGTCGATCTGTACGGCGACCTCGACGAGGTCGTCGAGATCCGCGGCCGCGGCGCGGAACTCACCGAGCACGACGGTCGCGGTCCGGACCGCCGTGAGCCCCTTGCCGCGCACGTCGCCGATCAGCAACCGCACCGCACCCGGCCGGGCGACGATCTCGTACAGGTCGCCGCCGACGAGCGCCTCGGCCGCAGCGCTGACGTACCGCGCGGCCAGCGCGACCGGGCCGATCTGCTCCGGCGGTGGCGCGAGGATGGCCAGCTGCGCGGCCTCGGCGATGCGGGTCACCTCGGCCAGCCGGCCGGACTGCTCGCGGAACGCGTGCGCGGTCTCGACCGCGAGCGCGGCGCGGCGGGCGACGTCCTCGACGAACACGATGTCGTCCTCGGTATAGCTTCGGCCCGACTCCGCATGGATCAACGTGATCGCGCCGAACGTGCCGATCCGGCCGGTGAGCGGTACGACGAGCACGCTGGACATGCCGAGGCCACGGATCAACTGCAGGTGCTCCTCGTCGACCGCAGATGCCACGAGCAGCTCGTCCGGGATGTCGGCGTACATCTCGCTGTGCCCGGTGCGGATGACGTTGGGAACACCGGTCGTGGCGGTCATGTCGGTCGGGTAGCGCTCGGACATCCGCTCGGCCCACTCGACCTTGGCAGGATCGTGATGCGCCAACCCGACGGTGGTCAGCTCGCCCCGCTCCAACACTTGGATCGCACACCAGTCGGCCAGTCGCGGCACCACGAGCCGGGCAACGGCGGCGAGCGTCTCGCGGTAGTCGAGCGATCCGGACAGCACGAACGAGGCGTCGGCGAGGAACGACAACCGCTCGTTCGCCGCCCGCGCGTCGTCGAGCGCGGTCGCCCGTTCGAGTGCCTGTGCGAGTGCGTCGGCGAGTGAGGTGACGAACTCGGTCTGCGACTCTTCGCCGAGTTGCCCGCCACCGGGGAACGTGAGGCTGAGCACGCCCAGGGTGTGGTCGCCGATGATGAGCGGCGCGACGTGCAACGTGCGCTCCGACGCACCGGCGTAGAGCTCGGCCAGCTCGGGGAACTGCTCGACGATCTGGGCGAGGTTGCGCAGCACGAGCGGCCGGCCGGTGCGGACGACGACGCTGCCGGGCAGGTCTGCGCTGACCGGCACGTGCGGGTAGTGCTGGACGGACCCGACATCGCCGCCGTGCGTGGCGAGCGCTTCGAGCGCGTCGCCGACGAGCAGGTAGACGCGCGCCCCGATCGCCCCGAGGTGATCCCGCGCGCTGTCGACGACGACGCTGGCGATCTCCTCGACGGTCCGCGCATTCGTGAGGTCGGCGGTCACTTTTTGCAGCAGTTGCAGGCGATCCCAGGCCTCGCGATAGACCGCAAGCTCCTCGACTTCGTCCGCGAGGCGCTCCGGGAACGTGCGCATGGTGGGTGGCTGCTCACCGCGGGCCTGCGCACGGAGTTGGTCGACGAGCGACTGGACGTACCACCGCCGGAACACCCGGTGCGCCGGGGGAGTGGCGAGGGTGAGCAGTCGCGCGGCCCGGGCATAGGCGTCGGCCTCGTCGAGGGCGGCGAGGTACTGCTCGCCGGCGTCCGCCGCGGACAGCGGGAGGGTGAGGACGAGATCGGTCAGCACCTCACCACGCGTCGCGGCATCGACGGCTTGCCGCTTGATCTCCGCGCGCGCGTCGGCGAAACCGCGGGTGACCGTCTCGATCAGCTCGGCGAACCGGGTGCGCATCTCCGGGTCGGTCGCCGTGGTCTCGGCCCGGGCGAGGGTGAACTCGCGTACGACGTTGTCGATGTGCGCTTTGGCGGCGAGCAGCAGATCGGTCGGCACCGCACCGAGCCGGACGGTGTAGCGGGTCTCGCCGATGTCGTCGTCGTCGTCGGGCCAGGCGGCGAGGAACGCGTCGAGGTCGACCTCGGGTGAGTCCGCCATCGGAGTGCTCGCCGTGGACTCCGGGGTGAGTTCGGCCCAGACCGACTTGCCGCCGCCGGTCCGCGCGTCGACGCCCCACGCCGCCGACAGTGCGGCGACAAGGGGGAGGCCACGACCGGTCATGGCTTCAGTTGAATGGCGGACGGAGACCGGCATCTTGCGACCGGCGTCCTCGACGTCGACGCGGATCCGGTCGTCGAGGTGGCTAACCCGCAGGGTCACCGGTGGCTCGCCGTGCAGGACGGCGTTGGTCAGCAGTTCGGTGACGATCAGCGCGGCGTCGTCGACCAGCGGCTCGGGTTGATCCTTCAGCGCGGAGACGGCGTAGCGGCGGGCGCGGGGAACCGCGTCAGGCTCCGACCCGAGCTGGAGCTCGGCCAGCGTCTGCACCACGACCCCCCGGGGAATTGGACCCGCGACCGACGGAATTATGCCGCCTGTTGCATCGAGTGCGACGTTCTTCGGCTTTGGAACGCTCCGAATGACCCCGAATGATCGGGAACGTCACGCCCGAGACCGGCTGGCGCGGTGGACCAGGCGGAGGTCTTGGTCTGGCTTTACATTCCTGATGCAGATTTAAAGCCGGTCGCGTAGTCGCTTTGAATCTGCGAGCAGATTTCAGGACGGCTTACTATCTCTCCTCCACATTTAAAGTTAGATGGCCTACACTTTAAATGTGGACGTAGAGGCCTTCCGGGACTCACCAGTCGGCGAACTCGTCCCGATCACCGGCGAAGACGCCCGATCGAGCCGGCGGTACGACCACTACGCCTTCGTGCCTGCGCCGTTGCCCAAGACCGTCAATCTGAACCAGCGAACATACAAACTGCTCAGCGAGGCCGATCGAGCGCTTGGCGCGCTCAACGCACGCATCCTGCTCCTACCCAATCCCGGGCTGTTGGTCAGACCCGCTCTCACCAAAGAGGCTGTCGCTACATCAGCTCTCGAAGGCACCTTCGCCCCACTGTCAGAGGTACTGGAAGCGGAGTACGTAGACGAGCGGAAACAGTCCGCTGAGGTGAGGGAAGTCCAGAACTACATTCGCGCAGCGCAACGGGGTCTGAAGCTGATCGAAGAGCTTCCTATCTGTGTTCGCTTGATCGCAGAGCTCCAGCGAATGCTCGTCTTACGGACGCGTGGAGACATGTACGACGCGGGTCAGTTGAGACAACGCCAGGTCTGCATCGGCGACAGAGGACAAGGAATCGAAGACGCGCGCTTCGTCCCTCCGCCACCTGGTGAGCTGCTTGAACATGGCGTACGGGATTGGGAGACGTGGCTCAATGCTGACGATGATCTACCGCTGTTGGTGAAGGCCGCCCTGAGCCATTACCAGTTCGAGGCACTGCACCCGTTCAGTGACGGCAACGGCCGCATCGGACGCTTGATCATCACCCTTCAGTTGATGGTGGCTGGCGCCCTCGAGCATCCGATCTTGAACCTCTCACCGTGGCTTGAACCCAGACGCCCGGCGTACCTCGATCATCTCTTGCGGGTTAGCCAGACGGGTGACTTCGACCCCTGGGTGTCCTTCTTTGCGGAGGCCGTGGCGGCACGCGCCGACGCTGCCGCGACCACCATCGTCCACTTACTCGAGGTGCGGCAGACCTTCCAGGACCGGCTGCGTCAAGACGGGGCGAAGGGGATGGTTCTCGATCTCGCGGGCAACTTGATCGGATACCCCGTCCTAGATGTGCAGGATGCGGTCAGACTGCACGGCGTCACGTACCCGGCCGCGAACGCGGCCATCGCGAAGCTTGTGAAGTTGGGAATCCTGCGGGAAGTCACCGGGAGGCCCTACGGGCGATTGTTCGCCTGCGACGAGGTATATGGAGTGATCGCGCGGTACTGACCCCGCTCTTGGGGTGAGTGACGGGACTTGAACCCGCGACACCCGGGACCACAACCCGGTGCTCTACCAGCTGAGCTACACCCACCAAGGCGGCCGGAGCCGCGCCGGCAAGTCTAGCGGTGGACCGGTGGCCTCAGTCCGGGATAACAGCGCCCGGCGCAGGCGGTACGACCTGCGCGGCGGCGGCCCGGGCCGCGTCGGTATCCGGCCCCGGCGGCGGCACGAACAGCGTCGACCGGTAGTAGCGCAACTCGTTGATGCTGTCGACGATGTCGGCCAGCGCCCGGTGCCCGCCCAGCTTCGGCGGTGAGTTGAAGTACACCCGCGGGTACCAGCGCCGGCTCAGTTCCTTGATGCTCGATACGTCGACCATCCGGTAGTGCAGGTGGTCGTCGAGCTGCGGCAGGTAGTGCGCGATGAACGAGCGGTCGGTCGCGATCGAGTTGCCGCACAGCGGCGCCTTACGACGTTCCGGCACGAAGCTGCGGACGTAGTCGAGCGCCTGCTGCTCTGCCTCTTCGATCGTCGTGGTCGCCGACTCCAGCGCGACGAGCAGCCCGGAGTGGGTGTGCATCTCCCGTACGACGTCGTCCATCGTCGCCAGCTTCGCTGGATCGGTCGCGATGACGATGTCGATGCCGTCGTCGAGCAACGTGAGGTCGCTGTCGGTGACCACGATCGCGATCTCGACCAGCACGTCGTTGGCCGGATCGAGGCCGGTCATCTCGCAGTCGATCCAGACCAAGGGTTCGGTCATCGACGGACAACTCCGGACACGGCGGCCAGCCTTTCACGTTCGTCGCGCAGAACCGCGGCGACCGGCCGATACCTACACTCGACACCACTTCGGCGCCCGTAGCTCAGCGGATAGAGCAGCCGCCTTCTAAGCGGTTGGTCGTAGGTTCGATCCCTACCGGGCGCGCACCTCCGGCACCTCTCTCGTCGGCTCGGGTGACACAATCCCGCCGTGGTTTCGCACTCCTTGTCGACCGACGTTCTGGACCGGGCTCGGGCCCTCGTGCTCGAGGAGGGGCGGGGACTCGACGAGGCGGGGGTGCTCGCGTGCCTGACGCTCGACCACGAGCGGTTGCCCGACTTGCTCGCGCTCGCCCACGAGACGCGGCAGAAGTGGTGCGGCGACGAGGTCGAGGTCGAGGGCATCGTCTCGGTGAAGACCGGCGGCTGCCCGGAGGACTGCCACTTCTGCTCGCAGTCGGGCCTGTTCCCGTCGCCGGTTCGCGCCGCGACGCTCGACATCCCGGAGATGGTCCGGGCAGCCCGGGAGACGCGCGCGACCGGCGCGACCGAGTTCTGCATCGTCGCGGCAGTCCGCGGGCCGGATCAGCGATTGCTCGACCAGGTCCGCGACACGATCGCCGCGATCCGTGACGACGGCAACGACGTACAGATCGCCTGCTCGCTCGGCATCCTCACCCAGGCTCAGGTCGACGACCTGCGTGACATGGGCGTGCATCGGTACAACCACAACCTCGAGACCGCGCGATCGCACTTTCCGAGCGTCGTGACGACGCACAGCTGGGAGGAGCGCTGGGAGACGCTGGAGCTCGTCCGCGACGCCGGGATGGAGGTGTGTTGCGGGGGCATTCTCGGCATGGGCGAGTCGGTCGAGCAGCGGGCCGAGTTCGCGACGCAGCTCGCCGCGCTCGAGCCCGACGAGGTGCCGCTCAACTTCCTCGACCCGCGGCCGGGTACGCCGTTCGCCGACCTGCCGGTCATGTCGGCGGCCGATGCACTGCGGGCGATCGCGGCGTTCCGGCTCGCACTGCCGCGCACGATCCTGCGCTTCGCCGGCGGCCGGGAGCTCACGCTGGGCGACCTCGGCACCCGCGACGGACTGCTTGGCGGGGTGAACGCGGTCATCGTCGGCAACTACCTGACGACGCTCGGCCGGTCACCGGCCGAGGACTTGGCGCTGCTCGACGAGTTGCGGATGCCCATCAAAGCGCTGTCCTCGGCGCTATGACCTTCTGTGCTCGCTGCGGGGAATCGAAGGATCGCGGCGGCCACGGCGAATGCGACCAGCGGCTGGCGCTCGAACCGCCCCGGCACTGCGAGATCTGCGGGCGCCGGATGGTCGTCAAGGTCACTCCGCTGTCGTGGACCGCGCGCTGCTCCCGGCACGGAGTAATCGACCCCACGACGTCGACCGCTGACGATCTGCTCGCGCGCGATGCGCGTCATGTCTGGCATCCGTACGCGCCGATGCCGCCGACGATGACGCCGTACGTCGTCGACAGTGCGGCCGGCGTACGGCTGCGGCTGCGGGACGGACGCGAGCTGGTAGATGGGATGTCGAGCTGGTGGGCCGCGATCCACGGCTACCGGCACCCGGTCCTCGACGCCGCGGTGACCGACCAGTTGGGCCGGATGGCACACGTGATGTTCGGCGGTCTCACCCACGAACCGGCCGTACGGCTCGCGACTCGGCTGGCCGAGCTTGCGCCGGGCGACATCGACCGGGTGTTCCTGTGCGACTCCGGATCGGTGTCGGTCGAGGTGGCTATCAAGCTGGCTTTGCAGTACTGGCAGGAGCGCGGCCGGCCCGGGAAGCACCGGCTGCTGTCGTTGCGCGGCGGCTACCACGGCGACACGTTCGCGGCGATGTCGGTCTGTGATCCGGTCGACGGCATGCATCACTTGTTCAGCAACGTGTTGCCGCAGCAGGCGTTCCTTTCACGGCCACCAGGTGGTGTCGAGCGGCCGGTTGACCCGGTCTGGGTCGATGAGGCGCGTGCGGTGTTCGCCACGCAGGCGGGCGAGCTGGCCGCCGTGATCTGCGAGCCCATGGTGCAGGGCGCGGGCGGCATGCACTTCTACAACTCCGGCTACCTGGCCGTGTTGCGCGAGCTGTGCGACGAGTACGACGTGCTGTTGATCCTCGACGAGATCGCCACCGGATTCGGCCGGACGGCTCACCTGTTCGCGACGCTGGCGGCCGGCGTCACGCCAGACATCATGTGCGTCGGCAAGGCGCTGACCGGCGGTTACCTCTCGCTCGCCGCGACGATGACGACCGGGCACGTGGCGGAGACCGTGAGCAGTGGCGCTGCCGGCGCGCTGCTGCACGGACCGACGTTTATGGGCAACCCGCTCGCCTGCGCGGTCGCCGCGGCCAACCTCGACCTGCTCACCGGGCGCGACTGGCAGGCCGACGTGCGCGGGATCGAAACGCGGCTGTCGGAGGGACTCGAGCCCGCGCGGCACCTGCCGGGTGTCGCCGACGTACGGGTGCTCGGCGCGATCGGTGTCGTCCAGACGACCGGGCCGGTCGACGTCGTGGCGGCGACCGAGGCCGCCATCGAGCGCGGCGTGTGGTTGCGCCCGTTCCGCGACCTCATCTACACGATGCCGCCGTACGTCTGCTCGCCGCAGGACGTCGACTGCATCGCCGAAGCCGTCGTCGCGGCAGCGAAAGCAGGGGCGGCATGAGCGACGCGCCGCTGGACGCCCCGCTGGATGCATGGCTGGCCGCACACGCCGACGACCGCGCCCGGCACGGCCTGCATCGTGAGCTGCGACCGCGACCGGCGACCGAGCACGTCATCGACCTCGCCGGCAACGATTACCTAGGCCTGTCAAGGGATCCGTCGGTCGTCGCCGCGGCGATTGCCGCCGTACAGACGTGGGGATGCGGCGCAACCGGTTCGCGGCTGGTGACCGGTACGACGGAGCTGCACGCGGCACTCGACCGGGAGCTGGCAGCCTTCGCCGGCGCAGGGGATGCGCTCGTGTTCGCGTCGGGATACGCCGCCAATCTCGGGGTGCTCACCGCACTCGCCGACGGCGGCACTCTCATCGTCTCCGACGCCGGCAACCACGCATCGCTCATCGACGGCTGCCGGCTCGCGCGCGGTGAGGTCGTCGTGACCGCGCACCGGGATGTCGCAGCGGTGGAGCGCGCGCTCGCGCAACGATCGCAACCGCGCGCGCTCGTCGTCACCGACGCGGTATTCAGTGTCGACGGGGAGGCGGCGCCGATCGCGGAGTTGTACGACGCGTGCCGGCGGCAGCGCGCGACGCTCGTCGTCGACGAGGCGCACTCGTTCGGTGTCGTCGGGCCGGAGGGTCGCGGCCTCGTTGCGAATGCCGGGCTCGCCGGTGCACCGGACGTCATCCGTACGGTCACGTTGTCGAAGGCGTTGGGGGCGCAAGGTGGCGCGGTGCTCGCAACGCCGGCGGTTGTCGCACATCTCGTCGACGTCGCGCGCAGCTTCATCTTCGACACCGGGCTCGCGCCCGCATCGGCCGGCGCGGCGTTGCAGGCGTTGCGCGTACTCGCGTCGCGACCGGCACTGCCGGCCGCCGCCCGGCACAACGCCGGTGTGCTGGCGGCGGCGCTCGACCTGCCGGCGCCGGCCGCGACGATCGTCTCGGTGCCGATCGCCGATCCGATGCTCGCGGTGGACACTGCCCGACGATGCGCCGAAGCGGGGGTCCGGGTTGGCTGCTTCCGGCCCCCGTCGGTGCCGGACGGGCGAAGCCGGTTGCGCATGGCCGCGCGCGCTGACCTCACGATCGATGACGTCTCCCGCGCGGCGGACGTCGTCGCGGCAGCGCTGGGGCAGCGGGTATGACGGCAGCGGATATGACCCGGCTCGTCATCACCGGCACCGGCACCGAGATCGGCAAGACGATCATGACGGCGGCAGTCGCCGCGCTGGCGCGAATGCACGGACGATCGGTGACCGTCGTCAAGCCGGCGCAGACCGGACTGGCGCCCGGCGAGGAGTCCGACATCGACGTCGTACGGCGGCTCACCGGCGTCGCCGATGTGCACGAGCTGGTGCGTTACGACGATCCGCTCGCGCCGGAGTCGGCCGCGCGGCGCCAGGGTGTCGACGCGGTTCCGGTCGCCGAACTCGCGCAACGCATCGAGCAGTTGCCGGCGGCGGATCTGCTGCTGGTCGAAGGTGCCGGCGGCTTGCTGGTGCGGTTCGACGCGGCCGGTGGCACCGTCGCCGATCTGGCGGTGGCATTGGGCGCGCGCGTCCTCGTCGTAGCCGCGGCCGGACTCGGCACCCTGAACGCGACCGCGCTCACGTGCGACGCCGTGCGCGCCCGCGGACTCGACTGTGCCGGCGTCGTCATCGGTTCGTGGCCGGCCGCGCCCGACCTCGCGGCGTACGCGAACCTCGACGACCTGCCGGTGTACGCGCGAGCCCCGTTACTCGGCCGGGTGCCGGCACAGGCGGGTACGTCGACGCCCGCCGAGTTTCTTCGAATCGCGCGCGCCGCGCTCGCGCCGGCCCTCGGCGGCGAGTGGTCTGCCGACGTCCCCGATGCCGGTGCGGCAGACTGCACGGCACCATGACCGACCGGCCATCGATCACTCCCGGTGAGCGATTCGACGAGATTGACCAGTGGGACGCCCGCCGGATCACACCGCCGCATATCTGGGCGACCTTGGGCTACCAGCGATTGTCCTGGGAGCCGGGCGCCACGTCGATCGCGTGGGACGCGACCGAGGACTACTGCTTCCCGTCGGCCGGCGGTCCGATCGTGCAAGGCGGTCTCGTCACCGCACTGCTCGATGCATCGATGGGCGGCGCCTGCTGGACCGTGCTCGACAAGGATCAGGCGTTCCTCACCGCTGACCTGCGAGTGGAGTTCCTGCGCAGCGCGCACGCCGGCCGCCTGGTCGCGAACGGCTGGGTCGTCCGCCGTACCCGCCGGGTCGTCTTCTGCGCGGCCGAGATGACCGACGAAACCGGTGTCGTGTTGGCTAGCAGCCGGTGCACGCAAGTGGTGTTGCCGGCCGGCGGGCGGGCCGGTCGCTACGAGCAGGCCGCTGCCGACGGCGCGCCCCCCGAGGACGCCCGCGGATGAGTGAAGACGTCAGCGCGCTGACCGAGCAGGCGGCACCGCCGTCGACGGTCGGGCCGTACCTCGCCGCCGAACTCGGCGACGACGCCTGGCGCGACCTCACCGTCAGCCTCATCTCCGGCGGCAAGTCCAACCTCACGTTCGTCGTGTCGTCCGCGGCTGGTGACGTCGTGTTGCGCCGCCCGCCGCTGTCGACCGTGCTGCCGACGGCGCACGACATGCGCCGCGAGCACCGGGTCATGACCGGGCTGCGCGACACCGCGGTGCCGGTGCCGAAGACGCTGCTGCTCTGCACCGACGAAGCCGTGCTCGGCGCGCCGTTCTATGTCATGGAACGCGTGGCCGGGCACATCGTCCGCGACGCGTTGCCGGACGGTTACGCCGACGAGCCGGCACAGCGGCGCGCGATCGCCGACGGTCTGGTCGACGTACTCGCGTCACTGCACGCCGTCGATCCGGCCGACGTGGGGTTGGGGGATTACGGCAAGCCGGCCGGCTATCTCGAGCGGCAGGTCAAGCGGTGGACGACGCAGTGGGAGTTCACCCGCCAGCCGGAGGAAGAGTCCGGGCCGGAGCTCGACCGGCTGGCCGCGCGGCTCGCCGAGCAGATGCCGCACCAGCCGGCCGGGCCGATCGTGCACGGCGACTACCGGCTCGACAACGTCTTGCTGCACCCGAGCGAACCCGGCCGGGTCGCGGCCGTCCTCGACTGGGAGCTGTCGACGCTCGGCGACCCGCTCGCCGACGTCGGGCTGCTCTACGTCTACTGGCAGGAGGCCGGCGACGGCGAGGCCAGGCAGGACTCGATGGCGGTCCCGTCGGTGACGATGCTGCCCGGCTTCCCGACCCGGCGCGACCTGCTGGAGCGCTACGCCGGCGCGACCGGGCGGGACCTGTCCGCGCTGCCCTGGTACGTCGGGTTCGGCTGCTTCAAGCTCGCCGTCGTATGTGCCGGCGTGGCCGCCCGGGGCCGGGCCGGCGCGATGATCGGCGAGGGCTTCATCGAGATGGCGCAACGGATCGGGCCACTCGTGCGGGTCGGGCATTCGGCGCTCGACGGCACCCTCGTCTGATCGCTCAAGTCCGCCGTCGCGGCTGCCGAATCACACTTGTGTAATTCCGGTTCGTCGCGAGTTGAGGAGGGCGGCATGGCGACTTCCCCGGTCATGGCCTTGCTCGTCGAAGGGGTCCCGCTGTCGCTGCTGTGCGACCTCGTCGCCTCGCGCGACCCGGAGTCGGCCGCGATCAACCTCGCCGAGCGGCCGGCCGGCGACCCGCTGCTGCTGGAGTACCCGGTGCCTGTGCGA
>JAVEEG010000099.1 GCA_030840585.1 Frankiaceae bacterium | reverse complement strand
ACCGCTGCCGTTGCGGCCTTGTCCCGGGCCGGCGCGACGAGCCGTACCTCCAGGGGTGGCTTGTCGCTCGGCTCGCTGCGCCGGCTGAACGAGAACCGGGCCAGCGTCGCCGCTTCCGCGACCGCCGCGAACCCCTCCGGCTCGGCGCCGTCGGCGATGTTCGTCGCCACCGCGGTCGCGCTACCGGCCCGCCGTACCAGCGCAGCCGCGGCCTTCCGCAGCGCGGCCGGCTGGCCGTCGCCGATCCCGACGAACGCGAGGGTGTCGACGCCGTCGCGTGCGACCGGTACCTCGATGACCTCGCCGGGCTCGCCCTTCGCCTTGCGGGCCGCGAGAACCGCGGCGGCGTCGACCCCGAGCGCCGCGACCACGTCCACCCCGGCCGCGAGCGCGGGCGCCGGATCGCCGGGCCGGACGGGTACGGCGACGACCGGCGCGTCGGCCTTCAGCGGGCCGGCCACCAGGCTCACGGTCGGATGCATGCGCTGACTCCCCTAGCCCTCGTCCTGCTCCCCGCGGCGCCGGCACAGGACAGCGCGCGGCCCCGGGGACGGTGGTCCGCCGGGGCCGGGTAGCGCGTCTTCTGGGTCAGCCGACGGCGCTCTTCAGCGCCTCGCCGAGCGCGGTCGCCTCGTCGGGAGTGAGCTCGACGACGAGTCGCCCGCCACCTTCCAGCGGCACGCGCATGACGATGCCGCGGCCCTCTTTGGTCACTTCCAGCGGGCCGTCACCGGTGCGCGGCTTCATCGCCGCCATGCGAAACCCCTTTCCCGGCGGGCTGGGGCAGCCCGCTACTACCGTCCATTATGGCCGGTTCAGAACAATCGGGCGCAGGCGGTGCCCGCGCCGAAGCCCACGGTGACGCCGGACTCCTGTGCCGCCCGCTGCGCTCTGAGCAGGCGCTCCGCCGCGGCCAGGAACCGTGGTACGTCACCGGCTTTCGCCGCCGCCGCCTCCGCCCCGGCGCCGTCGGCGTACTGCCCCACCGCGGTGACGTAGACCGCCCACGCATCGGCGCCCGCGGTCGGTTTGGCGAGACCCGCGATGGCCACCGCCGTGTGCTGCTGGATGTCCGCGCCCCGTTGCAGGTACGGCGCCGCGCCGCGCAGTTGCTTCGCGGTCAGTTGGCGCGGATCGGTCGGGGCCAGCGGCGCGGGACCGCGCTGGCGCAGCGACGCGACCGACGTCGCGCAGATCTTGTCGACGCCGGCGAGGTAGTCCGCGGGGACGGCCGCCGTGGCGCTGATCAGGCCCGGGACGGTGTTGCTCGGCGACGGGCTCGGACCGGTTGCGACCGGTGTCGCCGAGCCGCCGCTACAGGCCGTCGCGAGTACGACCAGCAGCGCAGCGCCAGCTCGCTTCGTCAATTCAGCCCTGCGTCAATTCAGCCCGACGGCGCCGACGCCGCCGACCATGACGGTGCGGAAGTTCTTCACGACCGCGCCGGTGGTCAGCAGCGCCGAGCCGCCGCCGGGGAACGCGTCGGTGATGCCGTTCGTCGCGACCGCGACCGCGGGCTGGCCGAGCGAGATCGCGTTCACCGCGCCCAGCCGGCCGGCGACCCCGCCGACGAACACGACTTGGGTCAACCGCAGGCCGGGCTTCGTGCCGTTCGGGTTGCCGAGCAGCAGCGCGCTGCGGTAGCCGTCCGGCGAGGTGGAGCCGGCGACGGTGACCGCGCGGTAGCCACGCCGCACCCACGGGTTGCCGACGCCGCGCCAGTCGGCGGTCGACGGATCGAACGCGAGCGAGTAGAGGTAGCCGTTGCGCGCGGCGGCGAAGGCCGTGTTGGTGAAGAACACCCCGACCAGGGCTGGCGTGCCGGTCAGTGCCGTGCCGGTCGGCTTGCCGAAGTTGCGCCAGGCGCGGCTGACGCCGGCGACGTTGCGGTTCGGGCCGAGGACGATCGAGGTCAGCCACAGGTCGCCGGTGGTCGAGATGGCGGCGACGCCGACCAAGGACCGGCCGGTGCCGAGGCCGTTGTCCAGCGCCGAGCTGCCGGCCACCGCCGGCGCTCCGATGAACGCGACGAGCCGGCCGCGGCTGGTCGGCGCCGGCAGGTTGGTCCAGCTGACCGAGTCGCTGCGCACGGCGATCCGGCCGGCCGTCGTGCGGGCGACGTAGACCGGCGACAAGGTGGCGGACCAGTAGCCGGCGTTGGCGTTCCAGGTCGGCACCGCACCGACGGCTGGCGGCGCGGCCAACGCGCCGCCGAAGTCGCTGGCCTGGCCGATGGCGCCGCGGTTGACGTACATGTGTCCGTTCGTGCCGCGGCCGACGTACACGTTCTTCGGCCCGGGGATCGATGTCATCGGGACGCTGACGCCGTTGAACCCGTTGCCGGAGACGTACGACGACGAGGCCTCGTTCAGGAACATGCCGTAGTGCACTGCGCTGATCACGTTGTCCTGGACGACGGTGCCACCGATGGGGTCGGCGGCGAGGCCGAGCATCGAGATGCCGGTCGTCGCGTGCGCGCCCGCGGCGGAGTCACCCGGCTCGACAGTGCCGAGGCCCGTGGAGGTGATCTGGTTGGCCTCGATGACGTTGTCGTCCATGTACGCCAGCGCGTCGTGCGCGTGCAGGGTCACTCCGGGCAATCCGTCGTTGGCGAAGACGTTCCCGCGCACGGTGTTTTGGTAGACCGCGTCACCGGGCGCGTCGACCGTGAGCAGGATGCCGGCGCCCTCGACATTGAAGCTTGAGGTGTTGTTCGAGATCAGGTTGTTGAAGATGCCGAGGGCGAAGCCGCCGAACAGCGTCGATCGGTCTTGCCCGGCGAGCGCGATGCCCGAGTCGTGCGTGTTGTCGACGACGGTGTTGTGCGTGATCGTGTTGCCCTCGACCGGCAGGCTGATCTGCGGGAAGTCGACCAGCCCGTCGTCGATCAGGATGCCGCCGCTGTTGTTGTTTACGACGTTGTCGATGACCACCGAACGGGTGACACCGGCGAGGTGCAAGCCGGATCCGTTGCCGTTGTACTGCAGCACGTTGTCCGCGATCCGCAACGCGTCGGAGTTGAACGCGAACAGACCCTCGGCATCCGCGTTCTGGATCGTGAAGCCGCTGACGACGACGTCCGGGTTGATGACCGGGCCAGAGCTGCTGGCGTTGGTGGAGTTGTCGAAGTTGTCGCCGAGGTCGATCACCAGACCGTTGTCGTGACCGGTCGCGTTGATCACCACGGGGTCGCTGCTGGTCGAGGCCGCGACGAGTTGCACCGGCTTCGTGATCGCGGCGCCCGTGTAGTGGAAGCCGTACGAGCCCAGCACCGGGCCGGACGTCGAGACATCGGCGCCTTCGGCGTACGTGCCGGGGCTCACCAGCACCTCGTCGCCGGACTTCGCGCTGGCCAGCCCGGCGCTGATGCTCGCGCACGGCGAGGCCTGCGCAGTGCAGTCGCTGCCGTCGTCGCCGATGGCCGCGGACACGTAGCGGATCGTGTGCAACGCCAGCGTGGTGGCGCTGAGGTTGGACGCCGGGCCGAGCGCGCTGCCACCGCCGTATGTCGTAGTGGGCACCAGCCGGAACCGCCAGTGACCACTGCCGATGTCGTCGATGTCCGCGCCGTTGCCGTCGGGGACACTCGTGCAGGTCACGCAGATGTTGTTGCCGTCGTACGCGAGCACTGTGTAGCTGACACTCACCGACCCTGGCAGGTTCGGCACCGACCCGGTGACGACCACGTGGCCGTTCGACGGGTTGGTCACGCTCTGCACGATCGGCGCTTCCGGGATGAACACGGTCGCGGTGTTGGACGCCGGTGAGGTCGCGCTGCTGGCGAGGACCGCGACGACGTAGTACGAGACGAACCCGGTGCCGGCGTTCAACGACTGCGTCGGCAGTGAAGTCGCGGTGACGCCGTCTTGGTAGAGCGTGAACGACGCGCTCGGTGCGGTCTCGTCACCGATCGCGCGATACACCGAATAGTGATCGACGGTCGAGCCGCTGGTCTCGGCCGGCGCGGACCACGTCAGGACCGTGCGGCCCTTCCCGTCGACCGCGAGAGTAACGTCCTGCGGCGCGCCCGCGGCGGCGACCGGGGCCGAGATCACCGTCGTGATGTCGGGGCTGACCGTGTTGCTGTCGGGCCCGTTGCCCTGGCTGTTCACCGCCTCGACCTTGTACGCGTAGTGCGCCGCGCCGAGGTTGCTGTCGGTGTACTGAACCGCGGAGATCCCGTTGGCAACCTTGACGAAACCGGCGCCGTTGACCGACCGGAACACGTCGTAGTCGACGCCGGTGTCCCCGCCGAAGTCGGCCGGAGCGGTCCAGCTGAGGCTGACCGATCCACCACCGGTCGGCACCGCTTGCCCGCTGACCGTCGAGTCGACGGTCAGCGCGGTCGGCGCACTCGGCAACGTCTTCGGCGCGGTGACCTGGCTGCTCGTCGCACCCGGCGACTCCAGCCCGCGAGCGGTGTCCGTGACGGTGTAGTAGTACGCCGTACCGCCGGTGGCCGTGTCATCGACGAACGGGCTCGCGCCGGGCGAGCCGATCGCGGTGCCGCGGCTGTTCGAGTCGGTCGAGCGATAGACCGTGTACGACGTGACCTGTGTCGCGCCGGGATCGTCGGCGGGCGGTGACCAGCTGACCGTGACGGTGCCGTGCCCGGCGGTAGCGCCGGCCGGGCCGGCGACCGCGGTCACCGAATCCGGCGCATCGAGCGGTTGGTGCACCGACCATGACTTGACGACCTGCGTCAACACATCGGTGCCGGTGCCGCCGGTGAAACCGAGGTAGGTCGATCCGGTCCACGCCGACAGGTTCGCGATGGTGCGCTGCGCGGTCGGCGTCGACGGCTTCGGCGTGTTCATGTCGGCGGTGTAGAGCGACAGCTCGTGCGT
>JAVEEG010000350.1 GCA_030840585.1 Frankiaceae bacterium | reverse complement strand
CGGTCATGTCACGCGGCCTTCGCGAGCGACGTGAGGTAGCGCCGCATGAGCGCGATCCCGATGACGGACCAGATCGCGAGCGTGATGAGGTCGTTGCCGACGATCCCCGTGCCGGAGAAGCGCGGGTCGAAGGCCGCCTGCAGGACGTCGGCGAGCGGGCGCAGCGGCAGCGCCTTGGAGATGTCCTGGATCCAGGCGGGCGAGCCGTCGAGGGGGAACCAGATGTTCGAGATGAAGACCATCGGGAGCGTCAGGACGCTGATGAGCCCGCCGCCGTTGGAGGGACTCTTGATGAGCCGCGCGGCGGCGATCCCGAGCGTCGTGAACGCCACCGTGCCGAGCGCCAGCGTGGCGAGCAGCCCGATCATCTTCTCACCCGGCACGTGGGCCCCGAAGACGGGCACGCCGAGGGCGAAGAGCAGGACGATCGAGAGCACGAGCACGATCGTCGTCGAGGCGACCGCGCCGGCGACGTACGACAGCCACGGCAGCGGCGTCGTGCGGATGCGCTTCAGCGTGCCGTCGGTGCGCAGCGTCGCGAAGATGAGCGCCGTGCTGTTGAAGCAGATGAGCAGGACCGCGTAGGCCATGATGCCCGGCGTGTAGAAGTCGATGAACGACAGGTGGTCGCGGACGTCGAGCGTCGTGCTGCCGTTGAGCCCGCCGAAGATCACGAGGAACATCGCGGGGAAGACGAGCGAGAAGAACGCCGCGCGGCGGTTGCGCCAGAAGCTCAGCTGCTGGTAGCGGACCTGCCAGCCGACGAGGCGCAGGTCGCGGCCGAGGGTGGAGTGCGGGACGGCGGTCATGACGTGGCCTCTTCGTTGTTGGAGGTGAGCGCGAGGTAGACGTCCTCGAGCGTCGGCTGCGAGACGGAGAAGCGCGACAGCGCGATCCCGCGCTCCAGCGCCCAGCCGGTGATCGTGTGCGTGGCGGCGACGCCCTGCGGGGTCGTGACGAGCACCTCGTCGCGGTCCTCGCTGACGGCCGCCCCGGGCAGCTCCGGCAGGCCGGCGAGGCCGGTCCCGGCGGGCAGCGCGAAGCGGATCTCCGTCGGCAGCTCGTCGCGGCCGCCGAGCGCCTCGGGCGGGCCCGACGCGACGATCTTGCCGTCGACCATGACCGCGACGCGGTCGGCGAGGAACTGCGCCTCGTCCATGAAGTGCGTCGTGAGGAAGACCGTCTTGCCCGTCGAGCACAGCTCGCGGATCGTCGACCAGGCGTGACGGCGGGCGTGCGGATCGAAGCCCGTCGTCGGCTCGTCGAGGAACAGCAGGTCGGGGTCGCCGACGAGGCCGAGCGCGAGGTCCAGGCGGCGGCGCTGGCCGCCGGACAGCTCGCCGGCGCGGGTGTCGCGCTTGGCGTCGAGCTCGACGAGGTCGATGAGCGCGTCGGGCGTCAGCGAGCGCGAGTACCAGCGCCCGTGCATCTCCAGGAGCTCGCCGACCGTCAGCTCCTCCTGGATCCCGGAGGACTGCAGGACGACCCCGATGCGGTCGCGCAGCTCGCGCGCGCCCCTGCCGGGATCGTGCCCGAGGACCGACACGCTTCCCGACGTCGGGACGCGGTGACCCTCGGCGATCTCGGTGATCGTCGTCTTGCCGGCGCCGTTGGGCCCCAGCAGACAGAACACCTCGCCGTGGGCGACGTCGAAGCTGACGCCGCGGACGGCCTCCACGTCGCCGTAGCGCTTGTGGATGTCTCGTACTTCGATTGCGGGCATGTCATGAAGGTAGGCGCGCCGGAGCGGCGGCGTAAGTGCCGCCCGGCCTCACTTGCACATGACATGTGTCACCCCTCGCAGGGCGGTTCTCCGCCGTCGCCGTCCCCGGGCGCGAACGACAGACGGCGCTAGGTTCGGTCGATGGTTCCGGGGTTCTCGGCGGCGCACCGTGGCGGGGACGGCCCGCCGATGGTCTGCCTGCATGGCTTCATGGACACGTGGAGGACGTGGGAGCTCGTGCTCCCGGCGCTGGAGCGTCGCCACGACGTCCTCGCTCCGACGCTCGCCGGGCACGCCGGCGGTCCGGCGTTCGACGCTGCGGCCGGCTACGGCGGCCTCGTGGACGCCGTCGAGCGGGCGATGGACGATGCGGGCTTCGCGGCCGCGCATCTCGTCGGCAACTCGCTCGGCGGGTTCGTCGCACTGCAGCTGGCGGCGCGTGGCCGCGCCCGGTCGGTCGTCGCCCTCGCGCCGGCCGGCGGCTGGGAGCGCGGCGGCGACTTCTATCCCGCGATCGCCCACCGCCAGGCGGAGATGCACCGCGGGCTCCAGGGCGCCGCGCTGTCCGCCGACGCCCTCATGTCGACGGTGCAGGGGCGCCGCAGCGCGACGGAGATGAACACCGTCGCGTTCGAGCACATCCCGGCGGAGCTCCTCGCCCACCAGCTGCGCGGGGCGGCCGGCTGCGATGCGCTCACGATGATCGACTGCGCGCTGCGCGAGGGCTACGAGCTCGACGCCGAGCGCGTGACCTGCCCCGTCCGGATCGTGTGGGGCATGAGCGACCGGCTGCTGCCGCTGCCCGTCAGCGCGGTGCGCTACCGGCGCGACTGGCTGCCGACCGCCGACTGGGTCGAGCTCGACGACGTCGGCCACGCGCCGCAGCTCGACGTGCCGCTGGCGGCGGCGCAGCTCATCCTAAACTTCACCGCCCGCTGATCCCGTGGCGAGCCATCAGAAGTCCGTGTAGACCAGCAGCCCGCTGGAGTAGCCGCCGAAGTGCGCCGTGCCGCTCCCGAGGACCTCGAGGCCGTCCTCCACGCCGAGCAGGGCGTACTTGTCCGGGTCGGCCGAGTAGCACCGGACGCCGGTGAACAGGCCGAGGCAGGTCCCCAGGTTGCCAGACTTGATCTTCGCGTTCGTGTCGGCGACCGCGTTGACGAGATGGCTGCGCGCGATC
>JAVEEG010000315.1 GCA_030840585.1 Frankiaceae bacterium | reverse complement strand
CGCCGCGACGGCTTCGTCATGGGCGAGGGCGCGGGCGTCGTCGTCATGGAGCGGGCCGCGCACGCGCGCGCTCGCGGGGCGAAGATCCTCGGCTACGTCGCCGGCTACGGGGCGTCCAACGACGCCTTCCACATGACGCAGCCCGACGCCGAGGGCCGCGGCGCCGAGAAGGCCATGCGCGCGGCGCTCGCCGACGCCGGCGTGACACCCGAGCAGGTCGGCTACATCAACGCCCACGGCACGTCGACGCCGTTCAACGACCGCATCGAGACGCGCGCGATCCACGCGGTGTTCAACGGCGGCCATCCGCCGGTGTCGAGCACGAAGTCCGCGATCGGGCACCTGCTCGGCGGCGCCGGCGCGGTCGAGGCCATCGCCGTCCTCGGCGCGCTGCAGCGCGGGCTGCTGCCGCCGACGCTGAACTTCGAGGAGCCCGATCCCGACTGCGACCTCGACTACATCCCCGACGGCCCGCGCGAGGCGCCGGACATCGAGTTCGCGCTGAGCAACTCGTTCGGCTTCGGCGGCCAGAACGCCTGCCTCGCGTTCCGCAAAGCATGAGTACGGAGGCTGCCGCGAGCGACGTCGCCGTCACTGCCGAGCCCGAGCCGCCCCTGCCCGCGATCGCGCGGATCGAGCTGCTCTGCGACGAGGGCTCGTTTCACCCGATCCGCAGCGAGTCCGGCGACGGCGTCATCGCCGGGTCCGGACGGGTCGCCGGGCGGCCGATCCGGGTCTGGTCGCAGAACGTCAAGCACAAGGGCGGCTCGCTCGGCCAGGGCGGCGGGGCGACGATCGTCAGCACGATCCAGGCGGCCGACAAGGCCGGCGTGCCGGTCGTCGGCTTCCTGCACTCCGGCGGCGCGCGCCTGCAGGAGGGCATCGGCGCGCTCGGCGCGTACGCGTCGATCTTCCGCGCGACGTCGCGGGCGAAGGTGCCGCAGATCAGCGTCATCGTCGGGCCCTGCGCGGGCGGCGCGGCGTACTCGCCGTCGCTCGGCACGCTCGTGATGATGGTCGGCGACGGCGCGCAGATGTTCCTCACGGGGCCGCGGGTCATCGCGAAGGTCACGCGCGAGCAGGTGACCGGCGTGGAGCTCGGCGGGCCGCGCGTGCACCGCAAGTCGGGCGTCTCGCACGTCGAGGCCGACGACGACGCCGAGGCGGCCGACCTCATCCGCCAGGCCCTCTCGTACTTCCCGTCGACGCTCGGCGCCCCGCTGCCGTTCCGGGAGCCCGTCGACCCGCTCGCCGGCGCCCCGGACGCCACGATCCCGAAGAACCAGCGCCTCGTCTACGACGTGCGCGACGTCACGCGCCACCTGCTCGACGGCGGCGAGTTCTTCGAGCTCAGCAAGCGCTACGCGAAGAACATGGTCGTCGGCTTCGGCCGCATCGACGGCCATCCCGTCGGCGTCATCGCCAACCAGCCGCGCTATCTCGGCGGGGTGCTCGACGCCGTGTCGTCGGACAAGGGCGCGTGGTTCGTGAACATGTGCGACCGCTGGGGGATCCCGCTCGTCGTGCTCTCCGACACGCCCGGCTACCGCCCCGGCACGCGTCAGGAGAGGGAGGGCGTGCTGCGCCGCGGCGCCGAGTTGCTGCGGGCATTCTCCGTCGCCGAGGTGCCGAGGGTGACGGTGACGCTCCGACAGGCGTACGGTGGTGCGTACATCGTCATGAACTGCCGCGATCTCGGGAACGACCTGACGCTCGCCTGGCCCGGCGCCAGGATCGGCGTCATGGGTGCGCCGCAGGCGATCGAGATCGTCAAGCGCCGCGAGCTCGAGGCCGGAGCCGACGCCGACGAGCTGGCCGCCGCCTACGAGGAAGAGCACCTCCCGGTTGCCATCGCCGCGAAGCAGGGGTTCATCGACGAGATCGTCACCCCGGCCCAGACTCGCGAGCGGATCGCTGCCCACTTCGAAGCCAGCCGATAGCCCGGCGTCGACCGACGTCCCCCCCGGCGCGCTCGCGCCGCGCAACGCGACCGAGGACGCGATCCTCGAGGCCGCCCGCGAGCTGCTGAGCGAGGGCACGCAGGACCAGGTCACGATCGACACGATCGCGCGACGGGCGTTCGTCAGCCGCACGACGGTCTACTTCTACTTCGAGAACAAGCGCGCCGTCATGGACCGCCTCATCCAGCAGGCCTTCGCCGACATGGACGACGCCGCGTCGCCGTACTTCGAGGGCAGCGGCGACCCGCGGATGGAGCTCGCGCTCGGCCTCGCGCGCTTCGTCGGCGTCGTGAACCGCAACGGCCCGATCCTCATGCTTGCCGCGCACCTCTACGGCGAGGACGAGCACATGCCGTCGCAGTGGGAGCCCTACGTCAACCGCTTCATCGCGGGGGCCGAGGCGCGCATCGCCCGCGACCAGCTGCGCGGCATCGCGCCCGGCGACATCCCGGCGCGCGTGGCGGCGCAGGCGCTCTGCGCGATGGTCGAGCGCCACCTCACGATCGAGGTCATCCGCCACGGCCGCGACATGCGCGAGGCCGTCCGCCAGCTCACCGAGCTGTGGTTCCGCGCGGTGTACGCGGGCGGGGGGCCGGCGGCGTCGTCGCCGCTGGCGGCCTGGTCGGATCGCGGCGACGCGGACGGCGCGCCGAACGCTTGACAGCGTCCGGAGCGGGACGCTAGCCTCACCGCGCCTCTGCCAACGGCGAGGGGCATGTGAAGACCTATGACTGCCGCCACGGAACAGACCACGTCGCGCCGCCCCGGCTGAGCCGGCCCCCGCGCGACGCCTCTTTCCGTCCCTCGTAGCGCTCTTCCTCGGAGGTCCCCTTGTCGCGCGATCAGCGCAACCGTCCGCGGCGCCGAAGCCCGGACACCTTCCGGTGTCGCAACTGCTCCCTCGACGTGTCCATGGACGCGCCGGGAACCATGCACCGCAACCACTGCCCGAGCTGCCTGTGGAGCCGCCACCTCGACGACGACGTCCCCGGCGACCGCGGCGCCGACTGCGCCGGCTCCATGGAGCCGATCGCCGTCTGCGTGCGCGCGGATGGCGAATGGGCGCTCGTCCACCGCTGCGGCGGGTGCGACACCGTGCACCTCAACCGCATCGCGGGCGATGACAACCCGCTCACGCTC
>JAVEEG010000314.1 GCA_030840585.1 Frankiaceae bacterium | reverse complement strand
CGCCGTTGGCGTCGATCGAGTACGTGCCGAGGACGCTCTGCTTGTCCTTCGTCGCGAACAGGGCCTTGATGACCGCGGCGCGGTCGTTGGCCTGCGCGCCGGCGCGCTTGAGCGAGTCGAGGGCGAGGGACAACGTCTCGTAGCCGTAGATCCCGTAGGGGTCGACGGTCTGCGTGTGGTACTTCGCCTTGTACTTCGCGAGGACCGGTGCCGCTCCGGGCAGGTCCTTGACGCCGAGCGTCGCGACGGTGAGCTTCGTCCGCGCGCCGACGGAGGCCGGGATGCCGCCCTTCTTCGGGTTCGTGAACGCCTCCTCAGTGACGCCGTCCGGGCCGTAGAGCTTGGCGTTGGGCGCGGCAGCGGCGACGTCCTTGTAGACCTGCACGCCGTTCTCGCCGGTGACGCCGGCGAAGAGGAAGCAGTCGGACTTGATCTTCGACGCGATCGAGCGGTAGTTCGGCGCGTTCTTGTCCGTGCCCTGCTCGTTCTGGATCGTCAGGCCGGCCGACTCGGCGGAGAGCTTGACGTTACGGGCCAGGCCGGCGCCGTAGGTCGACTTGTCGTTCCACAGGGTGACGGTCTTGCAGCCGTCCTCCTTCATCGTGGTGACGAGCGCCGCACCCTGGACCTTGTCGCGCGGCACGACGCGGGCGTACGTGCGGTTGCCGGTCGGGTAGTACTTCTGCGGCTCGCCGGGCTCGGAGCCGGGCTCGTTCGTCGTCAGCCCGATGTAGGTGTTCGAGGGGCTGATCTGCGGGATGTTCGCCTTGTTGAGGATCGGCAGCGAGACCTTCGTGCCGCCGGAGTTGAACTCACCGAGATAGAAGATCGTGGACTTGTCGCGCACCGCCTGGCGGGCGTTCTGCGCGGTCTGGCCCTCGTCAGCGGTTCCGGGGTTCTGGGCCGTGGAGTCGTCGAGCGAGACGTACTTCAGCGTGAAGTTCCCGACCTTGTTGTTGACCTCGTCGAGCGCGAGCTTCTCGCCGTTGATGACGGCGGTCGACTGGCCGCGAGATGTGCCCTGGAGAGGCAGCGAGGAGTAGATCGTGAGGGTGGAGCCCGCCGCCTTGCCGCCGCCGCTGCTGCTGCTCGACTTGTTGTCGGAGCCGCAGGCCGCAACCCCGATCGCCAGCACGGGCAACAACGCGCCGGCCAGGGTTACTCGATTCAAGCGCAAGATGAATCCCTTCTCGTTGGGGCTGGAATTGAGAGCCGGGCGATCGTACACCCGTTAACACCCCGCCTGCACGGGTTGGTTGGGCGCGTGCACGCTCCTCAGCGGCGGATCTTCAACACCTTGTCGAGCATGAGGCCCGACCGCGTCAGCCGGTTGCCCGCGAAGGTGCGCAGGCTCGTGTCCCCGTTGCGGTCGATGGAGTACGTGCCCAGGACCGACGGGCGGTCGCGGGTCGCGAAGAAGGCCTTCGTCACGGCGCGGCGGTCATTGCCCTTCAATCCGGCATTTCGGATCGCGGCGAGGACGACCAGGGTCGCCTCGTAGGCCTCCAGCGCCTCGGGCGCCGGGTGGCGGCCGAACGTCGTGTTGAAGCGGGCGTCGAACGTGCGGGCCGCGCCCGGCAGCATCCGCAGCGGCAGCAGCGGCGAGGTCACGCGCATCCGCCGCAGGGTCGCCGCCGGCAGTTGCACGACGGCGGGATCGTCGGCGACGGCGTCGGGGCCGTAGAGCGCCAGGCCGGGCGCGGCGGTCGCGACGGCCTGGTAGATGCGGGCCGCGCCGGCGGCGTCGCCGCCCGCGAAGAGGAACGCGTCGGCGTGCTGCTTGGCGACGTCGGCGGCGTTGTCGGAGAGGTCGCCCGTGCGCGCGTCGATGCGCCCGCGGTCCTCGACGGCGACGCCCTGGCGCGCGGCCGCCTTCTCGATCTGGTCGGCGAGGCCACCGCCGTAGAGGTCTCGGTCCGCGAGCAGCGCCAGCCGGCGCACGCCGTCGGCCTTCATGTAGCCGACGAGCGCCGAGGCCTGCAGGTGGTCGGCGGGGACCATGCGCCCGAAGGTCCGCAGCCCGGACGGGTAGAAGCGCTCGGGCTCGGCCGGGCGCCGGCCGCCCGGGCGCGTGAGGCCGTCGTACGTGCTCGAGGGGCTGACCTGCAGGACGTGGGCCTCGTTGGTCAGCGGCAGCGAGAGCGCCGTGGCGGCGGAGTCGAGGTCGCCGATGTAGGCGATCGCGTTGAGGTCGCGCACCGCGGTGCGGGCGTTGTCGAGGACCTTGTCGCGCGTCCAGCCGTCGTCCTCGGCGGTCGAGGAGTCCAGCGAGACGTACGTGACGCTCAGCGCGCCGATCTTGCCGCCCGACTCCTGGAGCGCGAGCTTGATGGCGTTGACCATGTCGCGCGAGCGTTCGCGGTCGGGGCCGTGCAGCGGCAGGCTCGAGTAGATCGTCAGCGTCCGCGGCCCGTTCGCCGGAGCGCCGTCGTCCGTCGTGCCGCCGCAGCCCACGGCCGCGAATGCCAGCACGGCCAGCACGCAGGCGCTGGCCGCCCGAAGCCCGCGGGGCATTGGGATTACTCCCGGCCGGGGAGGTACGGGGCGAGGATCCGGGCGGTCGCGCCGATGATGATGACGACCGTGGTGATCAAGAACGCGACCATCGCCTTCTCGCCGGTCGCCCAGAGGACGATCCAGATGACGAGACCGACGGTGGTGGCGACGACGAGGCCCATGAGCAGTGCGCCAGACTAACGGATGAGCCCGGCGGCGAGAGCCGCAACCAGCTCCCCGGTCGCCGCCGCGGGGTCCTCCGCCTCGGCGGCGGCGCGCACGAGCCGCGTGCCGACGATGACGCCGTCCGCGCCGGCGCGCGCGGCGGCGGCCGCCTGCTCGGGCGTCGCGATCCCGAAGCCCAGCGCGACGGGCACCGACGTGTGCGCGCGGACGCGGTCGAGGATCGGCCGGAAGTCGTCCTCGCCGCTCGTGCGCTCGCCGGTCGTGCCCGTGACGGAGACCGTGTAGACGAACCCGCGGGCCTTCGCGCCGATCATCGCCAGGCGCTCGTCGGTCGTCGTCGGGGCGACGAGCGGCACGAGCGCGATGTCGTGCTCGAGGCAGGCGGCCTCGATCTCGGGCGCCTCCTCGAACGGCAGGTCGGGGACGATCAGCCCGCTGACGCCGGCCTCGCGGGCCGTCGCGGCGAACGCCTCCGGGCCGCGCGCGAGCACGAGGTTGACGTAGCACATGAGCATCACCGGGACGCGCCGCGAGAGCGCCTCGGAGACCTCGAGGACGCCGCCGATCGTCGCGCCCGCGCGCAGCGCGGCGGTGCCGGCCTCGTGGATGACGGGCCCGTCGGCGAGCGGGTCGGAGTACGGGACGCCGAGCTCGACGAGGTCGGCGCCGTTGGCCGCGTAGGCCTCGCCGATCGCGCGCGACGTCGCCATGTCCGGGAAGCCGCCCATGAGGTAGGGCATGAGCGCGGCGCGCCCGCGGCGCAGCGCGAAGGCCGCGGCGATCCGGTCCTCGCCGGTGCGCGGGACCGCCGGCACGCGGTCCCGGGCGGGCTTAGACGGCATCCTGCGCGATGACCTCGGCGAGGTCCTTGTCGCCGCGGCCGGAGAGGCAGACGAGGTCGAGCGTCGAGCCCTCGCCGTCCTCGTGGATGGCGTGGTGCAGCGCGTGCGAGCTCTCCAGCGCCGGGATGATGCCCTCCAGGCGCGTGACCTCGCGGAAGGCACGCAGGGCGTCCGCGTCGCTGACGGCGACGTAGCGCGCTCTACCGCTGTCGCGCAGGAAGGCGTGCTCGGGGCCGGAGCCGGGGTAGTCCAGGCCGGCGGAGATCGAGTGCGCCTCGGTGACCTGGCCGTCCGCGTCCTGCATGATCGCCGAGAGCGAGCCGTGCAGGACCCCCGCACGGCCGCCGACGGTCAGCGGCGCGCCATGGCGCCCGCTCTCCAGCCCCTCCCCCGCGGCCTCGACGCCGATGAGCGCGACGCCGGCGTCGGCGACGAACGGCGTGAAGATGCCGATGGAGTTCGAGCCGCCGCCGACGCAGGCGATGACGCGGTCGGGCAGGCGGCCGGAGCGTGCGAGCAGCTCCGCGCGGGCCTCGTCGCCGATGACGCGCTGCAGGTCGCGCACGATCGCCGGGTAGGGCGCCGGGCCGACGGCCGAGCCGATGATGTAGTGCGTCGTCGCGACGGTCGTGACCCAGTCGCGGATCGCGGCGCTGACGGCCTCCTTCAGCGTCCGCGCGCCGACGTCGACGCTCGACACGTCGGCGCCGAGCAGCCGCATGCGCTGGACGTTGGGCGCCTGGCGGCGGATGTCCTCGGCGCCCATGTAGACGACGCACTCCAGGCCGAGCAGCGCGCAGGCCGTCGCGCTCGCGACGCCGTGCTGGCCGGCGCCGGTCTCGGCGATGATCCGGTGCTTGCCCATGCGCTTGGCGCGCAGCGCCTGGCCGAGCGCGTTGTTGAGCTTGTGCGAGCCCGTGTGCATGAGGTCCTCGCGCTTGAGCCAGAGCTCGCGGCCGGCGACCTCGGACAGCCGCTCGGCGAGGTACAGCGGGGTCGGCCGGCCGGCGTAGTCGCGCAGCAGGCCGCCGAGCTGCGCGCGATACCCGGGGTCGTCGCGGACGGCGACCCAGGCCGCCTCGAGCTCGCTGAGCGCGGGCATGAGCGTCTCGGGGACGTACTGGCCGCCGTAGGGGCCGTAACGGTGCTCGACGCCGGCCTCCACGCGCGTCACGCCGGCACCTCGTCGGTGCGGTGGACGGCGTCGG
>JAVEEG010000055.1 GCA_030840585.1 Frankiaceae bacterium | reverse complement strand
CCGCCGTACTCCATCCCGGTCAAGGCAACCGCGTCGTCCATCGGCGCGAACGACGCCTTGCGCGCGTCGAGGTGCCGCCGTACGACGCCGTTCACGTCGGCCCGCGTCGTCGCCAGTACTACGCAGGCCGCATAGCGAACGTCCTCACCGCGGCGGGCGGCGATCACGACGCAGTTCGCCGACACGTCGAGCCCCACCTCGTAGCGTTCACAGAACGCGGCGGTGTCGGCGAGGTCCGGGTCGATCGCGGCGACCGACACCGCAGCGCCGTGCGGCCACGAAGAAAGAAACGCAGCGACCGGCGGCGCGAGCAGATCCGGACGGTCGAGGGCCGGGACCGTCGCCAGGATGCCGAGAGTCAGCGTCAGCTCGCGGTGGTGGCGGCCTCGGGGATGGTCACGACCGGGTCGTCGGTGCCGCCGAGCCCGCGCCCCGCGAGCAGGTCGACCATCTCCTCGCACCAGAACGCGAGGCCGCAGAACTGATACGTGAAGAACCCCTTCGACAGCGCCGGCTTGTTCTTCTCGAAGACGAGGTGGCCAGCGACCTGAAGCCCCCACGACGCGAGGAACATCGGTACGCCGACCCGCGGCCGGGCGAACAGCAACGGCATCGAGAACGCGACGCCCGGGATACCGACGATGTGCGTCGCGCGGACACCCTTCGTCGTGTGCTGCGACCGGTAGTACGCCATCTTCGCCTCGAACGGCGCGTCGCTTGCCGGCGGCTCGACGGTGCCGCGTTGCCCTGGGGTGAGATCCATGCGCCCATTGTGCCCGCGGCCGGCGGCGGCGCGGACTACGGGCTCAGGCGGGCGCCACAGGCTGCCGAGAACACGACACGTGGTCGACCGGATCATGCGTGCCTTGCTGTGGTGGATCACGCCGTGGTGGGCCTGGTGGCTACGCGACCCGATGCGCGGCGCGCGCGAGCACGAGCATGACTCCGACATCCGGCTGAAGACGCTCGCGCTGACCGAGATCGAGCTCGCCCGCGACGGGGCTCGTAGGCCATAGGGCCCGCGTCAAGATCAAGTGGGCGTTGTTGCAGCCGGACACGGATATTTCTGGCGCGAAACCTGGAACTACTCCGACTTGATCTTGGGCCGGTCCGCTAGAGGTCGGCCGACCAGAGACTGAGGTCCTGCGGGAAGCGGAGCCAGTCGATCGCCGGCTGCTCCGGCAGCAGCGAGACACCGACGGCCGGGATGCCGGTCGGGTACGGGTCGTCGGCCGCGGCGGCCGGCAGCGCGCGCTCGAGCGCGATCGTCGTACACGCCGGGCAGGCCGCCGCTCGTTCGGAGTCGGTGATCCAGTCCAGCCACGGGAAGTGATAGCGCGGCCGCTCTTCACGACAGAGGACTTCGCCGTCGCGGTCGACCGCGTGCGCAGTCCCGCTGGGCTCCGGGCGACCGCCAGCGGGCAGGGTGATCTGGTCGGCACCGATGTCGTACATACCTGTCCAACGAGCGAGAGCACCGCCGGATGCGGGTACGTCGGCGGGTTAACCCGTTCGGCGGACGACGTAGTCGCACAGCGACGCGAGCGCTGCCTTCGCCGGCACCGACGGCAACGACCGCAACGTCTCGCGGGCATCGTCGGCCCACTGCTGTACGACGGCCCGCGCCTCGGTCATCACCGGATGCGCGCGCAACGCGCTCACGGCGGAAGCCAACCGGGCGTCGTCGGTCAGGTCGCCGGACAGCAACTCCAGCAACGACGCGTCCGCCGCATCGGCGCGGCGGCGCAACATCAGCACCGGCAACGTCGGCACGCCCTCGCGCAGATCGGTGCCGGGCGTCTTGCCCGACGCCGCCGAATCCGACGCGACATCGAGCAGGTCATCGGAGAGCTGGAACGCGACGCCGATCCGTTCGCCGAAGCGGGTTAGCACTTCGCGCGCGGTCTCGTCGGCACCGGACAGCATCGCGCCGAATCGGCCGGACGTACCGATCAGCGAGCCGGTCTTGTCACCGACAACGCGCAGGTAGTGCTCGACCGGATCGCTGCCCTCCTCCGGCCCGACGGTCTCGCGAATCTGACCCTGCACCAGCCGCTCGAACGTCCGCGCTTGCAACCGCACCGCCTCCGGCCCGAGGTCGGCGAGGATGTCGGACGCGCGGGCGAACAGGAAGTCGCCGGTGAGGATGGCGACGGTGTTGCCCCACCGCGAGTTGGCCGACGGCGCACCGCGGCGCAACAGCGCCTCGTCCATCACGTCGTCGTGGTACAGCGTCGCGAGATGCGTTAGCTCGACCACGACAGCGGCGGGTACGACGCCCGGCGCCGAGGCGTCACCGAACTGCGCGGCGAGCAACACCACCAGCGGCCGGAACCGCTTGCCGCCGGCCGCGAGCAGGTGCGCCGAGGTCTCGGTGACGAACGGGTAGTCGCTCTTCACCGACTCGCGCAACAGCGCCTCGACCGCGTCGAGCCCAGTCCGGAGGGAGTTATCGAGGCCCGCGTCCGCGATCGTCGGGCCGGACACCGCGGTTTCGCTTCGCGCGGCGTCGTGAGCGAAGCGAGCGACGTCGTCGCGATTACTCATCGCAGGAACGGCGCCGCGTGGTTGGCGAGGTCCAGCACCGGCTGCGGGAACACGCCGAGCACCAGCGTCGCGGCTACGGCGACGGCCAGCGCACCGGCGCTCGCGCCGCCCGGCGCCACCACGACCGGGCCGTCGGCGACCGGCTCGGCGAAGAACATCATCACGATCACGCGGACGTAGAAGAACGCGGCCATCGCACTTGCGATCGCACCGACGACGACCAGCGGCGTCGCGCCGCCGGACACCGCCGCGGAGAACACCGCGAACTTGCCGGTGAAACCGGAGGTCAACGGGATGCCGGCCAGCGCGAGCAGGAAGAACGCGAACACACCGCCGAGCAACGGTGAGCGGCGACCGAGCCCGGCCCAGCGGGAGAGGTGGGTCGCCTCGCCATCCGGGTCCCGGACCAGTGTCAGGATGCCGAACGCGCCGACCGTGGTCAGGCCGTAGGTCAGCAGGTAGAACAGCGAACCGGACAGCCCGGCACGGTTCAGCGCGATCACGCCGACGAGGATGAAACCGGCGTGCGCGACCGACGAGTACGCGAGCATTCGCTTCACGTCGG
>JAVEEG010000273.1 GCA_030840585.1 Frankiaceae bacterium | reverse complement strand
GGGTGTAGCCCCAGGCCGACTCGGTGCCCGCCGGTGACCGGCTCGGGTCGGCGGTCGTCATCTGCCCCATGACTACGAACGGCCGGTCCGGCACGTTCCCGACCGCGAGATGCCCGGCGTACCCGGTGAGCGCGTCCAGCGGCCCGCCGAGGTGCACCGTGCCCGCGCCGGCGCACTCCGCCACCTTCCACGGGATCGGTCCGGACAGCGCCCAGTCGACCTTGAGGGTCGCGTTGTCCCACTGGAACCGGCGCAGATCGTCGAGCAGTCGCCGCGGCAGGTGCTCCGGGGCCACCATCGAGCCGAGCAGCTGCGGCGCGTCGACGGCGGCCAGGACGGCCCGGCCGGCGGCGTACCCGGTCCCGTCCGCGGTGCGTACGGCGACCGCCCGGCCCTGCCGTACGACGACCTCCCGGACCGCCGACCCGCAGACGATCCGGCCGCCCTTGGCGCGCAGCCGTTCGACCAGCGCGTCGGTCAGGGCGCCCGCGCCGCCCACCGGCACCGGGAAGCCGACCGTCTGGCCGAGCATCGACAGCAGCCAGCCGAAGACGGCGCCGCCGGCGGCCTCCGGCCCGAGATCGGTGTGCAGCACATTTCCGGCGACCAGCGACGCCGCGCCGACGCCGTTGAACACCTCCTCGGTCCAGCGCCGTAGCGGCTGGACGCCGAACCGAGCGAACCGCAACGCGTCCGCGAGACCCAGCCGGCGCAGCAGTCCGAGCGCGGGGGCGACCGGCGGGAACGGCCGGAACAGCGCGCCCAGCAGCGGCTCGCGCAGCCGCTCGAACATCGCCACTTGGGCCAACCAGGCATCGCCGTCACCGGGCGCGTACTCGTCCAGCCCGGCCGCGGTCCGCTCCGGCTCTCGGTGCAGCGCCACTGCCCGGCCGTCGTCTGTCGGGTGCGCCAGCACGGTCGGCGCGTGCGTCCACGCCAGCCCCCAGCGGGCCAGGTCCAGGTCGCGCAACACCGGCGAGGCCGCCGCGAGCGGGTAGAACGCGCTGAACAGATCGTTGCGGTATCCCGGCGCGGTGACCTCGGCCGTCTTCACGGCACCGCCCGGCGCGGTCGTGGCCTCGACGACCAGCACCGACCAGCCGGCGTCGGCGAGCAGGTTGGCGGCGACCAGCCCGTTCGGCCCGGCGCCGATCACGACCGCGTCCGTCACCCCTGCGACCTTCCCGCTGCGGCGGCCGGCAACATCGTCACCCCGGTAGCGTGGCGCACCGTGTCGGCCCGCCGGACGGAGCGTCTGCTCAATCTCGTGATCTGCCTGCTCGCCAGCCGCTCGTTCCTGACTGCTGAGCGGATCCGCGAGACGGTTCCCGGGTACGACGAGACGCCGAGCGACGAGGCGTTCAAGCGGGCGTTCGAGCGGGACAAGGAAGACCTGCGCGACCTCGGCATCCCGCTGGAGACCGGCACCAACAGCGCGTTCGACGACGAGCCCGGCTACCGGATCGCCCGCGGCGACTATGCGTTGCCACCACTGACGTTCGAGCCCGACGAGGCGGCCGCGGTTGGCCTGGCCGCGCGGATGTGGACCACCGCCGCGATGGGTGCCGCGGCCACCCGCGCGCTGCGCAAGCTGGAGGCCGCCGGCGCCGAGATGGTCGCGCTGCCGGAGGGTTTGCAGCCGCGGGTGGAGGCGACCGGGGTGGCCTTCCCGGCGCTGGCCGCCGCCGTACACGAGGGCCGGGTCGTCACGTTCGACTACCGGACGGGCGCGAGCACCGGCGAGCCCGCCCGGCGCACGGTCGAGCCTTGGGGGCTCGTCGTCCGGCGCGGCCGCTGGTACCTCGTCGGCCACGATCGCGACCGCGCCGACACCCGGGTGTTCCGGCTGTCCCGGGTCGCCGGCACCCCGCGAGCGGTCGGACCGGCCGGCGCGGTCACCCGGCCGGCCGGCCTGGACCTGAGCGGCGCGGTCGCGTCGTACGACGCCCAGACGCCGAGCGCGACCGCCGTACTCCGGGTCCGCACCGGCCGCGGTCTCGGCCTCCGCCGGCTCGCGACCGATGCGTCCGCCGGCGACTCTGTACCCGGCGGCGGGGGCTGGGACCGCATCCGGATCCCGTACGGCGACGCCGAGCGGCTGGCCGACGCGATCCTGCCGTACGGCGCCGACGTGGTCATCGAGGAGCCGTCCGACGCCGTAGCGGTCGTCGTAGCGCGGCTGCGAGCGCTGGCGGAGGTCGGCGCATGAGCGGCGCCACCGACCACCTGCCCCGGCTGCTCGCGCTCGTGCCGTGGATCGTGTCGCACCCGGACACGCCGGTCGGTGACGTCGCGCGGCAGTTCGGAGTGACCGAGGAGCAGATCCGCAAGGACCTCGACCTGTTGTTCGTCTGCGGCCTGCCGGGCTACGGCCCGGGCGACCTGATGGAAGTCGTGTACGAGGGCGACCGGGTGTCGATGTCCAACGCCGACACGATCAGCCGGCCGCTGCGGCTGGCGCCGGACGAGGCGCTAGCCCTGATCGCGGCGTTGCGCGCGCTGCTCGGCACGCCCGGCCTGGTGGAGACCGGTGCGGTCGACCGGGCGCTGGCGAAGCTGGAGGACGCGGCGGGCGGTCATGTGGCCGGGGCCGAGCTCGCGGTGGCCACCGATCCCGTCGTCGCGCCGTCCATCGTCGAGACCGTGCGGTCGGCAGCGGTCGCCGGCCGGCGGCTGCGGATGCGCTACTGGGTGCCCGCCCGGGACGAGGCGACTGAGCGCGACGTCGACCCGGTCCGGGTGTTCACCGGTGACGGTGCCGTCTACCTCGTCGGCTGGGATCGCTCGGTCGACGACGTACGGACGTTCCGGCTGGACCGGGCGCTAGCAGTCGAGGTGCTCGACGTGCCGGCCGACGTGCCGGCGGAGGCGCGGGAGCGGGCGCCGGACGACCGGGTCTTCACCCCGGCCGCGGACGACCGGCTGATCACGGTCGAGCTGTCCGACCGGGCCCGCTGGGTCGCCGACTACTACCCGTGCGAGTCGGTCGAGGAGTCGGCGGGCGGATTG
>JAVEEG010000355.1 GCA_030840585.1 Frankiaceae bacterium | reverse complement strand
CTCGGGCTGACCACCGGCGGACTCCCCCAGGCGGCGTACTCCGCCTCGAAGGCCGCGCTGATCGGCCTCACCCGCGACCTGGCCCAGCAGTGGACCGGCCGCAAGGGCATCCGGGTCAATGCGATCGCGCCCGGTTTCTTCGAGTCCGAGATGACCGACCAGTACCCGCCCGGCTACCTCGAGCTGCAGCAGCAGCGCATCCCGACGGGCCGCAAGGGTGACCCGCGCGAGCTCGCCGCGACGGTCGTCTTCCTCGCGATCGCCGGCGGGTTCGGTGTGCCCGTGACGCACCTGCTCTCCGTCGAGCCCGACACGGACTTCATCGATCCGCAGTCCGAGAGCAACGTCACGGGCGACGCCCTGCGCGCCGCGGCGGGACAGAACCTGAGCCCCGGGGTCATCGTCCTCGTGCGCACGCCGGAGCCCGTCCGCAGCGACCGCGGGCACGCGACGCTCGAGGAGGTCGTCACGCGGATCGCCGCCGACCCGAGCGTCGCGAACACGCGCTCCGCGCTGGACGACCCGCGCCCGTCGAGCCCGTTCGTCTCCCACGACGGGCGCGCGAGCTTCGTCGCCGTCTACGTCGGCCGCGGCTTCGACGGCGAGGACACCGGCAAGCGCCTCGACGAGGTCCTGCCCGCTCGCTTTCCCGGGGTGAAGGTCGGCGGGCTGGCGATCGCCGGGCCCGAGATCGGCGAGCAGGTCTCCAAGGACCTCGCGAAGGCCGAGGCGCTTGCCTTTCCCGTGCTCTTCCTGCTCGCGCTCGTCGTCTTCCGCGGCGCGATCGCGGCGCTCCTGCCGTTGTTCGTCGGCCTGCTGACGATCATGACGACCTTCCTCGGCCTGCGGATCGTCAACGAGGCGACGTCGCTGTCGATCTTCGCGCTGAACCTCGCGATCGGCCTCGGCCTCGGCCTGGCGATCGACTACTCGCTCTTCATCCTCTCGCGCTATCGCGAGGAGATGGAGCGCGACGGACCCGGGCGCGAAGCGCTCGCGCGCACGCTGCGGACCGCCGGGCGGACCGTCGTCTTCAGCTCGCTGACGGTCGCCGCGGCGATGCTCTCGCTGCTGGTCTTCCCGCAGCGCTTCCTGTACTCCATGGCCATCAGCGGCTCGCTCACGGCGCTCGGCGCCGGGCTCATCTCGCTCGTCGCGCTCCCGGCGCTGCTCATGGTGCTCGGCCCGCGCGTCGACGCGCTCGCCCCGCGGCGCTGGCGCCACCGCCCGGTCGTCGTGCAGCGCGGCTTCTGGTATCGCCTCTCGCACTTCGTCATGCGCCGCCCGGTCGCCGTCGCCGTCACGGCGGCGGCCGTGCTGCTCGTCGCGGGCATCCCGTTCACGCGGATCCAGTTCACCGGCATCGACGCCGGCGTGCTGCCCGACAGCACGGAGGCCAAGCAGGTCGACACTGCGCTGAAGACGCAGTTCCCGCCGGGACCGACGTCGCCGCTGCACGTCGCCGTGACCGCGCCCCGCGCCGGCGGCGCGCAGGTGCGCGCCTACGCCCGGACGCTCGCGCGCCGCGACGGCGTCGCCGGGGTCGAGGCGCCGCGCTTCCTCGGCAACGACACGTGGCTCGTCGAGGTCGCCCCCGCCAGCGGCCCGCTCAAGCCGCGCGCGCTGGACCTCGTCGGCGCCATCCGCGCCGGGCCGGCGGGCGGGAACCGCTTTCCCGTGCGCGTCGCCGGCGAGTCGGCGCGCTTCGTCGACCAGCGCTCGGACCTCGGCGGCCGGCTGCCCTACGCGCTCGCGATCCTCGCGCTCACGACGCTCGTGATCCTCTTCGCCATGACCGGCTCCGTCGTCCTGCCGCTCAAGGCGCTGCTCATGAACGTCCTCGGGCTCAGCGCCGCCTTCGGCGTGCTCGTCTTCGTCTTCCAGGACGGGCGCCTGGAGGGGCTGCTGGACTACCGCAGCCTGGGCGGCCTGGAGATCACGCAGCCGCTCGTGCTGCTCGCCATCGTCTTCGGGCTCAGCACGGACTACGGCGTGTTCCTGCTCACGCGCATCAAGGAGGCGCGCGACGCGGGCGCCTCCAACGAGGAGGCGGTCGCGCTCGGCATCCAGCGCACGGGCCGGATCGTCACGGCGGCGGCGCTGCTGCTCATCGTCGCGATCGGCGCCTTCGCGACGTCGCAGATCGTCTTCATCAAGCAGCTCGGCATCGGCACGGCGGTCGCCGTCGCCATCGACGCGACGATCGTCCGCGCGCTGCTCGTCCCGGCGCTCATGAAGCTCCTCGGCGAGCGCAACTGGTGGGCGCCGCGGCCGCTCGCGCGGTTGCACGCCCGCCTGCGCCTCGGCGAGACCGAGCCGGCTCAGCCCGTGAGCAGCAGCGCGTAGAGCGCGACGCCGACCAGCGTCGCGCCGAGCAGCCGCAGCGCATCCTCGCGCTCGTTCTCCGTGAGCTTCACGACGGCGAGGATGAGGCCCGCGAGCGGCAGGCCGAGCGCGACGATGTAGGGAAAGCCCACGCGCAGCTGGTCGAGGACGCGGTTGAGCATCCCGGCAGGCTCGCACATGCGCCGGCGCGGCGGCGACACATCCGCATCGCCTTCTCGGCGAAGCGCACCGCTTGACCGCCGGCGGGCCAGCCGGGATATCCTGGCGCCATGGGCGACCTGCGCGTCACGCGCGACGGCGCGTTCTACGGGGTCCGGATCCGCGGCGTGCTGGAGTCCGGCGCCGGGGAGCCGCTGTACGTCTCCGTCAACGCGCAGCGCGTCGAGTGGTGTGACCCCGGCGACCCCGACGCGGGCCCCGGCGGCTGGATCCGCTCGGAGGCCGCGGGCGCGACGCTCGGCGAGCTCGAGCTGCGCTTCACGCGCGAGAAGGTCCACGAGCGCGCCCTCGCCCAGCTCGAGGCCTGGCGCGCCGACCCGCCGCCCAACCTCGTCGGCGTGAGCTCGGTGAGCGAGCAGTACTGCGGGCTCATCAACCAGGACGACGGCAGCGGCGTCGGCATCCAGCACAACGAGGAGCGCCAGGACCGCTCGGCCGCCCGCGCGTACGCGACGTGGGCCAGCGGGAAGCTGCGCGACCGCCCGCTGCCGCCGGGGGCCTGACGGCTAGTGGACTAGCTCTTGGGACCGTCCTCGGCGATCCGCAGGAACGCCTCCCAGCGGCCCTTGTCGCGCCCGGCGCGGCGCTTCTCCTCGCTGCCGGCGTCGGCCGCCGCGTAGGCGTCCTCGGACTTGCGCAGCTTCTCGCGCAGGTCGGCGGCGTCGAGGTCGCCCGGCGGGTGGGCCTCCTCGACGAGGATCAGCACGCCGTCCGCGGAGACCTGGACGTAGCCCTCGCCCTGGGCGAAGGTCACGATCTCCGACTCGCTGCGGTACAGGCGCAGCTCGGCGGGCACGAGCGTGCCGAGCAGCGGCTGGTGGCGCGCGAAGATGCCGATCGAGCCGATCTCCGTCCGCGTCGAGACCATCTCGACGTCCTCGTCGAACGTCGAGCCCTCCGGCGTGAGGACCTCGACGTGGAATGGGGTGTGGGCCATCAGACCGCTACTCGTCCTTCTTGCCGCTCGCGGCCTTGACGACGTCGTCGATCGTGCCCTTGAGGAAGAACGCCGACTCCGGCACGTCGTCGTGCTCGCCGTCGATGATCTCCTTGAAGCCGCGGATCGACTCGGCGATCGGCACGTACTGGCCCGGTGTGCCGGTGAACTGCTCGGCGACGAAGAACGGCTGCGACAGGAAGCGCTCGACGCGGCGGGCGCGACCGACGATGAGCTTGTCCTCGTCGGAGAGCTCGTCGATGCCGAGGATCGCGATGATGTCCTGCAGCTCCTTGTAGCGCTGGAGGATCTCCTTGACGCGGTTGGCGACCGAGAAGTGCTCCTCGCCGAGGATGTCGGGCTTGAGGATCGTCGACGTCGAGTCCAGCGGATCGACGGCCGGGTAGATCCCCTTCTCCGAGATCGCGCGCGACAGCGTGGTCGTCGCGTTGAGGTGGGCGAACACGGACGCCGGCGCCGGGTCGGTGAGGTCGTCGGCCGGCACGTAGATCGCCTGCACCGAGGTGACCGAGCCCTTGCGCGTCGAGGTGATGCGCTCCTGCAGCTGGCCCATCTCGGTCTCCAGCGTCGGCTGGTAGCCGACCTGCGAGGGCATGCGGCCCAGCAGCGCGGAGACCTCCGAGCCGGCCTGGACGAACCGGAAGATGTTGTCGATGAAC
>JAVEEG010000241.1 GCA_030840585.1 Frankiaceae bacterium | reverse complement strand
GTGGTCGTCTTGCCCACGCCGCCCTTCTGGTTGCACAGCGCGAGCACCTTCGCCGGACCGTGGCGGTGCAGCGGCTTGGGCTCGGGAAGTCGGGGCAGCGGCCGGCCCGTGGGGCCCGGCTCGCCCTGGCGGCGGGTCTGTGTCGACATGGCGAGAAGCTGCTCCATCTCTTTACCGGCGAAGCTCTTTAACGGCGAATCGGGGGCGCGACATCTCGATGCGGAGATAGGCCGACGAGTCGGCGACGATAGTGGCCCCCGGCGCCGGGGGCAAGACCCACGCGGAGGTCAGCCGTGGGCGCGCGGGTGCGCGGTCGCGTAGACCTCGCCCAGCCGGTCGACCGTGACCAGCGTGTAGAGCTGGGTCGTGGTCACCGAGGCATGGCCGAGCAGCTCCTGCACCACCCGGACATCGGCACCGCCGTCGAGCAGGTGGGTCGCGAACGAGTGCCGCAGCGTGTGCGGGCTCACCTTCGCGGTCACGCCCGCCCGGGCGGCGGCGCGTTGCAGCACGGTCCAGGCGCTCTGCCGGGTCAGCCGGCCGCCGCGACTGTTCACGAACAGCGCCGGCGTGCCGCGCCCGCCGGCCACCAGCGCGGGCCGGCCGCGGACGAGGTAGTCGGACAGGGCCGCGAGCGCCATCCGACCGACCGGGACCACCCGGTCCTTGTCGCCCTTGCCGCGCAGCAGCACGGCGGCGTCGGCCGGGTCGATGTCGTCGACGTCCAGCCCGACCGCCTCGCTGATCCGGGCTCCGGTCGCGTACAGCAGCTCGAGCAGCGCCCGGTCGCGCAGTCCGCGCGGCGTGTCCTCCCCCGCCGCCGCGATGAGCGCGGCGACTTCGTCCACCGGCAGCGCCTTCGGCAGCCGGCGCGCCGGAACCGGCGGCTTGACCGCGGCCGCCGCATCCACGTCGACCAGGCCCTCCCGGGCCGCGAACCGGTGCAGCCCGCGCACGGCGACGATCGTTCGGGCCGCAGACGCGGGCGACAGCGGGGGCCGGTCGGCGTCGCCGCTGCGCAGCGAGCCGAGGAAACTCGCGATGTCGTCCTCGGACACCGAACCCAGGTCGGTCACCCCATCGAGCGCGGCGAGGTAGCGGCGCAGGTCGCGCCGGTACGACGCGAGCGTGTTGCGGGACAGGCCGCGCTCGATCTCCAGGTGGTCGAGATAGGAGCGGACCGCCTCGGCCGGTGCTACCGGCGGCCCCACCGTCATAGCCCGGGACGTGGTGGCCGCGGGCGAGCTCAGCCGGCCACCCCGGGCATGCCGGCGATCACGTCGTCGAGCTCGCGCCAGGCCAGGCCGTGCGCGTCCGCGACCGGCCCGTACACCAGCTCGCCGTTGACCGCGTTGACGCCGCGGGCGAGCGCGACGTCGGCGCGGACCGCCGCCAGCCAGCCGAGGCTCGCGATCCGCTCGGCGTACGGCAGGGTCACGTTGGTCAGCGCGTACGTCGAGGTGTGCGGGACCGCGCCGGGCATGTTCGCGACGCAGTAGAAGACCGAGTTGGCGACCTCGTACGTCGGGTGCGAGTGGGTGGTCGGGCGGCTCGACTCGAAGCAGCCGCCCTGGTCGATCGAGATGTCGACCAGCACGCTGCCCGGCTTCATCCGGGCGACAAGATCGTCGCTGATCAGCATCGGTGCCTTGGCCCCGGGCACGAGGACCGCGCCGATCACCAGATCGGCGTCGATGCAGGCGCGCTCCACCTCGTAGGTGTTGGAGGCGATCGTCTGCAGGTGGCCCTGGTAGATCCGGTCCGCCTGCCGGAGCCGCTCGATGTTCTTGTCCAGCAGCAGCACCTCGGCCTGCATGCCCAGCGCGATCGCCGCGGCGTTCATCCCGGACACGCCGGCCCCGAGGACGACGACCTTTGCGGCGTAGACGCCGGAGACGCCGCCCATCAGCACGCCGCGCCCGCCGCCCTGGCGCATCAGGTGGTACGCGCCGACCTGCGGGGCGAGCCGGCCGGCCACCTCGGACATCGGCGCGAGCAGCGGCAGCGACCCGTCGGCCAGCTGCACGGTCTCGTACGAGATCGCGGTCACCCCGGAGTCCACCAGGGCCCGCGTGCATTCAAGGCTCGCGGCGAGGTGTAGATACGTGAACAGGATCTGTCCACGCCTCAACCGCGGGTACTCCTCCGCGATCGGCTCCTTCACCTTCAGCACGAGCTCGGCCTCGGCCCAGACGTCGTCCGCGGTGGCGAGGATCTTGGCGCCGGCCGCGACGAAGTCGTCGTCCGGGATGGAGGAGCCGAGCCCGGCGTCCTTCTCGACGTAAACCGTGTGGCCGGCGACGGTCAGCTCGTGCACGCCGGAGGGCGTGATCGCGACGCGGTACTCGTTGTCCTTGACCTCGCGCGGGATGCCGATAAGCACGCGAACCCACCTTTTTGGTAGAATACGGACGCGCCTTTGCGCCCGCCCGAAGTGTAGAGCGGCGTGGACCGTCAATAACTCATGACACGGCGCCCCAAGAAGTCTGAGGAGATCTCATGCGGCGTGGTCGCACATTGCTCGGCACGACGATGGCGGTTGGCGCGGCAGTCGGCGTCATCGTCACCACCGGAGTGGCGCACGCGGCCACCTTCAACACGCCGGTCGTGGTCTCCGGGGCGGACGACAGCGAGCCCGGCATCGACGTCGCGCCCGACGGCACGCTGTACGTGAACGCGCCGGTCAGCCTGTTCTCGACCCTGCCGGGCTCGCCGTCCGACGTCTTCCGCAGCAGCGACGCCGGCGCCACCTGGACCAAGCTGCCGGCGAGCCTCAAGGCCAACCTGCCCGGCGGCGGCGACTCCGACATCGCGATCTCCCCCGACGGCTCGCTGGCCGAGACCGACCTGTGGCTCGGCAACTCGACCGTCGCGAGCAGCACCGACAAGGGCCAGACCTGGCTGGCGAACCCGCTGCAGGGCATCCCCGGCCAGGACCGGCAGTGGGTCGCCGCGACCAGCGGTGGCCGGGTCTACCACGTCGTCCACCAGATCCCGACCGGCCTGTGGGTCTCGCGGTCGATCGACGGCGGGCTGACCTACCCGCAGCACATGCTGGCGGCGAGCCCGCTTGACCAGACCGGCTGCATCTGCCCGCCCGGCAACATGGTCGCCGAAGACGGCGGCATTCTCGGCGACAAGGTCGGCGGCGTCTACGCAACCAGCGTCGGCGGCGTGGGCTTCTACCGCTCCACCAACGGCGGACTGACCTTCTCCAACACGACGCCTGGGCCGGCCAGCAACGCGACGACCGACGCTGCGTTCCCGGTGGTCGCGGACGGCGGTAACGGCAAGCTCGCCGTGGTGTGGCTGGCCATCGACGGCAACACGTCGTCGGTGCTGTTCACCACCAGCACGGACTTCGGCGCCACCTGGGCGACGCCCAAGACGATCGTCTCCGGCGGCGCGAGCGTCTACCCGTGGGTCGCCTACAGCGGCAGCCGCGTGGTCGTGAGCCTGTTCCACAGCACCACGTCCGGTACGCCGGACTCGGTGGGGTCCTCGGCGAAGTGGTTCGAGTCGTTCCTCGACTCCAGCAACGACGGCGGCACCTGGAACGCGCTGCAGACGGTCGACGCGACCGCGGTGAAGAGCGGCCCGGTCTGCACCCAGGGCATCAACTGCGGTTCCGATCGCCAGCTCGGTGACTTCCAGCAGATCGCGCTCGACAACGCCGGCAAGGCGGTCATGACCTACGTGCACGTGATCAGCGGCAACAACACCGAGATCCGGTTCGTCCGGGAGGCCTAGGCCCGGCGGGCCGGCCAGGGCGCGTCCGCTGGGCGCAGTGTCCCGAACCCGTTGTCGCGGGCCCGGGCGGTGGCGAGCAGCCCCATGACCGCCATCGGGTTGTGCAGGTTGCCGGCGAACACGGCCGCGACCGCCTCGTCGAGCGGCACCCAGCGCACCGGCATGTCGACCTCTTCGTTCTCGACCGCGAACTTCGGGCCGGTCGCGTCGGCGACGTCTCGGGCGAGGTAGACCCGGACCGCCTCGTTCGTCATGCCCGGCGTGGTGAACGCGTCGAGCAGCACGTCCCACCGCCCCGCGGTCAGGTGCGCCTCTTCGAACAGCTCCCGGCGGGCGGCCGCGAGCGGGTCCTCGCCGGCGACGTCGAGCAGCCCGGCCGGCGGCTCCCACAACCGGTGCTGGACCGGGTGCCGGTACTGCTGGACCAGCAGCACCCGCTCCTGATCGTCGAGCGCGACGATCCCGACCGCGCCGGGGTGGACGACGACATCGCGGGTCGCGGTGGAGCCGTCCGGCATCTCGACGACATCGCTGCGTACGTCGATCACCCGCCCGGACCGGAATACGTCGGTGGACGACCGGACCGGTTGTGAGGCTGGCTCGTCCCGCAATTCGGCCGAGCTCACGAGCGGGACGAGACGGCCTCGTCGGGCATCGTGACGCCGCCGATCGCCGCGCCGGAATCGGCCGCGCGCCGCAGCGCCGCACCGATGAACGCGGCGAACAGCGGGTGCGGCCGGGTCGGTCGCGACTTGAACTCAGGGTGAGCTTGCGTCCCGACGAAGAACGGATGGACATCGCGCGGCAGCTCGGCGTACTCGACCAGCCGACCGTCCGGTGAGGTACCGGAGAAGACCAGGCCGGCGGCCTCGAGCCGGTCCCGGTAGGAGTTGTTGACCTCGTAACGGTGCCGGTGCCGCTCGGTCGCCGAGTCGGCGCCGTAGGCCTCGCGGACCAGCGACCCGGGCCGCAGCGACGCGGGGTACTCGCCCAGGCGCATCGTGCCGCCCATGTCCCGCTCGCCGGCGACGACGTCGACCTGGTCGGCCATCGTCGCGATCACCGGGTGCGGCGTCTCGGGGTCGAACTCGGCCGAGTTCGCGGCGTCAAGGCCGGCCAGATGGCGCCCGACTTCGATAACCATGCACTGGAGGCCGAGACACAGGCCGAGCACCGGGACGTTCGTCTCGCGGGCGTGCCGGATCGCACCGACCTTGCCCTCGATGCCCCGTACGCCGAACCCGCCCGGGATCAGCACGCCGTCGACGCCGTCGAGCGCCCGCGCCGCGGCGTCGGGCGTCTCGCAGTCGTCAGAGGTCACCCAGCGGATCTCCACCCGCGCGTCGTGCGCGACCCCGCCGGCCCGCAGCGCCTCGGTCACCGACAGGTAGGCGTCCGGCAGGTCGACGTACTTGCCGACCAGGGCGACCGTGACGTGCTTGGCCGGCCGGTGCACCCGCCGGAGCAGCTCGTCCCACTGCGCCCAGTCCACGTCCCGGAACGGGAGGTTGAGCCGCCGGACGACGTAGGCGTCCAATCCCTCGGCGTGCAGCACCTTCGGGATGTCGTAGATCGACGGCGCGTCCGGGGCGGCGACCACGGCCTCGTTGTCGACGTCGCAGGTCTGCGCGATCTTGCGCTTCATCCCCTCGGCGATCGGCCGGTCGGACCGACAGACGATCGCGTCCGGGGTGATACCGATCGACCGCAGCGACTGCACCGAGTGCTGGGTCGGCTTGCTCTTCAGCTCCCCGGAGGGGGCGAGGTAGGGCACCAGCGACACGTGCAGGAAGAACACGTTGTCCCGGCCGACCTCCTGGCGGACCTGCCGGGCCGCTTCGAGGAACGGCAACGACTCGATGTCGCCGACCGTGCCGCCGACCTCGGTGATCACCACGTCCGGGATCTCACCGTCGGCCATCGGCCGGCCCATGTCGCGGATCCGCTGCTTGATCTCGTCCGTGATGTGCGGGATGACCTGCACGGTGTCGCCGAGGTACTCGCCGCGGCGCTCGCGCGCGATCACCTGCGAGTAGACCTGGCCGGTGGTGACGTTCGCCGAGCCGCGCAGGTCCTCGTCGAGGAACCGCTCGTAGTGGCCGATGTCGAGGTCGGTCTCGGCGCCGTCGTCGGTGACGAAGACCTCGCCGTGCTGGAACGGGTTCATCGTGCCGGGGTCGACGTTCAGATACGGGTCGAGCTTCTGCATGGTGACCCGCAGTCCGCGGGCCTTGAGCAGGCGGCCGAGGCTGGAGGCCGTCAGGCCTTTGCCGAGGCTGGAGGCGACACCGCCGGTGACGAAGACGTGCCGCACCGGGCTGGACGGTGCGCTACTCGAACGTGCCAAAGCGGGCTCCCGCGGGTCCGTGCGCCGGGGGTCTCCCACGGTCGGGAGTGGCGCGATCCACGGAAGTTCACGGTAACACCCCCGGCCGCCGCGCGGGCGCCGTTCCGGCGTGTCATGCCGGGTTTTCAACCCTCGACTTAGCTACGCCTCAACTGGAGGTTGAGGTAGTTGTTATCCACAGCGTCCACAGTGTTATCCACCGTTGGCCAAGTTGAGGCTTGTTGTCGCCCGGCGTCGGCGAGCGTGGCCCGCCGTTCAGGGTCACGAGCGAGGTCGAGCAACGCGGCCCGAACAGCCGCCGGGTCGCCTGGCGGTACGACGACCGCCGCCGCGCCGACCAGGTCGGCCACTCCCCCGACGCCGGTGCAGACCGTCGGCACTCCGGCTCGCAGCGCCTCCTGCACCGCGAGCGGCCGGGCCTCCCAGTCGCTCGACAGCACCGCGAGGTCGGCCTGGGCGTAGAGCGCGGCAACGTCGTCCCGGCGGCCGAGCAGGGTGACCGGGGCGGCCCGCGCCGCGATCAGCTGGCTGAGCCGGTCGCGCAGCGGGCCGTCGCCGACGACGAATGCGTGCAGCTCGGTCTGACCGGCGAGCGCCTCGATCAGTACGTCGATCCGCTTCTGCGGATGCAGCCGGGCGACACACACGACGACCGCCCGGCCGCCGGCCTGGGCGCGCAGGTCGACCGGTCGCGCCCCGGATGGCGTTGCGACCGGCACGGGCGCGGCGACCGGGATCAACTCGGCCGCGCGGGCACCGGCGGCGCGGGCCCGTTCGAGCAGGTCAGCCGAGGCGACCAGCACGAGATCGGCCCGCCGGGCGGACACCCGTTCCAGCGCCGCGTGGACAGTCCGCCGTAGCCGGCCACCGAGCGGGGCGTTGTGCCAGGTGACGACCAGCGGGGCCGCGGATTTGGCCAGGCCGGCGATCACGCCGGCGCGGACCCCGTGCGCGTGCACCACGTCGGCGGTACGGGCCAGCCGATGCAGAGTCCCCAGCGCGGCGAGGCTGGTGGTCGGCGCCGCCACCACGTGGTCGGCGACCTCAGCCAGCCCGAAGGTCTCGATCGTCGCCGCGGGCGCGGCGGCGGTGACCGTGCGGCCACGGGCGCGCAACCCGCCGGCCAGATCCCGGACGTGCGCGCCGATGCCGCCCGAACTGGCCGGCGCGACGATCAGCACCCGCAGCGCCCGGTCAGCCATCGCGGCCCAGTCCGGGGACGAGCGCGACCGCCCGGCCGCGCAACACCAGCCGCAACGTGCCCGGATCGAGGACCCGGATGACCGCGACGAACAGCACGAGACACAGCCCGCCGACGCCCACGCTGACCGCCGTACTCACGACCGCGCCCGCGGCCGGCAACGCGTGGGCGAGCAGCGCACCAAGGCCCGCGGCCAGCACCGCGCTGGTAATCGAGGAGACGGTCGTCCGGGCCAGCCCGTCCAGCGCCGCGACACCGGCCCGCCGGCCGAGCGCGACCACCAGCCCGGCCGCCGCTGCGGTCATGCCGACGGTCGTACCGATGCCGAGGGCGGCCGCGGTCCAGTGCCGGGGCAGCGCGATGACCAAACCGATGTCGGCGAGGACGACGAGCAGCCAGCCGAGACCGGTCGCGATCGCCGGCGTGCGCGGGTCGCCGCGGGCGACGTGCACGCGGGCCAGATGCGCAACGAGCCCGTAGCCGACGAGGCCGGGCGCGAACGTCGCGAGCGCGCGGGCCAACTCCGCCGGTGCGGCCGAGCCGGGCGCGCCTAGGATGACAACTCGCGCGACCGGCAACGCGGCGGCGACGAGCACTGCGGCCGCCCCCGCTGTGGCCAGTACGACGGCCCGCGACGTCGACGCGGCGGTGGCGGCGTACCGCGCGGTGTCGCCGGCTTCCCATCGCGCCACCATGGTCGGGAAAGCCGTCGTCGCGAGCGGCACCGCGAGCACCGCCCACGGCACCAGGAACACGGTCCACGCCAACGTGTACAGCACCACCGCGCCGGTCGCGCCGCGGTCGTTCGCCAGTCGCAGGATGCCCGCGGTCGCGAGGTCCTGGCTGCCCAACGTCACTGCTCCGGCGATCGCCAGCCGGCGCGCCGTCGCGGCCGCGCCGGGTGGGAAACGCAACGTCGGCCGCAACCGGCGACCGGTGCGGCGTAATGGAAAAATCAACGGCAGCAACAACGCAACGACACCGAGCGTCGTACCGACCGACAACAGGAGTTCATGGTCGCGAGTGAGACCAACGAGGCCGGTCTCGGAACGATCGGCAGCGATGGCGAACGCCACATACGCGCCGATGACGACAACGCTCGACAGCAATGGCGCGACCGCTGCGGCGACAAACCGGCGGTGCGCCTGCAACACACCGGTGAGCACGACGACCGCGCCGTACAACAACAACTGCGGCGCGAACACGCGGAGCATCCGCGCGCCGACCGCGCGCTCGGCCGCGGCCGAACATCCCGGATGACCGTTGCCGACCAGCAGGTGCACGATCGGTCCGGCAAGCAACACGGTGACGGCGAGCACCGGCAGCAACACCAGCAGCGTCCAAGTCAGCAACGCCGATGTCGTTCGATCAGCGGTGTCGCCGTCACCGGCATCGACCGGCCCCGCGAGCAACGGCACGGCCACCGTCGACAACGCACCACCGGCGACGACGTCGAACAAGATGTTCGGGATCGTGTTCGCGGTGTAGTACGCGTCACCGAGACAGCTCGGCCCGACGGTGTGCGCGAACACAAGTACGCGGCCGAAGCCGACTACCCGCGCGAGCACCGTGACGCCGGCGACGGCGATCGCGGCGCGGGCGAGCGACTGCACTCGCGGTTGCGTCATTGCCGCCGGCCGGCTGCATCAATCGCGGCGAGCCAGCGGTTACGCGCGATGACGTCGGTGAACGACACCCGCTCACTCGCCAACGTCAACCCGACGACGCACGACAACGCGGCGATGCGGCCGGTCCGGCCGAGCCCGTGCGCGAGCGACCAACCGAGCAGTGCACCGAGGGCGTTCGCGCCGCAGTCACCGATCATCGCGTCCTCGGCCAAGTCCGCCGGCAGCAACGCAACCGCCGCGCCAACACCGGCACCGGCCGCCGCGCTGCGACCGGCCAACGGAACACCGGCGAGTACGACGACCTTCAGCGCTCGACCCGGCCGCAGGTCGAACAGGTTCACCAGGTTCGCGCTGCCGGCGACGAGCAGTGTGTCGACGACAGCGGTCGTGGGACGGCGCCGTTCGACCGCGGCGGTCAGCGCACCGGCGCAGACGAGACCGGTGAGCTTGACCATCCCGGTCGTGACTCGCCCGTCCCGCAACGCCACGAGATGCCCGCGCAACCCGCGGGCGTGACTGTCGCCGGCGAGATCGTCGTACAGACCTAGTGCGCCGCACGCGAGGGTGAGTCCGGCGACTGACGGTGCAGGCGAACCGGCCACCGCAGCGATGGTCACGGCCGGCCCGGCGAGCAGCGACGGATGGCCGCCGCGATAGTTCTCCCGCTGCCAACGTTGCGGGCCACCCGGCGGCCGCTGGCGCAACATCGCGTACGCCGCCGCACCGACGACCGAAGCGGTCGTCGCGGATCGGATCCAGCTCACGGCGAGGGCGTCGGCAGCGGGGTCGCACCGGGAACGGTGCCGTAGGAACCGAACTTGTCGTTGAGTTGCTCGACCAGCGCGAACACCATCGCGATCCGGCCCGCGCTCTGGTCGACGCCGCGGACCGCGGAAACACCACTGCCGGTGCCGGACTGCACCGTCGCGACCAGGTCGGTCTGCCCGGTTCCGTTCGGTGTAGGCGGTCCGACGACGACGGCGCCGAGGCTGCTGGCGTCGAGATCCTTCGCCAGGTCGACGAGGATCGTCTGCTCGGACTGCACCAGTTGCTGGTCGGCGGTACGAGCCGGCGACGCACCGGTCAACAGGATCGCGAGCGTCCCCGGGCGGGGTTGGTTGCCATGCACCGCCGGCGTGGTCAGCAGGTTGCCGTCGGCGTACGTCGACAGCACGTTCGTGATGACCGTCGACGGCAGTGGTCGCGTCTCCGGACGGACCCCGACGACATCGGCGATCTGCGCGACGACGCGTTCGGCACCAGTGCCGGTCGGGGTGTCGCGACCCGGGATGCTCACCCGGTCGGCGAGCCCGCCGAGGAATGCGTCCTGCTTCGGATCGATCAACGCCGACTGCAACCGGATGTCGGCGGTCACCGTCGCACCGGCTCGTTCCAACGTCGTCATCAGTCGCGACCGGATGTCGCCGCTCGCACCGGGTGCACTCACGATGACGACGAGTTGACCGGACAACCGACCGGCGACCGCGTACGGCTCGAGGGCCTGGTCGAACGATCGGTCGTGATTGCGCTGGCTGTTCAGTTGGTCGACGTTCGTCTCCAGTGCGCTCACGTGATTCTGCGCATTGGTCAGATGCTTCTGCAGGTCCTGGAAGACCGCACCTTGCAACGTCGTACTGCCGAGGAACAGACCCAGCGCGAGAGCCAGGAACACCGCGACGATCGACACGATGTGGTAGCGGAAATCAATCATGAGAACAGATCACGCACCCAGCGGGCGAACTCGTGCCAGCTGCCGCCGAACAACTGCAAATACACATGTCCACCAGGGGTTACGAACAGCGCGGCCAGGAACGCGATGACGACCGCGACGACCAGCATGAGCAACGTCGACAACCGGATGCGAGAGCGGTAGAGCCGGCTCACGCCCTTCGCATCGACGAGCTTGCCGCCGACCCGCAACCGGGTGAGGAACGTGCTCGCCATTCCGGCCCGCCCCTTGTCGAGGAACTCGACCAACGTCGCGTGCGTTCCGACCGCGACGATCAGTGCCGCGCCTTTGTCGTCCGCGAGCAGCAACGCGACGTCCTCACTGGTGCCGGCGGCGGGGAACACCACGGGTTCGATCCCGAGATGTTGCACCCGCGCGAGCCCTGGTGCGGTGCCGTCGCGATACGCATGTACGACGATCTCGGCGCCGCATCTCAACGCGTCGTCAGTGACGGAGTCCATGTCACCGACGATGAGATGTGGTCGCAGGCCGCATTCGAGCAACGCGTCCGCACCACCGTCGACCGCGATGAGGACCGGGTGGTACTCGCGGATGTACGGCCGCAGTGCGGCGAGGTCTTCCCGGTAGTCGTAACCGCGGACGACGACGAGCGCGTGCCGACCGTCGAGGTCGGTTCGGATGTCCGGCACGCCGGTGCCGTCGAGCAACAACTCACGTTCGCGCTTGAGGTACTCCATCGTGTTCGACGCGAACGCCTCGAGTTGCACCGCGAGACCGGCCCGCGCCTCCGCCATCGCCGCGGTCAACAACTCGGGTGTCTGCTCGGTCCCGGTCGCAAGCACGTTGCCTTCGTCGTCGTACACGGTGTCGCCGTGCACCCGGACCCGATCGCCGTCGCGGACATGCGCGAAGATGTCCGGCCCGGTCGCGTCGAGCAACGGCACACCGGCGGCGAGCAACACCTCGGGGCCGAGGTTGGGATACCGGCCGGAGATGCTCGGCGCGATGTTGACGACGGCGGCCGCACCACCGCGCACCAGACCCTCGGCCGCGATCCGGTCGAGGTCGACGTGATCGATGACCGCGATGTCGCCGGGTCGCAACCGCTTGGTGAGTCGCTTGGTTCGCTTGTCGACTCGCGCGGTGCCGACGACACCGGGCAATCGCTCGCCACTACGGGGCCGGCGAAGCGTGGCGATCCTCATCGATCCCTCATTGAGCGCAGTCTGCCATCACGCCCGCGCGGCCGCTTTGCTGTCGGCCGCCGCGGTCAGCAACTCCTGCGCGTGGCCGCGACCGAGATCGGAGTCGGCCATCCCGCCGAGCATCCGCGACAACTCGTACAGCCGGTCCTCGCCGTCGACCCGGCTTACCGTCGTCGTGGCGGTCCGGTCGTCGTCGTCGCGGGCGACGACGAGATGCGCGTCGGCGAACGCGGCGACCTGCGGCAGATGCGTCACGACGAGCACCTGCGCCGTACGGGCCAGCATCGCGAGCCGCCGACCGACCTCGACCGCGGCCGCGCCGCCGACTCCGGCGTCGACCTCGTCGAACACGAACGTCGGGACGGGATCGGTACCGGCCAGCACCACCTCGATCGCGAGCATCAGCCGCGACAGCTCGCCGCCGGATGCGCCGCGATGCAACGGCCGGGGCGCCGCACCCGCATGCGCGACCAGCAACAACTCGACCTCGTCGACTCCGTGCGGTCCGAACGCGACCCGCCGCCCGCCGACCTCGAGACCACGGTCGTCCGGGCGCTGCTCCACCGCGACGACGAGGCTCGCCTGCGGCATGGCCAGCGCCGCGAGTTCGGCCGCGACCGCGCGCTCCAACCGCTGCCCGGCGGTAGTACGTACGGCGGACAGCGCCCCGGCTCTGTGTGCCAGCGTGGCGAGCAGCTCGCGATGCCGGGTGGTCAGCTGCTCGACGCGATCGTCGTCACCGTCCAGCTCGGCCAACCGGGCGGCGGCCCGCTCGGCCCACGCGATCACGCCGTCGACGTCCGGCGCGTACTTGCGGGTCAGCCCGGCCAGCTCCGCCAACCGCTGCTGCGCCCGTTCCAGCCCGCTCGGGTCGGCTTCGGTCGCGGCGGCGTAGCTGGCCAGATCGGCGGCGACGTCGGCGACCAGGTACGTCGCCTCGGACAGCCGTACGGCGAGGTCGTCGAGGGTCTGATCGCGGCCCTGTGCCTCCTCCAGCGCCCGCCGGGCGGCGCCGAGCAGGCCGAGCGCGTCGACCGCGGTCGCGTCGTCGGCACCGGCCAGCGTCTCGTGTGCGCCGGACGCGGCCCGGGTCAGCAAGTCGACGTGGCCGAGCCGATCGATCACGGTGCGCAGCGCGGCGTCCTCCCCCGACGCCGGCCCGACCGCACCGATCTCGGTCAGCCCGAGCCGGAGCAGGTCGGCCTCTTGCATGCGCTCCCGCCGCCGGGTGGTGACCTCGTCGAGCTCGGCCCGGACCGCGGCCAGCTCGGCGAAGACGCTGGCATACGCCGAGAGCGCCGCCGCGGCCTCGGGTCCGGCGTACCGGTCGAGGACCTTGCGCTGGACGGCCGGGCGGAGCAGGCCGCGCTGGTCGGCCTGCCCGTGTACGGCGACCAGATCCTCGGCCAGCTCACCGAGGACGGACACCGGGACGGACCGGCCGCCGAGGAATGACCGGGACCGGCCGGCCGCGTCGCCGGCCGCAACCGCGCGCGAGACGACCAGCGAGCTGTCGTCGTCGAGCTCGGCGCCGGCCTCGACCGCACGCCGCGCCGCCTTGCCGTCGGGGTCGACCCGGAACCGGCCGTCGACGTCCGCGCGCTCGCTCCCCCGCCGTACGGCGGTTGCGTCCGCGCGGCCACCGAGCAGCAGCCCAAGGCCGGTCAGCAGCATCGTCTTGCCGGCGCCGGTCTCGCCGGTGATCGCGGTGAAGCCTGGGCCGAGCTCGAGGGTCGCGTCCTCGATCACCCCGAGGCCGCGCAACCGCAACTCCACCAGCACAGCTCCGACGATATGAGCCCCGGCTGGCTCGCCGCCGCAGGCGCGCCCGGGGGTGGCGTGCGGTTCGCCGCGCCGGCGCTCGGCACGTCAGTCGCTGCGCTCCTTCGACGCGCCTAACGCGCCTGTCGCAGCGACCGCCCACCACCCCCGAGCGACATCAATCGTCGATGTGGCCACGCCAGCCGCTGATCGGCAGCCGGAACTTGTCCACCAGGCGGTCGGTGAACGGCGCGGTCCGCAGCCGAGCCAGCCGGACCGGCTGCGCTCCCCGGACAACCTCGACCCGATCGCCCTCGCTTAGCTCCATCGTCCGCCGGCCGTCGCAGAACGCCATCGCGCCGCCGGCCGAGTGCACGTGGACGGTGATCCGCGACTCCGGCGAGATGACTAGGGCGCGGGCAAACAGCGCGTGGGCGCTGATCGGCACCACCAGCAGCGCCTGCACGGACGGCCAGACGACCGGACCGCCGGCGGAGAACGCGTACGCCGTCGATCCCGTCGGGGTGGCGCACACGATGCCGTCGCCGGTCCAGCGGGACAGTGGCCGCCCGTCGACCTCGACCAGGGTGTCGAGCATGCGTTCCCGGGCGGCCTTCTCGACCGAGACGTCGTTGAGTGCCCAGTTCGTCGCGACCGGCTCGGTTCCGCGTGCGACCGTCACGTCGAGGGTGAGCCGCTCCTCCACGTCGTACGAACGGGCCACGATTCGTTCAGCGGTCGCCTCGAGGTCGGAACGATCCACCTCGGCGAGAAAACCGACGTGGCCGAGGTTGATACCGAGCAGCGGGGTGTGGGCCGGTCGGGAGAGTTCGGCCGCACGCAGCAAGGTGCCGTCGCCGCCGAGCGCGACCACCAGCTCGGCGCCGCTCGCGGCGGCGGCCTCGGCGCGGACCGCCTCCACCCCGCTGAGCCCGAGGTCGTCGGCCTCGGTGTCGAGGACCCGCACGCACAGATCCGCCGCGGCCAGCCGCTTGGTGAGCTCCTGCGCGGCCGCGACCGCACCCGGCCGGCCGGTGTGCGCCACCAGCAGGACAGTTCGGCCGCCACCGTCGGGACTCATTCGCTCTCCTGCACCGCTCGCCGTACCACCGTGTCTACCTCGCTCGGGGACAGCCCGGGGACACCGCGGCGCATCCACAGAAAGTATTCGACGTTGCCGGCCGGCCCGGGCAGCGGACTGCGGTGCGCGCCGTGGACGTCCAGCCCGGCCGCCGCCGCCGCGCTGGCCACCTCCAGCACGGTCTCGATCCGCACCTCGGGATCTCGTACGACGCCGCCCCGGCCGACCCGGTCCCGACCGGCCTCGAACTGCGGTTTCACCAGGAGCAGCAGGTCGGCGCCGTCCACCGCGACCGCGGCGAGCGGGGCGAGGACGAGCGTGAGGGAGATGAACGAGAGGTCAGCGACGACCAGCTGCACCGGCCCGCCGATCGCGTCCGCGCCGAGGGTCCGGACGTTGGTGCGCTCGACCACGACGACCCGCGGGTCGGTGCGCAGCCGCCAGGCGAGCTGCCCATAGCCGACGTCGACGGCGACCACGCTCGCGGCGCCGCGGCGCAACAGGACGTCAGTGAATCCGCCGGTCGACGCGCCCGCGTCCAGCGCGCGCCGGCCCTCGACCACGACATCGGGGAACCCGTCGAGGGCACCGAGCAGCTTGGCCGCGCCCCGTGAGACGTACTCCTCCGCGGCCGCATCGGCGGTGTCGTCGACGATCAGCGAGACCTGCATGTCGACGCCGCTGGCCGGCTTGGTGGCGACCAGACCGGCGACCCGGACCCGTCCGGCCGCGACGAGCTCGCGGGCGTGCTGGCGGGAGCGGGCGAGCCCGCGGCGGACC
>JAVEEG010000359.1 GCA_030840585.1 Frankiaceae bacterium | reverse complement strand
GTCGCCGGTGACGTTCACCGTCGCGCCCGGCACCCGCGCGATCGTCGCGGGAACGACGTCGTCGCGCAGCGCCGCGAGCGACCGCAGCGCGCCCTGGCTGTCGGCGCCGCGCATCGGGATGTGGACGATCGCGAGCGTCCGCGCGGGGTTCACCGTGACGTCGATCGGCTCGACCATCCGGCCGCTCGCGAGCGCCGCGCTGCGCAGGTCGGCGATGCCGGCCCGCACCTGCGGCGCGTCGACGTTCGCGGCCTGCACGACGACCTCGGCGGGCTCCGTCGTGCCGGGGAACGCGGCCTGCACGCGCTCGTAGGTCTGGCGCACCGGCTGGTCCTTCGGTAGCCCGTCGATCCCCGGCGTCAGCGTGTGCATCCCGAGGGCGGGCAGCGCGAGCGCCACGAGCAGCGCCGTCGCGGCGCCGGCGGCGAGCAGCGGCCGCGCGAGGACGTGGTCGACGACCCAGCCCCAGGCCCGCGACTGCCCGCCGCCGCGATGGCGCAGGCGGCCGAGGACCGGCACGCGGCCCTTCTCCGTCCAGCCCTTCTCGCCGAGCCAGGAGAGCATCGCCGGCAGGAACGTCAGCGAGCCGACGACCGCCACGGCGACGACCGTCATCGTCCCGACGGCGAAGGAGACGAAGATCGGCGAGCCCGACAGCAGCATGCCCGCCATCGAGATGAGGACGGTGAAGCCCGACACGACGACGGCGTGGCCCGATGTCGCGGCGGCGGCCTCGAGTGCGGCGCCCGCACCCAAGCCCCGGTCGCGCTCCTCCATCTCGCGGCGCACGTAGAACATCGAGTAGTCCACGCCGACGGCGAGCCCGATGAGCAGGATGACCGAGCCGATCTGGTCGGTGACGGGCGTGAGCTGGCTGATCGGGCCGACGAGCCCGAGCGTCGCGCCGACGGCCGTCAGGCCGAGCAGCAGCGGCAGGCCCGCGGCGACCATCGCGCCGAAGGCGAGCAGGAGGATGACGAGCGTCAGCGGGACCGACAGCGACTCGGCGCGCTTGAAGTCGTGCTGCAGCGACGTCGAGAACGCCTTGTTCGCCGACGCCGAGCCGATCTGCTCGACGCGCAGGCCCGGGTTGGCGCGCTGGACCGCCGCGGTCGCGGCGAGCGTCGCGTCGACGCGGTCGGCGGCGGCGTCGTCGTCGCCGGCGATCTCGAAGGACAGCAGCGCCGAGCGCCCGTCCCCGGACACCTGGCCGGTGGCGCCGGCGGCGTACGGCGAGACGACCTGCTCGACGTGCGGGACGGCGGCGAGCCTCGCCGCGAGGTCGCGCGCGGCGGGCCGCAGCCCCGCGGCGGCGGCCGGCGTACGAGCCTGCAGGAGCACCTGCTCGCTCGACGTGTCGCGGAAGCCGGCGTGGTCGACGGCGAGGTCCGCGGTCTTCGACGAGCCGTTGCCCATCTGCGCGGGGTCGAGGCTCTTCGTCCCGACGACGCCGCCCGCGACGGTGGCGAGGACGACGAACGCGATCCATCCGAGGATGGCCTTGCGGCGGTGCCGGGCGCTCCAGCGCCCGGCGCGTGCGGCGAGATGCGGTGATCGCATGACTGCTCCCCTGTCGGTGGTGATCATGCGATCACTCTCGTTTCGCGGGGCCCGGATCTCGCTGCGGCGGGCGGGCGAGCGGGGGTGGGGCAGACCCCCGAGCGGGGCGCCCGCAGGCCCTACGCGGCGCCGGCGCGCAGGAAGGCCAGCACCGCGAGGACGCGGCGGTGGTCGTCGTTGCTGGCGGGCAGGTCGAGCTTGCCGAAGATGTTGCGCACGTGCTTCTCGACGGCGCCGCCGCTGACGACGAGCGCCCGCGCGACGGCTGCGTTGGAGCGCCCCTCGGCCATGAGCTCGAGCACCTCGCGCTCGCGCGGCGTGAGCGAGGCGAGCGCGCCGTCGTCGGCGCCGCCCGCGGTCCGCGCCCGCATGAGCTCGGCGACGACCTCGCGGTCCAGCGCCGTGCCGCCGGCGGCGACGCGCTCGACGGCCTCGATGAACCCGCGCACGTCGCCGACGCGCTCCTTGAGGAGGTAGCCGACGCCCGCCTCGCCGGAGGCCAGCAGCTCGGCGGTGTAGACCGGCTCGACGTACTGCGAGAGAATGAGGACGCCGAGCCCGGGGTGGCGTTTGCGGGCCTCGATCGCCGCCCGCAGTCCCTCGTCGCTGAACGTCGGCGGCAGGCGGACGTCGACGATCGCGACGTCGGGCTTGTGCCCGGAGACGATCCGCTCGAGGCCCGGGCCGTCCTCGGCCTGGGCGACGACGTCGATCCCGTTCTCGCGCAGGAGCGCGATGATCCCCTCGCGCAGGAGGGCGAGGTCCTCGACGATCACGGCCCGCATGGCAGCTCCGCGCGCACGGTCGTCCCGCCGCCGGGCGGGCTCGCGACGGTCAGCGTCCCGTCGAGCGCCTCGACGCGGTGGCGCAGGCCGGTCAGCCCGCCGCCGGCCGGGTTCGCGCCGCCCGGCCCGTCGTCGGCGACCTCGATGACGAGCGCGTCGCGCTCGCGGAACACGCGCACGCGCGCCGCCGCGCCGCCGGCGTGCTTGGCGACGTTCGTCAGGGCCTCCGCGACGACGAAGTACGCCGCGGCCTCGACGACCGGCAGCGGGCGCTGGTCGGGGTCGGCGTCGACGGTCACGGGGATCGCCGACCGGCGCCCGAGCGCCTCGATCGCCGCCGCCAGGCCGCGGTCGGCGAGGATCGGCGGCGCGATCCCGCGGGCGAGGTCGCGCAG
>JAVEEG010000207.1 GCA_030840585.1 Frankiaceae bacterium | reverse complement strand
TGTGGATGCGGAGTGCCGCCGGGTGTTGGGTGAATGCGGTTACGCCGACGGGCCGACGCATCCGTTCGGCCACCAGCTTGGGCTGCGCATCCACGAGCGGCCCTACCTCACTGCCACCGCAACCGAGCCGTTGGAGCCGGGCAACGTCGTCACCGTCGAGCCCGGGGTCTACCTGCCGGGGCGGATCGGCTGCCGGGTCGAAGACACCGTGCTCGTCACCGAGACCGGCACCGAGGTGCTGTCAGCCGGCTAACGCCGCTCGTAGCCAGTCGCGCAACGGTTCGGTCGCGCGCAACGTGTCGGTGATGCGCTTCTTCGCCGCTGCGGTGCCCAGCCAGGCCGCCACCGGCCAGTCCCGCCACGCGACCAAATCCTTGTACCGCAACAGATCCGCGCGCGGGTGGTCCGGCGGGTACCCGGGCGGCACCCGCTTCAACGACTCGTGCGTCGACACGCCGATGCCGCTCTTCTCCAACTTCGCGATGATGCCGACCAGCTTCGGGCCGGTCGTGTCGTCGGCGACCGCGGCGCGAAATCGCTTCAACGACGGCGAATCCATCATGTACGCGCCCGCGCCGATGCCGAGGCCTTCGGCGGAGAGCTTGATGTATCCGCCGCGTTCGAGCACCGCCGCGATCTGCGTCTTGTACGGCGACTTGTCCTTGCTGAACCGCACGTCGCGGTTCGGCCGGTAGATGCGGGCCGGGCCGAACTCGGGTTCGAGCTCGGCGAGCAGTTCCACCATCGGCGCCCGTACGGCGTCGTCGTACACGCTCTTGTGCGCGGTCCAGTACGTCTTCGAGTTGTCGGCGCACAGGCCCTCGTAGAACTCGATCGCCTCGACCGGCCAGCCGCGAAATGCCATGCGCCCGAGCCTAGATCGCGCGGTGTGACTTACGGCACAGACCGCGCGCGCCGACCGCACTACGGTGTCGCCATGGCGCCCTCTTTCAACCCGTTCGCCCCAGGCTTCACCGACAACCCGTACCCGCACTACGCGGAGTTGCGGGCCGGCGTACCGGTCGAGCACAACGAGCTCGGCTTCTGGGCGCTGTGGCGGCATCGCGACGTCGCCGAAGTGTTGCGGGCGAAGATGTCGGTCGAGGATCGCAAGGTCACCAACCAGGGGCCGATGGCGGGCGCGTACGAGCAGGCCTACGCCGAGCACGGCGTCGAGGGCGAGGGCCTGTCGATGCTCGACCGCGACCCGCCGGATCACACCCGGTTGCGCAAGCTGGTGTCGCAGGCGTTCACCCCGCGCACGGTCGAACGATTGACGCCGGTCGTCCAGCGATTGGTGGACGAAGCGCTCGACACGATCGACGACGAGGGCAAGGTCGACCTGATCGACGCGCTCGCGTTCCCGTTGCCGTTCACGGTGATCAGCGTGATGCTCGGCATGCCGGACACCGATACGACCCGGCTGCGCGAGCTCTCGCACACGGTCGTGCGTTCACTCGAACCGGTGCCGGACGAAGACACGGTGCGCGAGATCGTCGCCGCGCAGATCGGCTTGAACGAGTTGGCGAGTGAGGCCATCGCGTGGAAGCGGGCCAACCCCGCGGACGACTTGCTGACCGCGCTGATCAACGCCGAAGACAGCGGCGACGTGCTGTCCGACGACGAGCTGGTCGCGCAGGTGATCCTGCTCTACGTCGCCGGCCACGAGACCACGGTGAACCTCATCGGAAACGGCACCCTCGCGTTGCTGCGCGATCGCGAGCAGCTCGAACTGTGGCGGGACCGCCCCGACCTCGACGACAACGCGGTCGAGGAGCTGTTGCGGTTCGACAGCCCGGTGCAGATGTCGCGCCGGATCACCCTCGAGGACTACGAGGTCGACGGGCACACGATCCCGGCCGGCTCTTTCACCGTCGCCTCCCTCGCGTCGGCCAACCGGGACGAGGCGCAGTTCGGCCCCGACGCCGACAAGCTGCGGCTCGACCGCGAGAACGCCCGCCAGCACGTGTCGTTCGGCGCCGGCGTGCACCACTGCCTCGGTGCTGCGCTGGCGCGACTGGAAGGCCGGGTCGCGATCGCCTCGTTGATCCGCCGCTTCCCGGACCTCGAGCTGGCCGCCGACCCGCAGTGGAACGGCCGGATCAACCTGCGTGGGCTGGCCGCGTTCCCCGTGCGCGTGCGCTGACCTTCCCGGCCTTCTTCGCATGGGTCCGGGCCGTCGCGGCCGGAGCGGGGCGCAGCGGCGCCAGCATCCCGGCCGGCCGCATGTGCAGCGCGTGAGCCCGGCGGGCGAGCGCCCGCGGGTTGTCCGCCGCGTCGAGCTCTAGCTGCAGCGTCTGCTGCCGTAGCGCCAGCGTCGCGATTGCGGCCTGCTGCGCGGCGATCGTGCGCGCTTGCTGTTGCATCAGCGTGTTGAGCACCAGGACGCCGAGGACGCCGAGGCCGAGGATCAAGCCGAGCGTCACCGCGTAGGCGACCTCGCGGCGACTGGACGATCGGACCGGCCGGGGTGGAGGGGCGAGCCGCAGCCGCGCCCTAGCGCGGCTGACCGGCCGGATCTCGTACGCCAACTCGGCGCTCATCGACCCCCCGCTGGTGCCAATGTGACAGGAGTGACGATGCCAGCGCTGTGTCCGATTCTGGCGTTGCCACGCCGACACGGAGCGTGACCGGTGAGGATGATTGCTGTGGAGGATGTGCTCGCGCTCGCCGGGCGGCTGCTGATCGCGACCCCGCTGCTCGGTGAAGCACCGTTCTTCCGGACCGTGATCGCGGTGCTCGAACACGGCGCCGCCTCCGGCGCGCTCGGCGTCGTACTGAACCGGCCGCTGACCGTGGCGGTCGGCGACGTGCTTGCGATCGGCCCCGACGTCGCCTCCGCACCGGCTGTGCTGTTCCAAGGCGGTCCGGTCAGCCCCGAGACCGCGATTGCGGTAGGGCTGCCGTCGCCCGACGCCGGTGCCGCCGCAGCCGCGGCTTGCCGGCCGAGCGCACCGCCGTACGTCACCGTCGATCTGGACGCGGATCCGGACCTGCTCGCCCGGGCGGTACGGCGGCTGCGGGTGTTCGCGGGTTACGCCGGCTGGGCGGTGGGGCAGCTCGAAGCGGAGATCCGCGAAGGCGCGTGGTACGTCGTCGACAGCCTGCCCGACGACGTGTTCGGCGCCGAGCCGGAGACGTTGTGGCGGCGGGTGTTGCGCCGCCAGGGCTGGCCGCTCGCGGCGGTCGCGACCTGCCCGGTGGATCCGAGCTTGAACTGACCGAGAGCGGGGCGCGTGTGGGGGGAAGAGACATCGACACGTCACGGAGGAACCTTCATGCGTATCCGCGCCGTCGCACCGTTCACCGCCCTTGCGCTGTCGCTCGCCGCGTGCGGTGGCGGCTCGTCCGGCGGGCCGTCGTCGGTCGGATCGTCGTCCGGTAACGGCAACACCGGCAACACGATCGCGGGCCTGCACGCGAACAACCACGGCACCGCCGACGTCACCGGCAAGACCACCGTCGAGATCAAGGCCAACAACTACTACTTCCAACCGTCGATCCTCAAAGGCACACCGGGGCAGCAGATCACCCTGCACGTCGTCAATGTCTCCGGCGGCGAGCACAACCTCAGCATCGATGCGCAACACGTCGACAAGGACATCGACGGCCACCAGAGCGTCGACGCGAAGGTGACGATGCCGGCGAGCGGCACGCTGGCGTTCTGGTGCGCGTACCACAAGAGCCAGGGCATGGTCGGCGGGTTGCTGGTGTCCGGATCCGCATCCGGCGGCTCGGGTTCGTCGCCGTCGCCCTCCGACGACTCCAGCGGTGGCGGGTACGGCGGTTACGGCAACGGCTAACCGCGACGACCTCTGACCCCGGCCGGGATCGCCCGCGGGCATCCACGACACTGGCGGGATGAAGGACGGTCTACGCCGGCTGGCTCGACCACTGGGCGCGAGTGTCACCGCTGCCAAGGTGCTGGCGCGATCCGGAGTCGTCCGGCCGGTGCGCCCGGATCGATTGCTCGGCATGGCGTTGTCGTTCGGCCGGTGGGGAACGTCACCGGCGGCGGCGTACGCAGCCGGTGCCGCGCGCGATCCGGATCGGCTCGCCATCGTCGACGAGCGCGAGTCGGTCACCTTCCTCGACATCGATCGCCGTTCCACCGCGGTGGCGCACGCGTTGCGCGAGCGCGGCGTGTACGCCGGCGATGCGGTCGCGCTGCTGGCCCGCAACAGCGTCGCGTTCGTGGTCGCGCAGGTCGCGATCAGCAAGCTCGGCGCCGACGTGCTCTACCTGAACACCGGGTTCGCCGGACCGCAACTCGGCGACGTGCTGCTGTCGGAGGGCGCGACCGCCGTCATTGCGGATGAGGAGTTCGTGCCGCTGCTCGACGAGGTCGCGCCGGACCTGCCGCGGCTGGTCGCCTGGTCGGACGACGACCGGCCCGAGAGCATCGCGGTGCTCGGCGCCGAGCTCGCGTCGGAGCTGGACCCGCCGGGGCGCGAGGGCCGGCACGTGATCCTGACCAGCGGTACGACCGGCCGGCCGAAGGGCGCCGCGCGGTCCGCGCCCGGCGCGCTGTCGGGCATGTTCGAACTCGTCGCGTTGCTGGAGGCGATCCCCTACCGCGCCGAGGGGACGACGGTGCTCGCGGCGCCGGCGTTCCATGCGTGGGGGCTCGCGAACCTGATGCTGGCGATGGGTCTGCGGTCGACGCTGGCGATGCGGCGGCGCTTCGATCCGGCCGCGACGCTCGAGCTGATCGACGAGCATCGGGCCGACACGCTGGTCGCCGTACCCGTTATGGTGCAACGGATTCTGGACCTGCCGGACGACGTACGACTTGGCTACGACACGTCGTCGTTGCGCATCGTCGCGCTGTCCGGCTCCGCACTCGCGCCGGCGCTGGCGACCCGTTTCCTCGACGACTACGGCGACGTGCTGTACGGCCTCTACGGATCGACCGAGGTGTCCTACGTCAGCGTCGCCGGCCCGCGCGACCTGCGCGAAGCGCCCGCGTCGGCGGGCCGGGTCGTGCGCGGAGTCACGGTCCGGCTGGTCGATGCCGACGGCAACGACGTCGCGCCGGGTGAGACCGGGCGCATCTTCGCCGCGAGCGGTCTGGTCTTCGACGGATACACCAGCGGCGAGGACAAGTCACGTCTCGGCGGACTGACCTCGACCGGCGACGTCGGCCGCTTCGACACCGATGGACGGTTGTACGTCGAAGGCCGGGACGACGACATGATCGTGTCGGGCGGCGAGAACGTGTTCCCGGCCGAGGTCGAGGATTGCCTGCACCGGCATCCCGCGGTCGCCGACGTGTCGGTCGTCGGTGCCGACGACGAACGGTTCGGTCAAGCGCTGGTCGCGCACGTCGTACTGCGTTCGCAGGCGAGCGCGACCGAGGACGAGTTGCGCGCGCACGTGAAGTCGCGGCTGGCCAACTACAAGGTGCCGCGCGAGATCGTGTTCCACGACGAGCTGCCCCGCAACGAGACCGGGAAGGTGCTCAAGCGCGAACTGCGGTGAAGACCGGATCGCCGGACGACAGCCGCATCGCGTCGGCCGGCAACTCGGCGATCGCGTGGCGGCAGTGTTCGCGGCTGTCGTCCAGGCTCGGCGACCTGACCACCTCGCCGTCGCGGACGTACTCGTGCAGCAGCGGGCGCAGGTCGTCGCGCGCCACGATCGGTCCGTCGAGCGAGATGACCTCCGCCGTCGCGACACCGTCGGCAAGCCGGCGAGCGGCCCACTTGCGGCCGCCGACCGAGTGCTTGCCTTCCGACGTCTTCTCCACCGGCTGCCATTCGCCGTCGAGCTCGCGCGCGACCAGCTTGTAGACGAAGCCCGCGGTCGGCACGCCGCTGCCGGTGACGACCGACGTGCCGACGCCGTAGCCGTCCACCGGCGCGGCCGCGAGGCTGGCGATCGCGAACTCGTCGAGATCGCTGGTGACGACGATCCGGGTGCCGGTCGCGCCGAGTTCGTCGAGCAGTTCGCGGGCCCGTCGCGCTTGGGTCGGCAGGTCGCCGGAGTCGAGCCGGATCGCGCCGAGGTCCGGACCCGCGGTCTCAACGGCGGTACGGATGCCGCGCTCGACGTCGTAGGTGTCGACCAGCAATGTCGTGCCGGCGCCGAGTGCCTCGACCTGCGCATTGAAGGCGGTGCGCTCGTCCGGATGGACGAGGGTGAACGCGTGTGCGGCGGTGCCTGTTGTCGGCACGCCCCATCGCAGGCCGGCGGCGAGGTTCGACGTACTCGCGAAGCCAGCGAGGTACGCCGCCCGCGCTGCTGCGATGGCCGCGTCTTCGTGGGTCCGGCGGCTGCCCATCTCGACGCACGGCCGGCCGCCCGCGGCGCAGACCATCCGGGCCGCCGCGGTCGCGACGGCGCTGTCGTGGTTGAGCACCGACACCACCAGGGTTTCGAGCACAACGCATTCGGCGAACGTGCCTTCGACGACAAGGACCGGCGAGCCGGGAACGTACACGTCGCCCTCGTCGTAAGCCTCGACCGAGCCGCGGAATCGGTACGACGCAAGCCAATCCGCGGTGCCGTCGTCGACGACGCGCGTCCGGGTCAGGAACTCGACGGCGGCCGGATCGAAACGGAACTCCGGGAGCAATTCGAGCAACCGGCCCAGCCCCGCGACGATGCCGTAACGGCGGCCGCCAGGCAGCGATCGGGCGAACACCTCGAAGACGCATCTGCGGTCCGCGGCGCCGGTGTGGCGCGCGGCCTGCACCATCGTCAGCTCGTAGTGATCGGTGCGCAGCGCCGGCGAATCGGTCATGCGCACTGTTGCTGCGGCTCGCTCGCGGGTTCCGGCGTTGCCGCGGTGGCCGCCGGCGGCTGCTCGCGCGGTCGCCGCACCATCAACGCGACTCCGGACACGATCGCGATGGTCGCGAGTGCGGTCCGCGCGGTCAGGTGTTCGTGCAACAGCAACGCGCCGAGCAGCACCGCGACGAGCGGGTTCACATACGCGTACGTCGTGACCAGCGACAGCGGTGCGTTGCCGAGCAGCCAGACGTAGGCGGTGTAGCCGACCATCGAGCCGACGATCGCGAGGTAGGCGATCGCGAGCCACGACTGCGCCGGCACCCGGTCGAGATGGGTCTGGCCGAGCTCGCCGTTGACGATGCCGACCAGCTCGGTGGCGATCCCGCCGCAGAGCATCTCCATGCCGGTCATGACCAGCGGTCGCCGTACCAATGGCGCGGTCCGCGACCAGACCGAACCGGCCGCCCACGACAACGCGGCGCCGACGAGCAAGAGGACGCCGGTGATGTCGGCCCGGCCGCTGCCGGACCCGATCACCAGCGCGGCGACACCGGCGAAGCCGAGCGCCAGCCCCACGCCGTGCTTGAAGCTGACCCGTTCCTGGCCCATCAGCGCGCCGACCACCGCCGCCCAGATCGGCACGGTGGCGATGATGACCGCGGCCGGTCCGGACGCGACCCGCTGCTCCGCGATCGAGACGAGGCCGTTGCCACCGAGCAGCAACGACGTGCCGACGACAGCGGCGGCGAACCACTGCCGCTTGCCGAGCGGGTCCGGGCGGCCGTCCGCGGGTGGCCGGCCGACGGTGAGCGCGAGCATCAGCAGGCCAGCGACGCCGAATCGCACGCCGGCCGCGAGCAGTGGCGGCAGGCCGGTGCCGTGGCTGGGATGTACGACGACGCGGATGGCGAGATACGTCGAGCCCCAGACGATGTAGACGACCCAGAGCGCGGTCCAGATCCGCGCCCGCGAAGGAGCCGCCGCGAGTGCCGTCACCACTTCACCCTAGGTCGCGGCCGATCGTGAGCTCACGCGGATTTCGGCCATCGTCCGCCAGTTTTAGGCCATTGCTGCCCGCGGACGATTCCGGCATACTTCGCGAAGCATTGGGGGGCGAGATGGCGGTTGTGCCGCAACGACTGCGCGGTGGTGCGGTGCTGGTCGCCGCCGTACTCGTGCTGGTGCCGGCGGTGTCCGGCTGCAAGGCGCGCACCGCCCGGCCGGTCGCCGCGGCGACCACCCCAACCTCGCCGTCGCCGGCCGCCACAACCCCGGCGCCGAGCCCGACTCCTCGACCAGTGGCGACGCATCCGGCCGCAATCCGGACGGTGTCGACACCCACTCCCACTCCCACGCACACCCGGCCGGCCCCGCCGCCGCCGACGTGCCGGAAGGCGCAGATCGAGGTGTCGTTCCGGATGAATGCCGTGGACTTCGCCCGCGGCGAGCCGGTCACGTTCACAACCGTGATCCGCAACCACAGCGCATCCGCGTGCGGCATCTACTACTCCGTCCCCTGCTACGACTCGGTCGCGGTCGTGACCCCGCACAGCCACTGGGTCTGGACGTCAGGCAACTGCGAATTGCGGCCACCGCCCCCGGAACCGACGTACCTCGCCGCGCACGGCCGGTTGACCTTCGTCGCGCAATGGGACCAGCGGCCCAGTTGCACGCCGGTGGGATGCGGTCCCACGCCACCACCGCGGGTCGCTCCGGGCCGGTACCTCGCCCACGCGACGTGCCTCGTGTCGTACGACGACAACAACTACATCTACGTCTCGTCTCAGCAGATCGGCTTCACGATCGAGTCGTAGAGCGGTGGCTAGGTTGTTCGCGTGACGATCGCGCCGGAACACGTCCGGCGGTCGGAGACCGACGAGGTCGAGGAACCCGATCGGCCCTGGGTCACGATCGTCTGGAACGACCCGGTCAACCTGATGTCCTACGTCACCTACGTGTTCCAGAAACTGTTCGGCTACAGCCGGGAGAAGGCGACCAAGCTGATGCTCGACGTGCACCAGAAGGGTCGGGCCGCGGTGTCCACCGGCAGTCGTGAGCAGATGGAGCACGACGTCGCCCGGCTGCACGCGGCCGGGCTCTGGGCAACGTTGCAGCAGGACTGAGTCATGGCCGGGATCCAGCGCGACGGCGACGTGCTCGTGCTCCGCCTGGCGGCCGAGGAACGGCCGATCCTCGCCAGTCTCGCAGCCAGCCTTGCCGAGATGCTCGAACCCGCCGGCTCGACACCAGAGGCCGACCCGCTCGTAGCACTCGTCGGGTTCAGCAGCGATGACCCCGTCGACAAGCCGGACGATCCGGCGCTGCGCCGGCTGCTGCCCGACGCGTACGCCGACGCCGAGGGAGCGGCCGAGTTCCGCCGGTTCACCGACGCGGATCTGCGGGCCGAGAAGGTCGCGAACCTCCGGCGCATCCTCGACGGCGCGACCGCCTCGGGCGGCGTCGTACGGATCGAGCCGGCCGAGGTCGACGGGTGGCTGGCCGGGCTCAACGACATCCGGCTCGTCCTCGGCGAGCGCCTGGACATGACCGAGGAACGCGAGCATCTGGACAACCTCGAGCAGGGTGATCCGCGGCTCGCGCTGCTGGCGGCGTACGACTGGCTCAGCGAGATGCAGGAGTGGCTCGTCCAGTTACTGCTGGCCGACTAACCTCGCTGGGTGCTCCGGATCGGCCAGGACGTCTACGACGCGATCGTCGCGCACGCGCGCCGCGACCATCCGGACGAGGCATGCGGCGTCGTCACCGGCCCGGCCGGCAGTGACCGGCCGGTCACGTTCCGGCCGATGCTCAACGCCGCGCGGTCGCCGACCTTCTTCGAGTTCGAGTCGCAGGAGCTGTTGGCCCTCTACCGCGACGTTGACGACCGCGATGAGGACATCGTCGTGATCTACCACTCGCACACGGCGACCGAGGCCTACCCCTCGCGGACGGACATCACGTTCGGTTCCAACTCGCCGGAGTCGCACTGGGTCTTGGTCTCGACCCGCGACCCGGAGACCGTCGAGTTCCGCTCGTTTCGCATCGCCGACGGCGAGGTGACCGAGGAGCCGGTCGAAGTCACGAATGGGAAGATGTGAGCATGGCGATCGAAGTGCGAATCCCGACCATCTTGCGCAACTACACCGGCGGCGAGAAGTCGGTCGAGGGCAAGGGCGAGACGCTCGGCGATCTGTTCACTGATCTCGACACTCGGCACGGCGGCCTGCGCGGCCGGCTGGTCAACGACGACGGCGGGCTGAACCGGTTCGTCAACGTCTACCTCAACGACGAAGACGTCCGCTTCCTCGGTGGCATCGAGACCCCGGTGGCGGACGGCGACGTCGTAACGATCCTGCCGGCAGTGGCGGGCGGCGGCTGACCGGATGGCCCGCTATGCGTCGCTGCTCGACTCGTTGGGCCGCACCCCGTTGGTCGGGCTGCCCAACCTGAGTCCGAGCGACGACGTGCGGCTGTGGGCCAAGCTCGAAGACCGCAACCCGACCGGCTCAATCAAGGATCGGCCGGCGTTCTTCATGGTCGACGAGGCTGAACGCTCGGGCCTGCTCAAGCCCGGCTGCACGGTGCTCGAGCCGACCAGCGGCAACACCGGCATCTCGCTCGCGATGGTCTGCCGGCTCAAGGGCTACTCGCTCATCTGCGTGATGCCGGAGAACACTTCGATCGAACGCCGCCAACTGCTGGAGATGTACGGCGCCCGCATCGTCCTGTCGCCCGCGGCCGGCGGCTCCAATCAGGCCGTCGCGATGGCGAAGCAGATGGCCGCCGAGAACCCCGACTGGGTGATGCTCTACCAGTACGGCAACCCGGCGAACGCGCAGGCGCATTACGAGACGACCGGGCCGGAGCTGCTCGCGGACTTACCGACGATCACTCACTTCGTCGCCGGCCTCGGCACCACCGGCACGTTGATGGGCGTCGGGCGGTTCCTCAAGGAGAAGGTGCCCGGCATCCGGGTCGTCGCCGCCGAGCCGCGGTACGGCGAACTGGTCTACGGGTTGCGCAACATCGACGAGGGCTTCGTGCCGGAGCTGTACGACGCGAGCGTGCTCGACACTCGGTTCTCGGTGGGACCGGACGATGCGTTGCGCCGTACCCGTCAACTGATCGAGCACGAAGGCATCTTCGCCGGCATCTCGACCGGCGCGATCCTGCATGCCGCGCTCGGCCAGGCCGACCGCGCGATCCGTGCTGGCGAGCGGGCCGACATTGCTTTCGTCGTAGCCGACGGCGGCTGGAAGTACCTCTCCACCGGCGCGTACGGCGGCAACCTCGACGACGCGGCGGCCGGCCTCGAAGGCCAGCTCTGGGCCTGAACTCAGGCGGTCCGGATACATTGCGTAGGTGGACGCGCCGATCGGCATCTTCGACAGCGGGGTCGGGGGTCTGACCGTCGCGCGCGCGGTCCTTGACCAGTTGCCGCACGAGCCCGTGGTGTACGTCGGCGACACCGCGCACAGCCCGTATGGGCCGCGGCCGATCGCCGAGGTCCGGGCGCTGGCGCTGGACATCCTCGACCACCTCGTCGACTCGCACGAGGTCAAGATGCTCGTCATCGCGTGCAACGCGGCGTCCAGCGCGTGCCTGCGCGACGCGCGGGAGCGGTACGCCCCATTGCCCGTCATCGAAGTCATCCAGCCCGCAGTTCGGCGGGCGGTCGCAGCGACCCGCAACGGCCGGATCGGCGTGCTCGGCACCCAGGTCACGATCGGCAGCCGCTCGTACGACGACGCGTTTGCGGCCGCGCCGCACATCGAGTTGACGACCGCGGCGTGCCCGCGGTTCGTCGAGTTTGTCGAGGCCGGCGAGACGTGGGGGCCGGAGTTGCTGAGCGCCGCGACCGAATACCTGCAGCCGGTGGTCGATGCCGGTTGCGACACCGTTGTGCTCGGCTGCACTCATTACCCGCTGCTCACCGGCGTGATCTCGTACGTGCTCGGCGACGAGGTCACCCTGGTGTCGAGTGCTGAGGAGACCGCGAAGGACGTCTACCGCGCGCTTGCCGCCGGCGGGCTGTTCCGGGACGAGGCGTTGCCGCCGCCGGTGCACCGGTTCCTCGCCACCGGCGACCCGGAACCGTTCGGCCGGCTGGGCCGGCGGTTCCTCGGGCCGGAGGTCGGCGAGGTCGCGCGGGCGGAGCGTTCGCCCGGATTGCTCTCCGAGGCGACGGCGTGAAGCTCACGATCGTCGGCTGCGCCGGCACGTTCCCGGGCCCGGACGCGCCGTGTTCGTCGTACCTGCTGGAGCACGACGGGTTCCGGTTGCTGCTCGACGCGGGCAACGGATCGACTGGTGTGCTGCAACGCACGATCGGCCTGCTCGATCTCGACGCCGTGGTCATCAGTCACCTGCACGGTGACCACTTCCTCGACCTGATCACGTACACCTATGCCCGGCGCTATCACCCGGACGGCATGCCCGGCCGGCTGCCGGTGTACGGGCCGTCGGACATCGACACGCACATCGCCGGAGTGTTCGGCCGGCCGGTCGACGATCTGCTCGGCGAGGTGTACGACTTCCATCCGGTGAGCAGCGCCGGGCGGTTGGAGATCGGCCCGTTCACGGTCGACCTCGCGCCGGTGATCCACCCGGTCGAGACGTACGGGATGCGGATCGCGGCGGGCGGGCGCACGCTGGCCTACAGCGCGGACAGCGGCGCGTGTGACGAGTTGGTGAAGCTGGCCCGCGAAGCCGACGTGTTCCTGTGCGAGGCGTCGTACCTCGAGGGGGAGGACAACCCGCCGGACATCCACCTGACCGGGAAGGAGGCGGGCGAGCACGCGACCCGTGCCGACGTCGGCCGGCTGCTGCTCACCCACCTGGTCCCGTGGGGTGACCCGGACCGTACGCTCACCGAGGCCACGGCGGCGTTCGCGGGCGACATCGCGGTCGCGAGCAGCTGCGCCGTCTACGACGTCTGAGAGGTACTGCGGCGTGAGCGTTGACGGACGTCCGGACGGCCGGGCCGACGACGAGTTGCGGTCGGTCGTGCTGACCCGCGACTGGCTCGACCACGCGGAAGGATCGGTGCTGGTCGAGTTCGGCGCGACCCGGGTGTTGTGCGCGGCGTCGGTGACCGAAGGCGTGCCGCGGTGGCGGCGCGGCAGTGGGCTGGGGTGGGTCACGGCGGAGTACGCGATGCTGCCGCGATCGACGCACACGCGCTCCGATCGCGAGGCGGTGAAGGGCCGGATCGGCGGGCGGACGCACGAGATCTCGCGGCTGATCGGCCGGTCGCTGCGGGCCGCGATCGACTACAAGGCGTTGGGCGAGAACACGATCGTCATCGACTGCGATGTGTTGCAAGCCGACGGCGGCACCCGGACGGCGGCGATCACCGGCGCGTACGTCGCACTCGCCGACGCGGTCTCGTGGTTGCGCACGCGTGGCGCTTTGGTTGGCGAACCGCTGGTCACGTCGGTGGCCGCGGTGTCGGTCGGGATCGTGTCGGGTGTTCCGCGACTGGACTTGTGTTACCTCGAAGACGTCGCGGCCGAGACGGACATGAACGTCGTGTGTACCGGTGACGGCCGGTTCGTCGAAGTGCAAGGTACGGCGGAAGGCGAGCCGTTCGATCGCGGTCTGCTGGACGGCCTGCTGGATCTCGCGGTTGCCGCCTGCCGTGACCTGGGCGAGTTGCAGGCGGCGGCGTTGGCGGCGCCGCGCCGTGATCGCAATGACGCACAGCCGTCGCGCATGTGACCGGTCTTTCTACGCGGGTCGTCTTGGCGACTCGCAACGAGCACAAGATCCGTGAGTTGGCGCGGATTTTGACGCCGTACGGCATCGCGTTGGAGTCGCCGTCGGACCTGCCGGACGTGGCCGAGACGGGCGCGACGTTCGCCGAGAACGCGTTGTTGAAAGCGCGCGAGATCGCGTCGGTGACCGGGCTGGTCGCGATCGCCGACGACAGTGGGCTGGTAGTCGACGCGCTCAACGGGATGCCGGGGGTGCTGTCGGCGCGGTGGGCCGGCCGGCACGGTGACGACGCCGCCAACTTGTCGTTAGTGCTGGCGCAGATTGCCGACGTACCCGAGGAGCGTCGTACGGCGGCGTTCGTGTGCGCGGCCGCGGCGGTCGCGCCGTCGGGCGCGGAAGTCGTCGTCGAGGGCCGGGTCGACGGCACCTTGCTGCGCGCGCCGCGGGGCAGCGGTGGGTTCGGCTACGACCCGATCTTCGTGCCGCTGGGTTTTTCGCAGACGACGGCGGAGATGACGCCGGAGGAGAAGGACGCGATCAGTCATCGCGGCAAGGCGTTCCGTGCCCTCGCGCCGCGGCTTTCCGAGTTGCTCGGCGCGGTTGAATAGGAGCGTCGGGGTCGTAGCCCAACGGCAGAGGCACGTGCCTTAGGAGCACGCCAGTGCGGGTTCGAATCCCGCCGACCCCACTCCCGCCCGCCCGCTTCGGAAGTGTGTGCACAACCGGTCGCGATGACCGCCACTCCTGCACACACTTCGTGCGGTCGGCGGTGGGCGTGGCTCTTGTCGGATATCCGATAGATGCTTCCCATTCGCGCGATTCGTTCGTAGTGTCCTGCTCCTACCTACGTCGGGGTATGGAGGAACAGCGCTATGACGTACGTGACCACGGGCCTGCCCAACGGCGGCGCCACGACCTACTACACGTTTTCGTACGACGACTCGCTGTCCGTTGCCGACGGCAGGGACCGGACGATCGCGCTGATGGCGGTCGCCGACTCCGACTTCGCCATCATGAACGGCTGGTTCGGTGGGGTCGGTGTGCCCTTCACGCTGCCCATGCCGACGAGGATCGCGCCTGGGCCGGGAGCTTCCGCGAGCTGGGGGAGCAGCGGTAGCACGGTTGGCATCACCGTCACCCCGGGCAATGGCAGCTCCCTCGACCTCGTCCGCTGGCTGCTCTGCGCCGAGGTCACCGAAATGCTGATGTACAGCCAAAATCACGGCTGGTTCGGCAGCGGCAACGAGGGCAGCACCGGCGAAGGGCTGTCGCACTTCCTCGCCAACCAGCTGATGATCTCGATCGGCTCGACCAGCCGGTTCCGCGGCCCGGCCAATATCTGGTTGAACACCAGCCCGCGTCCGGACTGGGTGAACAACACCGATCCGACCGACAACACCAACAGCGCCAAGTCGGGCTGCGCACTGCTGTTCCTCTGGTACCTCAACATCCAACTCGGCTTCAGCGTGAACTCGATCGTCGCCGCCGGCGGCGCCAACCTCGGCGCCGTCTACCACACGCTTACCGGCGACACGAACGATCCGTTCCCCTACTTCAAGTCGTTGCTGGACGCGGCGTTCCCGAATCCCACCGGCAACTCGATCGGCGGCCCGAACCCGGACAGCCCGTTCCCGCTCGGTGCATTGACGTGGATCGTGACCAAGGGCACGTACGGCCACGACGAGGTCGCGACGTCACTCGGATCGGCGGCGATGGGTCACTTCCCGAACGCGTTCGCACTCGCCCTCGACGGCTTCAACGGCCAAGCGATCGGCTCCGGCACACCGACGGCCAGCATCGCGGCGCCCGGCTTCACCGGCCTCACCGTTCCGGCCGACGGCCCGGCGCAGTTCATGTCCGCCAACCACTTGATCCCGCAGCGCATCACCTTCCCGTACGACGCGGTGTTCGCGTCGTCATCGCTCCCGGCGTTCCCGGCGAGCGGTTCGCAGACGCGCGAGCTCGACGGCGCGATGACGATCGCCGGTCGCGCATTCACCGCGCACACAGACCTCACGTTCGACGCGGCTGGCGACCCGTACTTCACCAACGTCAACCCGGCGACGCACAACGTGTTCTGGCTGAGCCAGGACCTGCGCCTGTTCACCGCCACCCCGGGCCTGAACGACCATCCGGTGCCCGGTGGACCGGCGTTCAGCACCGACTCCTACGACGGCGCGTACACCTACGTCCAGGCGTTGCTGGCGTGGTTGAACTCGACGTACAGCAACCCGTCGGGCACCGACCCGTTCGACCCGGCGACCGGGGTGCTGCCGGGCCAGAGCGCGGCGTACACCGCGGACTCGTCGGTCACTCCGACGACGACGTCCGGCGCGAACACGTACAACAACTACAACTTCGCGATCGCGCGGGTCCGGCTCAACGGGCTGTCCGGCGCGCCGGCCCAGACCGACGACGTGCGGGTGTTCTTCCGGGTCTGGGGTACCCAGACGGCCGACACGGACTACCAGCCCACGACGACGTACCTCAGCCACCTCGACGCGGCGGGGCTGCCGGATTATCCGGAGCTTCCCGCCGGCGCGCACACGATCCCGTTCTTCGCGACCGGCAACAGCCCGAACCTCAGCGATCCGAACAATCCGGAGTACGGCACCAATGGCATCAACAACAAGAGCCTGATCATCCCGGCCGGCAGCAACAGCATGTGGGCCTACTACGGCTGCTTCCTCAACGTCTACGACCCCGCGAACTCGCCGGGCGGCACCCAGGTGCAGGCGTTGCTGCCCGGCGACCACCACTGCATCGTCGCGCAGATCGCCTACGACGGCGATCCGATCGTCAACGCCGGCGGGACGACACAGAGCCCGGAGAACTCCGACAAGCTGGCGCAACGGAACCTGCAGGTCACGCACTCCGGTAACCCGGGGTGGCCGGCGACGCACCGGGTACCGCAGACATTCGACCTGCGGCGCAGCCCGAAGCGGCCGGAGCGCGCCGACGTGCTCGGCCACCCGGACGAGCTCGTCATCGACTGGGGCAATGCGCCGAAGGGCACGACCGCGCAGATCTTCTGGCCTGGCGCGAAAGCTGCGGGCATCCTCGAGGTCGCGTCGGGTCTGTACGGCGTGCACCAGCTCACGATGGTGGACGCGGAGACGATCGGCTGCGAGGTCGACGGCCGGCTGACCTACATCCCGATCCCGACGGAGGCGCCGGAGGATCTCGCCGGATTGCTGACCATCGACATGCCGGCCGGGGTCAAGTACGGGCAGGAGTTCAACATTGTCGTACGGCGGATCTCCACCCGGCGCGGCGAACGCGTGGAGCGCCGCCCGGCACCGTCGTCGAAGAAGCGCACAGACGCGATGACCGCGAAGAAGGCGACGAAGCGGTCGGCTGCCCATGAAGGCCCGCAGGTCACCGTCGTCGTCGACGACGACGAGCAGGGTCCGGCGACCGAGCCGATGACTGAATCGTTGACCTGGCGGTACATCACCGGATCGTTCCAGGTGAAGGTGCCGATCAGCGACGAGGAGAAGATGCTGCCGGCCGAAGAGGACGCACTGGCGATCTTCCGCTGGCGGCTGCGGGCGATGCCGACGAACAACCGCTGGCACCCGGTGCTCAGCCGGTACGTCGACTACCGGGCGGCGAAGGTCGACGCGCTCGGCGGAGATGCGGCGAAGATCGGGCCGTCGCTCGCCGGCGCGCCGCGGTGGTCGACCGGCAAGCCGCGCCGGGACGACGACCTCGAATTCACCGGCAAGGTGTCGTGCGTCGACTACGACCGGTTCGGCGACTTCAGCGGCTTCACGTTGCGGCTGGAGCACGGCGGTGAGCGCTCGTTCCATGCGCGCGAGCGCGCGGTCGAGACCGTCGTACGTGATGCCTGGGAGGAGCGGGCGACCGTTTCGGTCATCGTCGACCGCGACCGGCCGCACTGGCCGGAGGCGATCATCCTGCGCCGGCCCTGAGCGCTAGGAGACGGCGTCGGCTATCGCGCGGCCGAGGTCGGGCTTCGTCACCGCGCCCATGTGTGTCCCCGGAATGACGGCGTACGTCGACTCCGGCAACACATCGGCGAGGTCGCGCGCGTCGCGGTCGTCCTCCGCACCGATCACTACGGCTGTCGGGGTCGTGATCGCGGCAACCGAAGCCATCGGGGTGTCGACCCACGAGTCGAGCAGCAGCGACAGCGCGATCGGGTCGCCCCGAACCGTGCGCAGGAACGCCTCGACCTGCCATTCCGCCGACCCGCGCTCGAACGTTCCCAGCCGGGACAACACGTCCCGGTAATACGAGCTACGGCTCGATGCGGACACGACGTCACCGAGGCCCACACCCGCGACGACCGCGCGCGCCGGCGATGCGCCGCGCACCATCATCCGGATCACCGTGCGACCGCCGAGTGAATAGCCACCCAGGGAGTAGTCGGACCAACCGAGATGCGAGACCAACTCGAGCGCGTCGGACGTCAGCACATCGGCCGGGTACGCCGACGGGTCATGCGGACCATCGCTGTCGCCGTGCGCGCGCAGGTCCGGCATGACGACCTCGAACCCCGCCGAGGCCAGCAACGACGCGTGCCCGTAGCGGATCCAGTTCGTCGTGCCGGTCGAGACGTAGCCGTGCAGCAGCAGCAACGGCCGGCCCGAACCGATGACGCGATACGCCAACCGCACGCCGTCTGACGCGACGAAGGTCTGGACATCGGGTGCGAGCACGGTTGTAGTCTGCCGCCATCCCTTCAGAGGAGGCCCCCGTGGCCGGATTCGTACAGATCATCGAGTATCAGACGTCGCGCTTCGACGAGGTGAAGCAACTCGGCGAGGAGATCCGGGAGCAGATGCAAGCGCGCGGCGGCGGCCCGGTCCGGGTCACGGTCACCAAGAGCCGCGACCGCGACAACACCTACCTCACGATCGCGGAGTTCGCGTCGTACGAGGCCGCGATGGCCAACTCGAACGACCCGTCGACGCAGCAGTTCGCCGAGGCGATGGGCAAGCTCTGCGACGGCCCGCCGACGTTCTACAACCTCGACGTCGAAAACTCCTGGGAGAACGGCTAACAGATCTGCCGCAGCCGGCCGGTGTCGAGGTCGTACAAGAACCCACCGACCTCGACATCGCGCAGGTACGGCCACGATCGCACTCGCTGCACGTCCGCGCGCAGCGACGCCTCTTGGTCGGCGGTGGTGAGAAACGCGATGCTGCGGGTGTCCGGGCCGCCGGCCGCAGCGATCTCGCCATGGACCGCGTCCTCACCGCCGGCCGCCATCCGGCATCGCGTGTGCGCAACGACCATCACCCGGGTGACCCCGAGCAGGTACGCCGCGAGCACCAGCGTGCGCAACACGTCTTCGGTCACCCGCGCACCCGCATTGCGCAGGATCTTCGCGTCGCCGGCAACGAGGCCGAGCATCGCGAGCGGCTCGATCCGCGAGTCCATGCAAGTGAGTACGGCAAGTCCGCGCGCCGCCCGGGCCGGCAGTCCGGCGTGCGAGTACCCGGCGGCGTAACTCTCGTTGCCGGCGAGTACGTCCGCGAAGCCAGAACCGTCAGGCACGTCGCCGCCGTACCGCCAGCAGCATCAGCCCGAAGCCGACCAGCACGACCGCGCTCACCGGTACCGCCATGTCCAGACCGGTGCCGGCCAGCCCGCCACCGCCACCACCCGACTTCTTGCCGCCGCCGCCCGGCGTCACCTTCGGGATCGCGTGCTTCAACGCGAGCACGTAGATGCCGCGGCCGTGGGTCGCGAGGATCAGCTTGGTTCCCTGCGGGTTCAGGTCGAGGTCGTACGCCGGCACTGCGGGCAGGTTCGTGCCGAACGGCGCCCACACAGTCGGCGCGGCTTTCATCGCGCCGAACACACCTGCGTCGGTCGCGACCACGAGCCGGTCGCCAAGGTCCTGCACGTCTTCGGCAAACGTCTTCGGCAGGTTGCCGCTGATGTCGGTGAAGTGCTCGCCCGCGTCGTGCGAGACGAACACGCTGCCCTGCGGGCTACCGGTCACGGTGAAGTGCCGCGAGTACGCCGACACCGCGACGTAAACCGTGCGCGGATCCTTGTGGTCGATCTCGATGCCCTGGATGAACCGGTTGGGCAACCCCTTGCCGGACGCGACGTGCCAGCAGTGGTTCACGTTCGACGCCGCCGTGGACACGCACCCCGGCTTGATATTTGTCGCGATGCCGCCGGAGAACATCGTCGGGTCGAGATCACCGTTGATCGTCGTGATGTTGCAGCCGCCCTTGCAGAACGCGGCGTACGACGCGTTGCCGTACGTGTCGACCTGCGTCGCGGCGATGTCGGGTGCGGGGCAGTTCGGCGTCGGCGCGGTGCGGCAGGTGCCGATGTCGTCGGTCTGTGCGGAGGTTGCGTCGAGGTCGAACACCCGCACCCAGTTGCTGGTGCTCACCGTCGCGGCGCGGTTGGTCTCCCAGATCTGCGCGGCGCCGTAGATCATGTGCTGCGAGTCGAGCGGGTCCATCTCGAACGGCGTCGAGAACCGCGGTCCGGTCGCGTCAGTCGGCTCGATCGTCGTCCAGGTCTGGCCACCGTTGGAGCTACGCCGAATCTGGCCGGTCGCGTACTCCTCGTAGATGAGGTTGCTCGAGTCGTGGTCGATCGCGGTGTCGAAGCCGTCGCCGCCGTAGATCATGTCGGCCCGGCCGCTCGGCAGGATCTTGGCCTCGCCGTTGTCCTGCAGCCCGGCGACGATCGTGCCGTCCGAACCCATCGCGGCGGCGTAGGGCTGCGAGATCGACAGCGTGTTGTTCAGCGACACCCAACCGCTCGAGTTGAGCCCGCCGATGTTGGTCGGATCGCTCGACACGTCCTGCCGGTACACGCCGCCGTCGTTGCCGACGTAGAACCGCGTCTGCCCATTGGGCAGCACGATCGCGGCCGCCGCGTGCTGGTCCGGGTGCGTGGTCGTACCGCCGTAGATGCCCGGGACCGGCGGGCAACCGTACGGCTCGGTGGCGACCAGCCCGGCACAGTTGTTCCAGTACCGACCGACGGTCTTCCAGGTCGCCTCGCCGGCCGGTAGGTCGCCGCCGACCGTCGTCATGTAGATCTCTTCGAGCCCGACGAGCACGCGGTTGGCGTTGGCCGGATCGACGAGGACGTAGTTGTTGTACCAAGCCTGCACACCCGGCCCGGACAGCGCCGTACCGAGCACCTGCTCGGCGGATCCCGGGTTCGTCGCCGGGTCCTCGTAGGTGTGGTAGCTGCCCTTCAGGGCCCAGAGGAGACCGTCGTTCAGCGAGCGGTAGACGCCGTTGAGGTTGGTCGGCGGGGTGGCGACCGGCGTGGTGAAGTTGATCGGGTTGTTGTCGTGGTTGAGCTTGCCGGGATCCTGCACGACCGCCCACAGCGCCGAACCGTCGGCGGAGTAGTTGAGCGAGATGCGCCCGATCGGGTCCGGAGACACACCGTCGACCGGGTTCACCCCGAGCCCAGCCGTCGCGAGCTTCGACCACGTCGCGCCGCTGTCGGTCGACCGGTACAGGCCGGGTGACGGGATCCCGCCGGAGCGCCAGCCGACCGCCGCGGTCACCTCGCTCGGCGTGCCCGGCTTCACCCGGACATCGGTGACGAAGCTGCCGTACGCCTGCGTCGCCGGGGCGGTGTTGCCGGCGTTCGTCGGCAGCGCGACGTGGCTGAACGTCAGGCCACCATTGTTCGACCGGTACAGCCCGTTGCTGGTGCCGACGTACACGGACGTGCCGGCGATCTCGATGTGCGTGATCAAGACGTTGGCCGGGACGCCGGCCGAGTGGGTCCAGCCGCCGGTGCCGGTCGCCGATCGGTAGACGCCGCTGCCGAGGTAGCTGTCGGAGTTGGTGTTGCCCTCGCCGGTGCCGGCGAAGACCGCGCCGGTCGCCGGGTCGACCGCGACCGCGCCGATCGACAGCGTGGGCAGCGAGTCGGAGACCGGGGTCCAGCTCTGCCCGCCGTTGGTCGACCGCCAGACGCCGCCGGCCGCCGTGCCGAGGTAGACCGTGTCGCCGTTCTTGTCGCGCGGGTCGATCGCGATCGAGGTGACCCGGCCATCGACGGTCGTCCAGCCGAGCAAGGTCGGGTCGTACACCGGGTCGGTGACGTGCAGCGGCCGCGGGCCGACGCTCGTCCACGGCTGCCCGCTGTCCGGCACCGCCACGGCCGGGTGCGCGAGCATCTGCCGGTACGACGCGACCGCCGCCAGCCGGTCGTTCGCGGTCGCGCCGGCGTGCCGGAAGGCGTCCTGCGCCGCCGCGGTCATGGCCTCGGCGCTGCTCTCGATCTCGTAGCGGGACCGGCAGCCGTGGCCGCCGGCGATGCCGTGGATGGTCACGTCCTGGCCGGCCGGGCAAGCCGCTGCGGACGGGCCGGTGCTCGCGGTCACGAGCGGTGGCGCGGCCCCGGTGGTTCCCAGGCCGGACGCCAGGGCGACCGCGACGACGACACTTCCGGTTCGGACGACTCCCCGCATGCCGCGAACCTACCCAGGCGCGGGGGGTAAACCCGTCAGCGACCGGCCAAAGTCAAGTACCTGGCGGTGGGCGCGTACCCCGGCGTCGCGGTGCGGTAGACGCGGTACGACCAGGTGCCTTTCGGCGGGTGCGCGACCAGCGTGTAGGTGTGGATGCCCGCCTGCACGGTGGTCTTCTCGATCAACGCGGTCTGCTCGGTGACGATCGTGCCGTTGGCCCAGGTGCCGCTGACCAGCCGTTGCACCGAGATGCTCCGCCACGCGACCGGCGTCGACGTGTCGTAGAACATCGACGTGGTGCCCTTGAGGGTCACCGGGCTGCCCGCGGTCACGGTCGTCGACGGGCTGATGGTCTTCAGGGTGAGGAAGTGCGCGGACCGCGGCACCGCGACCGACCGCGAGGCGTAGAGCGGGTTCGAGTAGAACGTCGTCGGATACGCGTTGCCACCCGAACTGCCGAGGGCCTTGAACAGCATCAGCCCGAGCGCCTGGCGGGTTGTCGTGACGGAGTAGTAGCCGTTCGCGTTGGTCCGGACCGCGACGCCGCCGAAGCTGCCCTCGATGCCGCAGCCGGTGTCCTGGCAGAGCAGCAGGGTGCGATTGCCGAGTGGCGCGCCGCTGCCGAGCAGTGACGCCCGCCCTTTCACGGTGAACGAGTTGGCGCCGTACGGCAGGACGCTCGGAACCGTGCCGTAGCTGATGTGCGGCTGGTTGGTCACCGAGACGGTGAGCGACCGGGCGAACGCGGTGTTACGGGGATCGATGTCGGTCTTGTTGCCGGCCGTGTCGAAGGCCGCGATCCGGATGGCAGGGAGCGTGCCGTTCCAGAGGCCGGTCGCGATCCGTGTCATCGACCACCAGCCGTCCGTGGCCGTGCCCGAGGTCAGCCGCATCCCGTTGAACGACGTCTCGAGGAACGTTCCCGGCGCCGGCACCGGCGCCTTCAGCCACACCAGCGGCGTCGGGTAGCCGT
>JAVEEG010000199.1 GCA_030840585.1 Frankiaceae bacterium | reverse complement strand
ACGGTCATCCCGAACGCGGTCGAGTAGAAGTGCGCGGCCTGCTTGGCGTTGCCGACGACGAAGTGCACGTGGTCGATGCCCTCGACCGGGAAGTCCTCGGGGGTGGTCGCTGTCATGCCGTCAGCGTGCCGTGAGTGGGCGACTCGTACAAGTATCCGGGGCTAGACTGAGCAATGTGTCTAGTGTGGACGCCCTCGACCGGCAAATCTTGCAACTTTTTGTCAGCGAACCGCGCGTCAGTGTGCTGGAGGCGTCCCGGCGGCTGGGGGTCGCCCGCGGCACGGTCCAGTCCCGGCTGGACCGGCTGGAGGCGGCCGGCGTCGTCACCGGCTGGGGCCCGACCCTCGACCTGGCCGCCCTCGGCTGGCCGGTTTCGGCGTTCGCCACGCTGGAGATCACCCAGGCGCACGGTCACCTGCCGATTTCCGAGCATCTGCGCGGGATTCCGGAGGTGCTGGAGGCGCACACGATCACCGGCGGCGCCGACCTGATGGTCCGGCTGGTCGCGCGTTCCAACGCTGACCTCCAGCGGGTGATCGACGAAGTGGTCGCGTCGCCGTCGGTCGTCCGCGCCTCGACCGTCATCGTGCTGGCCACTGAGATCGCGCCGCGGGTACTGCCGCTGCTCACCTGAGCATCCAGGGTGGCCGCTGACGGCCTCGTGCATCGCAAGTTGGTGTGGTAGGGAGATTCCTGTCCACTGGCATGTATCTGCGATCACCTGGAAGGGGCGCGCATTCGTGACGCTAGTGTCCGATGCCCAGGAAGCGGTCGAACTCGTCACCGCCGAGGCGGTGCTCGCGGCGATACAGGGGACCTTCGCCGTCGGCGGCGCGATCATCGACCGCAACGGTTACGTCGTGCAAGCGATGCACAACAACGTGCTGGAGCCGTACCCCGGCTCGACGGCCGGGTTCAACCTGCACGACCCGACCGCGCACGGCGAGCGCCAACTCGTCGACTGGTACTTCGCCCAACCGCCGGGGCTCCCCTTACCGCCCGACCTCACCGTCGTCACGACGCTCGATCCGTGCGCGATGTGCGCGGGCGCATTGCTGACCGCGGGATTCAACGTCGCGGTTGCGGCGATCGACACCTTCGCCGGGATCAACTACTCCTCGGACTTCTCGTTCCCGACATTGCCGCCGGCTCTACGCGCCCAGGCCCAAGCGACCTTCGGCTATTACGGGGTCCAGCCGCCGATGACCCGGCCGTACGTCGGCGCGAATACGCCGCAGTTCGCCGGCGAGAGCATCGACACCGCGGCGCTCGAACTCGCCGATCTCGTGTTCACCAACAGCGTCGGGCAGGTCCGAAGCGCCTCCAACGCGAGCGGTCTCGATCCGAGCAAGATGAGCGACCCGGCGAACCTGCCGCCGGGCGATCCGGTCCGCATCGCCCTCACCAACCTCTACGCCGAGACGCTCACCGTCCGGTCGGCCAATCCACGCTTCCCGGGCCCGGAGATCGGTGCACCGCTGGTGAGCGTCGCCAAAGCCGCAGCCGGACGGGGCGCGGCGCTCAACGCGGTCGCGCTGCTCGACCCGTTCGGGAACTTGTTGTCCTGCCTCGGCGGCGCCGAACAGAGTTCGCCGATCCGGACCGCGTTCCTCGAACTGACCCGCGATTACGCATTGCTGCGCTGGACGTTGATGAACAGTCCCGATGAGCGGATTCGCAACACGGCCGACGCCACGCTCACCCACCCGAAGTACTGCACGTTCGTCGAGTTGTACGGGCCGGACCCGGCCACGCCTCAAGCGGTCATGACATTCGGTGCGTACGGCTCCACGATGGAGGGCCCGATACCGCGAGTCTTCCCCTCCAGCTTTCAGTACGTGCTGACGCCGGCGGGGACGACCGACGAGGCGATTGCTCAACTGGCGTTCGTGTTGCCGCCCTTCTACGTCAAGGCGGACATCGGCGTCGGTGTCTCGCCGCAACGAGTGCTGAACCAGGCCCTGGTGGACGCCGTAGCGAGCACCGAGCCAGCGCCGGCACCTCCACGCGGACCGCGCGGTGCCTCGACCGACTAACCTCGCCGGGATGTGACGGTTACTTGTCGGTTCTGCGGTGGGGCGTTACATTCGGTTCATGTACTCGCAGGCGCTTGACGAGCGCGGGGCGCACGCGCAGCCGGACGAGGCGGTCAATGCGGCGTTCGAAGAACGAGTCGCGGCCGAGGAGAAGATCGAGGCCAACGACTGGATGCCAGCGGCCTATCGCAAGACATTGATTCGGCAGATCTCCCAGCACGCGCACAGCGAGATCATCGGGATGCAGCCCGAGGGCAACTGGATCACGCGCGCGCCGAGTCTGCGGCGTAAAGCGATCCTGCTCGCGAAGGTGCAAGACGAGGCCGGCCATGGCCTCTACCTCTACGCCGCCGCCGAAACACTCGGCGTCAGCCGCGAAGAGCTCGTCGATCAGTTGCTCGCCGGCACCGCGAAGTACTCCAGCATCTTCAACTACCCGAGCCTTACGTGGGCCGACATGGGCGCGATCGGCTGGCTCGTCGACGGCGCCGCCATCATGAACCAGATCCCGCTCTGCCGTTGCTCCTACGGCCCGTACGCGCGCGCCATGGTGCGCATCTGCAAGGAAGAGTCGTTCCACCAGCGGCAGGGCTTCGAAATCATGGTCACGCTCGCCCGCGGGACCGACGCACAACGCGCGATGGCTCAAGACGCACTCAACCGCTGGTGGTGGCCGTCGCTGATGATGTTCGGCCCGCACGACGCCGAATCCACCCACAGCGACACGTCGATGCGCTGGAAGATCAAGCGCTTCACCAACGACGAACTGCGGCAGAAGTTCGTGGACGTCACCGTCCCGCAGGCGGCGTTCCTCGGCCTCACCGTCCCTGACCCGGACCTCCGCTACGACGACAGCACCGGCCACTACCTCTTCGGCGAACCGGACTGGGACGAGTTCAAAGCGGTGCTGCGCGGCGAGGGTCCGTGCAACGCGCAACGGCTCGCGCATCGCCGGCGCGCGCACGACGACGGCGCGTGGGTGCGCGAAGCCGCCGAGGCGCATGCGGCCAAGCAGCGAAAGCGAGCGGTCGCATGAGCACCACCCAATGGCCGCTGTGGGAGGTTTTTCTTCGCAGCCGCAACGGTTTGCACCACCAGCACGTCGGTAGCGTGCACGCGGTCGACGCCGAGATGGCGGTCGCGAACGCGCGCGACGTCTACACCCGCCGCGGCGAAGGCGTGTCGATCTGGGTGGTACCGAGCGCGGCGATCGTCGCGAGCGATCCGGGCGACAAGGGCGAGCTGTTCGAGCCCGCGCTCGACAAGATCTACCGGCACCCGACGTTCTACGAGATCCCAGACGGTGTCGCCAACATCTGAGCCGTTGCTCACCTACGCCGATGGCGCGCTGGTGCTCTCGCACCGGCTGTCGGAATGGATGAGCAACGCGCCGACAATGGAAGAGGACATCGCGCTCGGAAACATCGCGCTCGATCTCCTGGGTCAAGCCCGCGGGCTCTTGCAAAGTCTCGGCGACGAAGACCAGCTCGCGTACTTCCGCGAGCCGCAGGAGTTCCGCAACCCGTTGCTCTGCGAACTGCCGAACGGCGACTTCGCGCACACGATGATCCGGCAACTGTTCGCCGATGCGTGGTTCGCCGAGGTGTGGCCGGCGCTGGTCGCCGACGAGAGCGCCGACGCGCAGGTGCGCGGCGTCGCGGAGAAAGCCGTCAAGGAGAACGCGTACCACTGGCGGCATTCGTCCGCGTGGGTGATCCGCCTCGGTGACGGCACCGAGGAGTCGCAGCGCCGTACCCAGGACGCGCTCGACGCGCTGTGGCCGTACCGCGGCGAGGTCGCGTCCGACGAGTGGTACGCCCGGATCGAGCCGGTGCTCGACGAGGCCACCTTGACCACGCCCGGCCGCGACGCCTGGACCCAGCGCAGCAGCGCCGATGGCTGGCACACCGAACACCTCGGCTACCTGTTGGCGGAGATGCAGTCGCTCGCCCGCGCACACCCGGGGGCGACGTGGTGACGGCAACCGCACAAACAGCATGGGATCTGCTGGCCGCCGTGCCGGATCCTGAGATCCCGGTGCTGTCGGTCGTCGATCTCGGCATCGTCCGCGCTGTCGAGGAATCCGCCGACGGCCGTCGCGTCGTCGTGACACTGACGCCGACGTATTCCGGCTGCCCGGCGACCGAAGTCATTGCTCGCGACGTCCGTACCGCGCTCGAAGCGTCGTACGACGAGGTCGAGGTTCGGACCCAGCTGTCACCGGCGTGGACGACCGATTGGCTGAGCGACAAGGCGAAAGAGAAGTTGCACGGCTTCGGCATCGCGCCGCCGGCCGGCCGGGTGACACTGCCGCTCGTCGACGTGGGTGCGCCGGTCGGGTGCCCGCAGTGCGGCTCCCGCGATGTCGAGGAACTGGCCGGGTTCGGCTCGACCCCGTGCAAGGCGCTGTGGCGCTGCCGCAGCTGCCGGGAACCCTTCGACTACTTCAAGACGCACTGATGCCGGTCTTCCACGCGCTGCGCGTCGCCGACGTACGACGCGAGACCGACGACACGGTCTCGGTCGCGTTCGTGGTGCCCGACGAACTCGCGGCCGCGTACGAGTTCGCGCCGGGTCAGCACATCGCCATCCGGATGCCCGGACCCGACGGCGAAGAGGTTCGTCGGTCGTACTCGATCTGCAGCGGTCTCGACGACGGCGAGCTTCGGGTTGCGGTGAAGAGCATCGCCGGCGGCGTTGTCGGCGTGCACGCGAACGAACGGCTGCAGCCGGGCGACGTGCTGAACGTCATGACCCCGGCTGGCCGGTTCACCACCGCACTTGATCCGAGCAACGCGAAGAGCTACCTCGGCATCGCGGCCGGCAGCGGCATCACTCCGGTCATGTCACTGATCCGTTCGGTGCTGATGCGTGAGCCACGGTCGAGATTCACCCTCGTGTACGGCAACCGCGGGCCGACGACGGTCATCTTCCGGGAGGCGTTGGAAGACCTCAAGGATCGCTACCTCGACCGGCTCCAGATCATCCATGTGTTCAGCCGCGAGCAACAGCACACAGCGCTGCTCAACGGGCGCATCGACGCGGAGAAGTTGGCGGCGCTCTCGACGAGCCTGCTCGACATCCCGTCGTACGACGAAGCGTTCATCTGCGGGCCGGAAGCCATGACGCTGGCGGCGCGGGATGCGCTCGTCGACCTCGGCATCGAGCCGACCCACGTGCATCTCGAGCTGTTCGGATCGCACGCGCCGGTGCAGCGACCACCGCGGGTCGACACCGGTGACCGGCGGCAGGTGACGGTGATCCTCAACGGCATCAAGACCGAGGTCGCGGCGCACCCCGACGACACGTTGCTCGAAGCCGGTCAGGCCGCCGGTCTCGACTTGCCGTTCTCCTGCCGCGGCGGGGTCTGCGCGACTTGCCGGGCCAAGGTCATCGACGGCGCCGTCGCGATGGACGTCAACTACGCGCTCGAACAGTGGGAGACCGACGCCGGCTACGTGCTGACCTGCCAGTCGCGCCCGACGACCGACCACGTCGCCGTCGACTACGACGCGGTGTAGCGCGGTCACGAAAGCATCACTATTCCGCCGCGGTGCGCGGCGGTCGGGGCCGTAGCCGCGAGGATCGCCCGGATGGCCCGCCTCGGACTGCTCGGCACCCGGCTGTGGTGGCGGCGCGGTGCGTCGATCGCCGTACTCGCGGTCGCGCTGACTGCGACGCTCACTGCCGTCGTCGGCCCGATGTACGCGGGTGCCGCAGCGGAGTCGACGTTACGGCAGGTGCTGAGCACGGCGCCGGTCAACGAGACGGGCCTGCACGTGCAGGCCGCCACTGACGTCACCGTCGATCCGCTGTCGCCGATCCTGCGAGTACTGCCCGCGGGGTTCTCGCCGGCGTACCCGGTCACCATCCCGACGCTGCGGGTCGCGACGACCGCGCAAGGCCCGGGCGACGTGTCGGCGGTGGTGTCCAGCGTCGTGTGGCGACCGGGAACCTGCCAGCACGTGCACTTCGTCGCCGGCCATTGCCCGACCGGTCCCGAGGACATCATGGTGAGTGCCCGTACGGCGGTGCCGACGACGGCACTGCAACTCGGCCACCGGGTGACGACGCGCGGCTTGCTGCAAGACCGGGTCGAGTCGTTCAGCGGCGGCGCACTGGTCGCCGAGCCGGGCCGGTTCCGCATCGTCGGCGTGTACACCCCGCTCGACGTCGACGATCCGTTCTGGTTCGGTCACGACTATTTCGACGCACACCTCGGCATCGGCGACGGCCCGGACACGGTCGACGACATGTTCGTCGACCGCAGCGCGATGGACAACGCGAGCACCGGCACCCTCGGGCTCGTGTGGATCGACTACCCGCTCAAGCCGACCGCGGTGACGCTCGACTCGGTGCCCAGACTGCGGCGCGCGGTCGCGGCTGTGCAGCGCACTTTTCCGGCTACTGAGCAACCCACGCTGACCACCCAACTGCCGGCCGTACTCGAGCGCGCGCGCACCGCGCGGACCGGACTGAACGGCGGTACGGCGCTGGTCACTGTGCAGCTGTTGCTGCTCGCCTGGCTGGTGCTGTTCGAGGTCGTGTCGGCATCGACGGAATCGCGCGGGCCCGAGGTGGCGATCGCGAAGCTGCGTGGGCTGAAGCCTTGGGACGCAACGCTTTTCGGCCTGGGTGAGCCGGTCGCTCTGGTCCTCGCGGCGGCACCGCTGGGCATTGCCGGCGGTTACCTCGCGACCCGCGGGCTCGCCGCCGCGGTCTTGCTGCCGGGCGTGCCGGTGCACGTCGGTCTGACCACGTGGCTGGCCGCAGCGGGCGCGCTCGCGGGCGGGCTGGTCGCGACCGTTCTCGCCACCCGGCGCACCCTCGCCCGGCCGATCCTCGAACAGTGGCGGCGTGCGGAGGAGCACGTGAGCCGCGGCCGCCGTGCGCTCGTCCTGGACGGTGTCATCGCGGCCGTTGCGATCGCCGGCCTGATCGCGCTCGCGCGCAGCAGCAGTTCCACCTCGCCCTCGACGTTGAGCCTCATCGGCCCGGCACTTCTCGTCCTCGCCACGGCTCTCGTCGGCGTCCGGTTGCTGCCGGTGTTTGGCCGGCTCGCGGCGGATCTGAGTCGCGGCACCCGGCATCTCGGCCTGTTCATCGCAATCCGGCAGGTGGCGCGGCGGGCCACCGAGCACCGGTTCGCCGTGTTGCTCGCCGTCGCGTCCGGCGTCGCCGTGTTCTCGGTCGCGGCGAACGACGTCGTCCGGCACAACGAGGACCGGCGGGCGCAGGCCGAAGTCGGCACGGACGCCGTCGTCACTGTGCAACCGCAGGCGGGCGTCGACGTAATCCGCGCCGTCGCGAAAGCGGATCCGCGCGGCGAATGGGCGATGGCGGCAAACATCTGGTCACCCATCGGCGGCAGTGTCGGCGCCAACATCGAAGCGGTCGACTCGACCCGGCTGGCGCGGGTTACGAACACGTCGGCGGCGGATCTACGCGGTTTCCTGCCCGCGCTGACCGCGCACGCCGCGCAGAACATCCGGGTGGCCGGTGACGCGTTGCGGATCACCACGACGGTCACCGGAACCTTCGACCGGCCCGCACTCGACGTCGCCCTCGTCGACGCCCGCGGCAGCACCGCCGTGCACGGACCGCCGATCCACGCGGGGTCCCAGACTGTCGTCGTACCGATCGCCTGCACCGGCGGCTGCCGCATCGTCGGTCTGGCCCTCGATCGCAACGTCATAGATCTGAAGACGATGGTCGGGACCTGGTCGGTCACCCGGATCGAAGTTCGATCCAGCGGTGCGTGGCAGCCGGTCGACGCGCAACTGAGCGCGCCGCGCGCGTGGCGGGCCGGCCGGAGCCAGACATCCGGCCGCGACGACGTGCACAGTGATGCGACCGGTGTCACCGACACGTTCACCGCCGAGTTCGGTGGCTGGCCGTCGATCGAACTCGCCGACGAACCGCGACCGTTGCCGGTCCTGCTCACCGCGGATGCTACGGCGACAACGACGACCGATCCGTTCGTCACGGATCCGTTGGGTCGTCAGGTCGAGTTGCAACGGGTCGCGACGGTCAAGCGGCTGCCCCGGTTGCTCGGGTCCGGTGCGTGGGCCGATCTCGCGGCGGCGCGCGACGAGTTGCCGGCGTTCGACCGGTACGGCCACTGGCAGGTGTGGCTGGGTCGGAACGCGCCGCGCGACGCGATGTCGCGGTTGCGCGCGGCCGGCTTGGTACCCGGACATCCGGACACGGTCGCCCGGCACGTGCAGGCGCTTCGGCAACAAGGTCCCGCGCTTGCGTTGCAGTTGTTCCTGTTCGCGTCGTTCGCCTGCTCCGCGCTTGCGTTGGCGGCGGCGGCGCTGGCACTTGCGGCCGCCGGCCGGCGGCGGTCGTTCGAGATGGCCGCGCTGCTCGCGGTCGGAGTACGGCGCGGGTCGTTGTTGCGGGCCTGTGTCGTCGAACAGATCCTGTTGCTCGGCACCGGTGTCGTACTCGGCGTCGTACCCGGGCTGATCGGTGCCGCGATCGCGTTGCCGGCGGTCCCGGAGTACGCCGACCGGTCGCCGATACCTGCGCTGTATGCACCGTCCACGCCGGTCGTCGCCGGCTTCGCGGTCGGGCTCGCGCTGGTAGTCGGTGCGGTCGCCGTCGTCGGTGGGATGGCGTTGCTTCGCGCCGCCGTGCCGTCGCGACTCCGGGAAGCGGCGCCATGACGACGCGCGGGATCGTCGAGGCCGGGCTGTCACTGCAGTGCCGGGCGTTGCATCACGTCTACGTCGTTGAAGAGACCGAGGTCACCGCTCTCGATCGCGTGGACCTCGTGGTGCGGCCGGGCGAGACCGTCGCGCTGCTCGGCCCGTCGGGCTGTGGCAAGTCGACGCTGCTGTCGATCGTCGCGGGGCTGCAACGACCCACCTCCGGGCAGGTGCTGGTCGGCCGTGACGATGTGACGGCCATGACGGTGCCCGAGTTGCTGTCGCTGCGCTCGAACCGGGTCGGGATCGTCGTACAGAATCCGGGGCGGTCACTGCTGCCGTACGCGACGCCGGAGGAGAACATCGCATTCGCGCAACGCGGCGCCAACCCGTCGCGTCGGGCCGAGCTTCCCGGGGCCGAGGAGTTGCTCGACGAGCTCGGTCTGTCGGCGCTCGCCGGGCAACGCGTCCACGCGATGTCCGGGGGTGAGCAGCAACGGGTCGCGGTGGCGGTCGCACTCGCCTCGGCGCCCGGGCTGCTGCTGGCCGACGAGCCGACGAGCCAGCTCGACGATGCCAACCGGGATTCGCTGGTGGAGTTACTCGCACAGGCCAATTCTCGTTACGGCACAACGGTTTTGACCGTCACGCACGACGAAGAGGTGGCGCAGGCGCATCGCCGGTACGTCCGGCTGCGGGACGGCCGGATCGAGCGCGACGACGCCGACATCGCCGATCTGGTCGGCGTGGGCGAGGACGGGAGCGTCGTACTGCCCGAGCACACCTGGACGTCGTTGCCGCCCGGCAGTACGGCTCGCGTGATCGCGACCGTGGACGGGGTGCGGCTGGTCCGCGACGAGGGTCAGGACGGCCGGCGATGACCGCGCGCCTGCTCGCCGAAGACGTCGTTTACCGCCGCGGTGGCCGCGCAGTTCTCGACGGGGTGTCGTTGTCGATCGAGCCGGGCGAGATGGTCGCCGTCGCCGGTCCGTCGGGCTCGGGCAAGTCGAGCCTGCTGGCCGTGCTCGGTGGGCTGGAGCCACCCGACGGCGGAACGGTGTCGCTCGACGGTTCGCCGCTCCGCCCCGGCGATCCCGGTCAGCGGCGCCGGTACGGGTTGGTGCTGCAGGGCTATGGCTTGCTCACGTTGCTGACCGCCGCCGAGAACGTCGAGATCGCGCTCCAAGCGCGCGGTGTCTTCGGCCAGGAGGCCCGGCTGCTCGCCGGTGACGCGCTCGCCGAGCTCGGGATTGCAGGCGTCAGCGGCAAGCTGGTCGAGAAGCTGTCGGGTGGCCAGCAGCAGCGGGTGGCGATCGCCCGCGCATTGGTCACCACGCCGGACGTCGTACTCGCCGACGAGCCGACCGCGGAGCTCGATCACGCGTCGCAGAGCGTCGTGATCGACGCGTTGCGCGCGGCGGCGGATCGCGGCGCGGCAGTCGTGATCGCGACACATGATCCGGACGTCGCGGCCGAGTGCGACCGCGCGTTGCGATTCCACGAGGGGCGACTGGCAGGCTGACCGCCATGGACTATCGCGGGCAGGTCGCCGTCGTGACCGGGGCGTCGTCGGGGCTGGGCCGCCGGCTCGCGCTCGACCTCGCCGCTGCCGGCGCCACCGTCATCGGGGTCGCGCGGCGCGAGGATCGGTTGCAATCACTGGGAATTCCGTACCGCGTCTGCAACCTCGCCGACGTGCCGTCGTACGTCGAACTGCTCGCGGAGATCGAGTCGTCGTACGGGCCGGTCGACGTGTTGCTCAACGTCGCCGGGATGGGCGGCATCGTGCGGCAGGAGATGCCGTCGTTGGATCACACCCGGCAGGTGATGGAGCTGAACTTCTTCGCGGCGTACGCGGGGATGCTCGCGGTGCTGCCCGGCATGCGCGCGCGGCGCCGTGGCGTGATCGCGAACATGTCGTCAGACGACGCGCGCTCCCCCGGACCGGGCGCCGGCGACTACTGCGCGTCGAAGGCGGCGCTGTCCGCGGCGACCGAGAGCCTGGCCTACGAGGCGCGGCGCGACGGCGTGCGGCTGCATGTCATTTACCCGGGCTGGGTGCCGACAGAGATGGGGCTGTACGCCGTGCAGTCCGGCGGGCTGGCGATGCCGCCGCGGCCCGCGCGCCGGACCGAGGAGCAGGTCTCCCGATTGGTGTTGCGCCGGCTGGGCGACGAGCGGATCGAGATCAACTGCGCGGCGCTCCCGTTGGTCGCGCCGGTGCTGCGCACGGTCGCGCCCCGGCTCTACCACCGGATGCGCGCCACCCGCTGACCGCTTGAGTTCCCCGCACTTCGGAGACCTGGTGGCCAGATCCAGGGCCTGCCGTCGGCGTGTCGTGGTCACCAGCCCTCCGAAGTGGGGGTGGGGTGAGCGCGAGCTCGGCTCGGGTCAGAGCAGCGGGCGGCCGAGGCTACGGCTGCGGCCGCGGAACTCGGCGACGACGTCCCCCGCTTCGGTCGCGACGGCGACGTCGTACAGGCCCGACCGGCCGCGTCTCGCCCGCTCCACCGCGGTCGCGACCAGTGTCGTGCCGGCCTCGACCGGCGCCAGGAACGTGACGTCCGCGCCGGCGGCGACTGTCACGTCGTCGTAGCTGTTGCAGGCGAAGGCGAACGCGGTGTCGGCGAGGGTGAAGACATAGCCGCCGTGACAGATGCCGTGGCCGTTGAGCATGTCGGCGCGGACGGCCATGGTCGCCCGCGCGGTGCCGGGTCCGACCGCGTCGATGGTGATGCCGAGGGTCTGGCTGGCGATGTCCTTGGCGTACATCGCCTCCGCGCAGCGCCGCGCGAGGTCGGTGGGGTCGTCGGGCACGGCTGTCAGCGTGGCACGCGGCGGCCGGTCCATCGCTGCTAGGCTGGTCCGCACGCGCCGCTAGCTCAGTTGGTTAGAGCAGCTGACTCTTAATCAGCGGGTCCGGGGTTCGAGTCCCTGGCGGCGCACTCAAAGACCCTCACGGCCCGTCCCCGATTGCGGGGTATCGGCCAGGTACGGCCGACACCCCGCAAAGGGAAAGTACTGCTAGGGCGTGTACTGGTCGTACATCGCGCCATGAGCGAGTAGCTGTGCAGTCGTGTAGCTGCACACCGCGTCAGTGGAAGGCAGCACGTCGATCCAATACTGCAGGCTGTGCTGCTCGCCGCCGCTGGCGTAGCTGCCGGAGATGTACAGGTGGATCCCGCCACGGTAGAACGTGAACGACCCGGCGATCGGGCCTTCCGGTCCGTCACCGGCCAGCGTGCCGGCACCCGTACCGGCAGTGCACGCATCGTTCGAAGTGCCTTGGAACACGATGTGGTAGGCGCCCCCTTCATCGGCGCCGGCGCAGCTGGCATTGGTGTCCCAGGTGAACACGTGCGGGCTCACCACTGCCGTCACCGGCGTGGTCCAGTTGCCGGTACCGGTGATCGAACCGTACGGGCAATAGGCGCCGTCGACGTCGGTCGGCACCGGCGGGGGCGACGGGATCGGCGCCTGGCCATCGCAGTACCAGCCCGTGCTGTCCCCATCGCCGAAGCTGTCCCTCTCGCACAGCGAAGTTGGGAGGGTGCCGCCCTGATCGTCGTAACTGATTTGCTGCTGACCCTGAACGACGCCGGCCGCGTTGGCAGCGACAGTGATGTAGCCACCCGCCGTGTCCACCCCGTTGACCTGAATCTTGCAGTCGATCCGACCGCTCGCGTCCGGGGCGTTGCTGTCGTTGGTCATGACGGCTTGGACCCCGAGGACGCCTTGTGTCTGGCCCTGGGTTACCACTGCGTTCGACGCCGTGTGGGTGAAGCATCCACCGTGGACCGTGTCGCCGGGCCCCGCACTCGCCGAAGGCACCAACACCGTGACGACTGCCGTTGCGGTGCCGGCGAGAAGCACCCTGCCTACTGTCTTTCTCATTTCCCCTCCGTTTCGGTCCGAGAGCCCCGCAGGACGCGGAGCCGAAGACTCGGACGCACACTGAACCGCTCGCTGAGCCCCCTATAGAGCCGGCGCCACCACGGCGCTCGGTCTCCAGATGTTTCGCATGCATTACCTCGAAATGGGCCCGATGCTTACGTGCGAGTATGAAAAACCTTCGAGCATCAGCGATGAGGTCGCGTGTCCGGCGTGCGATGTAGCGGTTGCCGGTCAATTCGCATCGGGCCGACCGGCAATCGCTACCCGCTAACCAGCTCGGGCTCTTTCAGCCACTTGGCCCAGACGAAACCCGGCAAGTATCGGCGGATCGACCGCGAGACCCGGGGGGGACCAGTCGTCGGCTCAGACGCGTGTTGTAGAAACCCGCGGGGACTTGCTAAGAACATCTGCACTGAGTATCCGGCGGCGCACTCAACGCCCCCTCGCTCGCAATTTCCTCGATCGGGATGACAACCGTTTCGTGGGGTTTGCGGCTTTGACGAGGATGTGGGGACACTGATGATGCGCCGCTCGGAGGAGGACTTCGACCGCTTCGTCGCGGCTCGCTCGGTCCCGCTCTACCGGACGGCCTTGTTGATGTACGGCGGCGATCGCGCAAGTGCCGCCGACGCCGTTCAGACGACCATGGTCGAGCTGTGGCGGCGGTGGCCGCGGGTGCGGGCGATGGAGCGGGCCGACGCGTACGCGAAACGCGTGCTGATGACGAGTGTGCTGCGGGACCGCCGCCAGCAGCCGGCCAGCGTGGTCGCGGTCGCCGAGCCGCCGGAACGGATCGATCCGCGACCACACGATCCGGCGATGCGACATGACCTGCTCGCCGTGATCCGAGAACTGCCGCGCATGCAACGCGCCGTCGTCGTGTTGCGCTACTACGAAGACCTCACCGAAGCGCAGACCGCCGAGACACTCGGCATCAGCGTCGGCACGGTCAAGAGCCATTGCAGCCGGGCGCTGGAAACGATGCGCCGCGCGCTCCCGCACGAGTACCTCTCCGGAGGCGGACAATGACCGATCTCAAGAGCGTCGAGGACCGGGTACGGCGCGAGCTGCTCACGGCCCTGCGAGACGAGCCGATCCCGGCCCTGCCGGCCGGACCCGACTACCGGGCGCGGTCGCGGCACTGGCTGCCGGCCTTCCCGACCGCCGCGGCGGCCGCCGCCGTAGCGCTCATCGTTGGTGCGGCCGTCGTCGTCGTCGAGCACGGGCCGAGTGGAGTGCCCGCCGCCAAGGGCGGCCCGGCGGCGTGGCCGGCGCGGGGATCACTCGCCGGCGACACCGCGTTGACGACCGCAGCAATGCGCACGTGGGAGGCCGCGGGGCTGCCCGCGCGCGAACTGCCGCACCGCGATGTGACGGTGATGTACGCCGATCACACGATCGCCGGCGACGTCGTCGTCCTCACCGGCGTCGATGCCGCGGGGCATCGGCGGATCGCGGAGTTCGACACCGACGCGACCAGCACGACCGTGTTCCGGCACCGGCTGCATCTGGTCGCCGACGTACTCGCGCCGACCGGTGACGCGGCCGGGCTGATCGCGATCGACGCGCCCCGGCATACGCCGCGCAAGTCCGACGACGACTTGCTCGTCGTCGTCACGGCACCCGGCACCAAGCGGCTGCAGTGGCGGGACGAGACGACCGGCTGGCACAACCTGCCCGCGGTCGACGGGGCCGCGTCGCTCGTGCACGTCGACGCGCTGATGTCGACGCGAGTACGAGCCGGCGGTGACGGCGACGGCGCTCGGCCGCTGGGTAACTTCTTCCCGGTCGGATCGCCGGAAGGCTTGCCGATCGTGCACGAGTTCGACCCCGGCGAGGACCAGCCACCCGGCGCGGACTCTTCTGACAACGCGTCGTGCGACGGCAATAGCTGCTCGGTGTCGGTCGGCGGGCATCGGACCGTCAGCGCGAACCCGAAGGGAAGTTGGCACAACCTGCTCGACAGCGGCGTCTTGACTAACCACGAGTGGTGGGAGTTCGCCGGCGAGGTAGGGCTCTACACCGACACGTTCCTGCCGAACGAAACGAACTCGTACGGGCCCACGTGGTCCGGCGTCCTGCCCGACGAGACCGGGATCTACCTCGAGTACTTCCAAGCCGGCAGCGAGCCGACGCGCCTGCTCGCCTACGTCGACCGGCCCGAATGGGCCGGCGGGACAGTGATCGACGTCGTACCACCGGGCGGGCAGTTGGCCGCGCTGGCGGTCGAGGTGCCCACGCCGCGCGGCCGGACCCTCGACGTCATCGTCGCCGACGGCGCGTTTGCGCAGTGGCAGGTCGGCTCCGGGCCGTGGCATCCGATGGTCGCGCACGACAACCTCGCCCGCGCGATCGTGCCGAGCAGCGGCGAGCTGCACTGGCGAGCCCTCGATGCGTCCGGTGCGGTAGTGGTGTCCGGTACGCCGCACGCCGTGCACCCGCGCTAGCGGATGTACGGCGGGTGACCGTCAGGCTTGGCTTACGGCGAACCCGTCGAGCTGGACCAGCTTGCCGGACGTGAGCACCTTCACGGTCACGTTGCCGGTCCGAAGGCTGAACTTCGGCAGGGCGATGATGGCCTTGCGCACCGTGGTCTTGCTGTAGAGGCTGACGGTGCCGATGCGAGTGTTTCCGACGTAAATCGCGACCGTGCCACAGGTCACGCACTTGGTCGCGACGATGCCGATCCGGTCGAGATGCGCGCTGGTGATCGTGATGGTCTTGTTCAGACCAGTCGTCTGCGTGTAGGTGCTGAGGTAGTACGCGCTACTCGTCCCGCGGGTCCATCCGGTTGACACCGTGCCGGCTCGGTCGTCGAGCGGGCGCTCCGTGCACTTGCTCGCCGTCCACGCCGACAGGTTGCCGGCCGCGTCGACGCTGCGCACCGAGAAGCAGTACGTGTACCCGACCGACAGCGACGGGCTGAGGCTGGTCCCGTGCAACGACTGCCAGGCAGTCGGATAGGTCCACGGGCCGAACTTGTTGTTCCACACGGCGCGTTGGTAGCGGAGCTGGTAGCTCGCAACGCCGGCGCCGCTGTCGGCACCGCTCCAGGTGACCGGCGTCGTCAACGAGAGCACGAAGGGCAGCGTCGGTGTCTTCAGCGTCGCCGTCGGCGCAGTGCCGTCGACCCGCCACTGGTACGCGAGGGGCGACGATGCGTTCGACGCGGCGTCGGTCGCCGTAACCGTGAACGTGTGCAGCCCGTCGGCCAGTGACGAGAGGTCGACCGGCGAGGCGCACCCGCTCGACGGTGCGCTGTCCAGCTGGCAGCTGAACGTCACCGGCGGCGAGCTATCCGTGGCACTGAAGGCGAAGTGGGCGCTTCGACTCGCCGTTGGGTTGGCCGGTTCGGCATCGAACTGCACGGTCGGCGCGGTGGTGTCCGGCGGCGAGATGACCGCGGTCTGCGCCGACGGCACGGCGCTGCTGGAGCCGCCCGCATTGCTCGCCGTCTCGGTCACTCGGATCGTGTGCCCGACATCGCCGGCTTGCAGCGTGTACGTCGACGCGGTCGCGCTGCCGATCGCCGTGCAGTTGGCGCCGGCGCTGTCACAGTCCTGCCATTGGTAGGTGAAGCCGGTTGGGTTGTTGGACCACGTACCCGCGCCCTCGGTGAGCATCTGTCCCTGGCTGGGGTTCCCCGAGATCGTCGGTGGGGCGACGTTACCCGGCGGCAGCGGTAGCACCACTGACGTCGCGGCCGATGTCGCGGGCTGACCGGTCCCGACGGCGTTGGTGGCAGTCACGATCAGGCGGATCGTGTGCCCGGCGTCGCTTCCCTGCAACACGTACGTCGACCCGATCGCACCGCCGATCGACGTACAGTTCGCACCGGCGTTGTCGCAGTCCTCCCACTGGTAGGCGAAGCTCGTCGGAGTGTTGGTCCACGAACCGTCCACCGCGGTGAGCTGTTGCCCTTGCGTCTTGGTACCGGTGATCGACGGCAACGATGTGTTCACCGGCAACGCGCGGCCGATGAACGCGTTGCCCAGCCCGTCGGTCGCGACGCACTCGGTGACCGTCGGGCATGAGACCGCTTGCATGCTGACCGCCTGCGACAACGTCTGCATGTTCCAGCCGGCCGGCTGCGCCGGGTCGCCCTCGAACACGCGGTTAGCGCTGTCGACCGCGACGCACAGCGTGGTCGATGCGCATGCCACCGCGTTGAAGACCTTGCCGCTGTCGAGCAGCGTGACCGTCGGATTGCTCGGGAAGTTCGGACTGAACACCACCGTCTGGCCGATCCAGTCGACCGCGACGCACTTCGTGGTCGACGGGCAGGCGATACCGAACAGCCGCTGACCGGAGTCGATCGTCGTCGGAGCGTAAGTCGTGGACGGGTTGTCGTTCGGGCCGAACGTGACGAACCCGCCCGCGTAGTGGACCGTCGTGCACTGCGTGGTCGACGGGCAAGCGAGGGCACTCGTCGTCTGTGCGAAGTCGACGGTCAGCGCCATGGGCGAGGCGTTCGTCGGGTTGAACGTCGACCGCTCGCCCGACGTATCAATGGAGACACAGAGCGTCGTCGACGGGCAGGCGACGCCGGCCGCCCCTCCGTTGCCCATCCCCACCGACGTGTGCGTGCCCGGGGTCGCCGGGTTGAACGTCTCCTCTGTCGCGTTGGAGTCGACCGTCGTGCATTGAGTTGTCGACGGGCAGGCGATGCCCTTGAGCGAGCCGGTCGTGATGACGGCGGTCGCCGGCGTCGACACGACGCCGGTGGTCGGGTCGAACGTGACCGTGCGGGTGGAGTTGTCGATCGCGGTGCACTGGGTGGCCGCCGGGCAGGACACGCCGATCATGGTGGCGCGACCGTCGATCAGCACGAGGGTGGGACTTCCGGGCGCGGTTGGGTCGACCGTCGCCGTCCGGCCACCGTTGTCCACGAACGTGCACTGCGTCGTCGACGGACAGTCCAGTGACGTGAGCAGGAACGTCGCGCCGATGGTGTTCTGCGTGGGCGTTCCGACATTCGTCGGATCGAACGCGTACTCGTGATGCGCGAAGTCGATCGTGACGCATCGGCTCGCGGACGGGCACATGATGTCGGTGAGAATCTGGCCGCTGTCGATGCTGACCGGCGTCGGCGTACCTGGACTCGTCGGGTTGAACGTCACGACCTGACCGGACGAGTCGACCGCCGTGCACTGGGTCGTCGACGGGCAGGACACGCCGTTCATCGCCGTGCTGCCGTCGATCGCGGCCGGCGTGGGCGAGCCGGGCGAGGTGGGGATGAACGTCACCTCGTTGCCGCTGTTGTCGACGGCGGTGCACTGGCTCGACGACGGGCAGGCGATCCCGTTGAGTTGCTTGCCGCTGTCGACGGTGACGTTGGTCGGGGCGTCGGTCGTCGCCGGGTTGAAGGTGAGTTCGTGGCCGGTGCCGTCGACGGCGGTGCATTGCGTCGTCATCGGGCAGGCGATGGCACGCAGCGCCGTCGCGACGAGGACCCTCGGCGTCGCGCCGGCCGGCGCGGCCGGATTGAACGCGATCTCGCGCCCGTTGTTCGCCACCGCCACGCACTCGGTCGTCGCGGGGCACGCAATGGCGAGATAGGACTGGCCACTGTCGAACACGTACGACGTCGCGCTCGCGGGCGTGGCCGGGTCGAAGGTTACTTCTTGGCCCTCGTTGTCGACGAGCGTGCACTGCGCCGCGCTCGGGCAGGCGACTGCGTTCGGGAACGCGCTCAAGCCGTTGTGAATGAGCGGGATCGGGCCAGACCACGTCAGCGTCGGGGTGCTCACCGTCGCGTACGCAACCGGCCCGGCCGCGATCAGCGCCGGAGCGAAGCTCACGGCGACGACCGCGCTCATGATCGCACCGATGCGACGGGTTCCGGACCGCTGCGCTGACACCATCAAACCCCCCGGCCCGGGTACGCCGTCCCGGGCCGGAACTTACCACCGCGAAGTTGACGTTCAGGTCGTTTTCCGAAACCTCGTCTGCACGCTGTTGAGTTACCGGGTGATGATCCGGACCTGGGCCGCGCTGTTCGCGTCGAAGAAATCGTTGATCGCCGGTACGGCGCTGAACCACGCCTGGTCCCCGTCCCCGCAGATCGACCCGGGATCGGAGTCGGCGCTGGAACCGTTCTTGTGGATGCCGTAGGCCCACCGCTGACCGTTGCCCGGGTAGTACAGCCACGCGCCGCCGCTGTCCCCACCGCACGGGTATACGCCGTGCGCCATCGGCATGCCGTAGTAGACCGAGAACGGATCGCTGATCGTCCCGCAGGTCGAGTAGCTGATCTCGTCCCGGTGGTACGGGTCGCCGGCCGCGAACCCGGTGTAGTTGTTGTGCCACGAACTCATGCAGACACGGTCGCCCGTCTCGATGGTGTACCGACTGAGGATCGCGTAGTCCACGTCCACTGCCGTCGTCGGGTTATAGAAGATGTAGCCCATCGGGGTGCCCAGCCAGTAGGGGTTGGAGATCTTGATCCGGGCGACATCCACCTCGTCGGTAGGCAGGCACGGCGCGTAGGGATCCGTTCGCGGCTTGCCGCACTGCCGCACCGCGCCGAAGTACTGCCCGCCGTGGCCCCAGAGCTCGTTGATGGCGTGGACACAGTGCCCGGCCGTGACCGCCCACTTCGAACCGTCCGTCGCGCTGGCGGTGAAACCGAGGCTGCACTCCGGGTGGTCGTAGTCGCCGCGCCAGATGACGAGTCCGGTGCGCAGCGGCGCACCGCAGTTACGACGGTTGCTGCAGGCTTGATCCGGTCCCGGCTTCGGACCCGGCGCCGTGTAGTTCACCATTCGATCGGAGCGCGTGCGCGCGGCAGGCGGAGCCGCGACCTTGACCCGGTTCGCCATGATGTCGACGCCGGCGTCACGGCTGACCCGGCTCATGGGATCGGCGCCCGCGCGAATGTGTGCGGCGCGCTTGCGCAGTTGCTCGGCGGTGTACCGGACGATCCTCGTCGCTACGTCAATCCCGGCCGCGCGTGCCGGCCGGGCCATCGCGTCCGCGGCGGCCTGCGTGGTCGCGAGCAGATGCCATACGCCGGTACGGAAGTCGTACCAAGACCCGCCGAAGGTCGCGAGATGTTGAGAACCGAATCGCTCCAGTAGGTGCTTTCGCGCCGCCGACAGCGAGATGCGATGGAACAGCACGTCGACCGGTACGTCGGCGTAGTCGCGGAGGTACACGTCGAGCACCTCAGCGGGCATGTCCGGGAACACCAGAGCTGCCGGCGCCGCCGGTGCGGGCGCCGGATGCGCGGCGAGGGCTTGGTTGGTCGCCGGCGCAACCAAGACACCGGCCAGCAACAGTCCGGTTGCCGTTCGAAACACTCTTCTGGACCGCGTCATGGCTCCTCCTCGCGACTGCATCGAGACGAGGAACGTCGCACGGCGTCGGACGCACGAAAAGGCATTACGGCAAACCGGCCGGTAATCCGCCGGTAATCGGCCGCTACTTCGGCCGGCAGCCGTCAGGTTGTAGGGATTGCCGGTCCGAAACTGCCGCACCGACCAGCAGACGCGACAACCTGCGGCCCGGTCAGTGCTGCGGGGCCAGCGCCGCACCACTCGGCGTCTGGGCCCCGAACATCCGCGCCGCCGAGTCGTACCGCGCACTCTGGGCCGAGATCACACCCCGCCTGCACGGGCAGGTTGAACCGGCATAGCCAGCGGGCTAGCTCGGCGTCTCCCCCGGGATCAGCCGGCCCAGCTTCTGCAACTCGCGCTTCACCGCGAGCACCAACGTCGACATCGTGATCGGCGCGTTCGCGCTTGCGGCGAGGAACGCCGCGGCCAGCGCCGCGTTCGTGATCGCGCCACCGGGGATGTCGACGAAATCGGCCAACCGATCCAAGTCGACGTCGCTCGCCAATGGCGCGGTCGGCGGCAGGCAACGCTCCCAGATCCGCCGCCGCTCGGCCCGATCCGGCAACGTGAACTCAACCGTCACGTGGATCCGCCGGGCGAACGCAGTGTCCATGTTGCCGGCCAGGTTCGTCGCGAGCAGCGCGACGCCGTCGTAACGTTCCAGCCGCTGCAACAGGTACGCGACCTCGATGTTGGCGTACCGGTCGTGCGAGTCGCGCACCTCGGATCGCTTGCCCAGCAACGCATCCGCCTCGTCGAAGAACAGTACGACGGGACTCGCCTCGGCGGCGGCGAAGACCTTGGCGAGGTTCTGCTCGGTCTCGCCGATGTACTTGCTGACCAGCTGCGAGAGATCGATCCGGTACAGGTCAAGGCCGAGCTCGCCGGCGATGATCTCGGCGGTCAATGTCTTGCCGGTGCCCGACGGTCCGGCAAACATCCCGACCACACCACGCGACGGCAGCGGCGAGAATCCCCACTCGCCGTACACGACGTGCCGGTGCCTGGCGCGCTCGACGAGGTAGCGCACCAACTCCAGCTTGTGCGGCGCGAGCACTAGGTCGTCCCACGTTCGCTCCGGCCGGATCCGCGTCGCCAACTGTTCGATCTCGCCGGCCGCGATCCGTCGTAGCGCCGCCGACGCGTCGCCACCGGTGGCCGCCATCGCCGTCGCGGCCGCGTCGAGTTGGCTCGCGGTCAGCTGGCTGGTGCTGAGCCCGGCGGCGGCGAACTCGTCGTCCGCGAACACCGCCGTCACCTCATCGACTTCGGCCAGCGCCGGCGCCGCCGCGAGCTGCTGCCAGGGCCGCCGCGGCAGGTCGTCGAGCGGTAGCTCGTGCGCACTCGTGATCGCCCAGCGCAGATGGAACGCGCGCTCGATCCGCGCCCGGGTCGCCGCCGGCAGCCGGTCTTTCACCTCTACGACGACAGCTTCACCGGACAGCGAAGCTCGCCGTACGACGGCGTCCAGCGCGGTTTCGTCGGTGGTCGCCGGGCATACGACGAATCCAGTTGCGTCCATCGCGGCGGTGACGGCCTGCAGCCGCCGTACCCGGTCCGGACTGGCGACTACGACGAGGCGGGCGACACCGGCGCCGGCAACGTCGAGCAGCTCGGTCTCCGGTGGCAGTGCAGGATCCGGCGACTGGTCGCCCTGCAACCACCACGTGACCGACGGATGCGGCCGTAGCGCGGTCAACGCCCACGGCCGGTCGTCGGCAGGTACGAGCAGGCACGCGCGTCGCAAGCCGCTGCCGGGCCCTACGGCGAGCGCGATTTCCTCGTCCTCGACCACCCGGCGCAGCGACCACGGTGTGAGCCACGGCCCGGCATTCTCACCGCCGAGGTACGTCGCGACGCTCTGCCGGTGCGGGTCGAGCTCGACCGAGACACAGAGTGCGAGCACCGCCGCCTCGGCACCGGTCAGGCCCGCGGTTTCGACGAGCGCGGCCAGCGGCTGGCCGGGTTGGAGCGCGTCCTCCAATGCGACGTCGGCGGTCGCTACGAGCAGGTTCGCCAGCTCGGCGGTCGAGTCATGGACGTCGGCCGGGGCCGCACTGTCGCCAGTGCCGACGAGCACGCCGACTGCTTGCAGTACGGGGTCGCTCAGACTCGGATCACTGGAGCCGCGCGCGACCAGCGCGGCCCGAGCCAGCAACGCGTCGGCCGCGACCAGCCAGGACGGCTGCTCGCCGGCGCGGCACAACTCGACCGGCAGCGCCGGTGCGTCGAGATCGAGGACCGCGGGGTCCTCTGCAGCTCTCACCATCGACGCTGATCAGACGTTCGCACCGGTGGACTGGCGGTGCCGGCCGAGCGTCGACGTACGCGGCTGCTTCGACTTGTTCCGGTTCGCGCGTCGTACGGCGTAATCGACGATGCTCTTGATGAACGTCTCGACGGCCTCGTCGTACTCCTTGCTCGCGGCGGCGGAAAGGCTCGTCTTCTCCTGGTGCGCAAGGTCGGCCATCATGAGTTGCTCGTCGATGTCCTTGGTGTCCGTGCCCGGCGCTAGTGCCTTCTTGTCCTCGACGAGCTTCTCGTGGGCCATCTTCGCGTTGTGCCGCTCGTCGTTCGCTGAGAGCTTCGCGTTGTTCAGCCGCTGCCAGAACGGGCTGGTCCGGAACGAATTGGCGAGCGTGCGAACGACCGCCTTGCCCTGCCCGAGCGAGAGCGCGCCCTTGTCGATGTGCGGCCGGACGGCTCGCCGGATCTTGTCGCGGGCGTAGTCCTCGACGGGCCGGATCGTGTCCTCTTGGAAGTCGCTGAACTCGGCCACGACGGTGCCGGTTCGGAGCTTGCTCAGGTAGTTGGCCTGACCGATCTGCTCGTTCGCGGTGTCCTCACCCCAGCCGCCTTCCTGGACGATCTTCTTGGGGTCGATGTCGCGCAGCACCTTCTGCAGGTACGCGAATCGTTCGAGGCACGCGCTCACCTCGCTCGGGTTGATCAGTCCGGTCAGACACTTCGAGATTTGGTCCGGGGTGATGGTCAGCACCTTGTCGCGGAACCTGGCATCCGCCAGCTGCGGAACGCCGACGAAATGACCCATGCCAGCGTCGGCCTTGGCTTCGCCGTCCTTGCCCATCTTGCCGAAGCTCAGGTCGAGGTCGATGCCTTTGATGCCGGTGACCTTCCCCTTGGCGTCGGTGGCGACGTAGAAGTTCGCCGTGTGCCGGTCCATCTGCAGGCTGATGTAGTCGAGCATCTGCAGAATATTGAGGCTGCGTTGCAGCGTCGGGTCGTTCATGTCGACGACTTTGGATTCGCCATGGCTGCTCTGGAGCTCGCCTCGCTCGGTCTTGCCGCGGGCGTACCGCAGGGAGCCTCCCGAACTGCCCTCCGCCAACTCGCTGACGACACCCATCTTGTTGAGGGACTCTTTCAGCGGCTTGCCTTTGACGTCGGTCTTGGTCGAGTGGACCGCAAACTGGACGTCGACGATCTCGTTAGAGCCGAACAGTTTCGCCAGCCGCGACGACGCGACGGAGCGGGCGCCCATCTGCGGGTCAACCTGATCGATCTTCGACTGCTGCGCACCGGAGCCGACATTGACGTTGTGCGACTTGTCGCCGATGAAGTAGCCCTTCTTGCCGCCTTGGTATTGCACCGCGTCGAGCCGGTTCTGCACGCCACCGACGGCATCGTCCTTCGTGAAGCCCGAGGTGCGATCCAGATTCGTGTCGTGCAACTGCTTGCCCTGGAAGTAGCTGACCGGGTCGGCGATGTCCTGCAACTCCGCGACGAGGCGCGGGCGCAGCATCGACAGGGCTCTCGCCCGCTGGTTGGTCTTCCCGCCCATCACCTGTTTCTGCAGGTTCAACCGCGTCTGGTCGTCACCGGTCTTGAGGGCGGTCTCGTACGTACCCGAGTACTCGTTGTACGACTTCAGGCTCCAGTCAGCTTTCGCCTTCTCGTCGTACTTGTCGTTGTCGGCCAACCAGCTGTCGACCATCTTGATCAGATCGCGCAGCGTCTTTTCCATCCAGAAACGGTCGTCACCGAGCCGGCCGAAGTTCCGCTGGGTCAGCACCTTGTCTTCGCGCTTCTCGAACGCCTTGAGCTTGTCGAGGATCTTCGCGTAATCGGTCTTGAAGAATTTCTCGCCGCCCCCGGCTTTGCCCTTGCCTTCCTCGACCGCGGACAGCGTGCCCTTCAGCTTCCGCCGTACCGGCTGCTGGCCGCCACCCGGTACGACGTGGGCGAGCTCGTGCACGAGCAACGACCGGCCGGATTCCGACTGCGGGTCGAAGCGGTTCCGGCCGAAGAACACGTCCTTGCCATGGGTGAACGCTTCGGCCCCGAGCGTGTCGGCCAACTTGCCGGCGTTCGCGTCCGTGTGCAGCTTGACGCCGGACAGCGAATGGCCGAAGCCGCGTTCGAGTTGGCCGCGCAGCGGTGCGGCGAGAGTCTGGCCCTTGCCGAGGCTGCCGCGTAAGTCGGCACTCGTCTTGGGATCGGCCTCGAACTCCCCCGCCATCGCGCCACCGCTCGCGGCGCGATGAACCGCGTCGTCCTGCTGCTGGTGCTCGGCGCCCTCGTGCACCGGCGCGGCGGCCGATGCTCCGTCGGGCCTGGACAGCTTGCGCAACACCCGCGCCGCGAGAGCGTCTGCGGCGTGTTCGGCGGAGTCGTGCGCCGCCCCCACCGTGACTGCCTGGGGCGGCGCCCATTCGGGACGTTGCGACTCCGGCGGGCGGTGGTCTGCACCGCTCTCGATGTGTTTAGGGGCGATTCGCGAGTTCGCCATGTGCTGGTTATACGACTACCTGGGCGCCCCGTCCTCAGGTTGACCAATGTGCGCCGAGAAGTCTGAGCGGATTGCTCCCGATTGTGCGCGGATTCGATTCGAATCCCTCAACTCCGTTTGGCCCCGATTGACCGTGGTTGACAGTCGGTATGTAAGTCCGGAAAACTCTCCGTTCGAGGCAAATGTAGTCAAAGGTTCAAAGGGGCGACCGGCGGCATGCTTAGTCGGGGACGAGCCATTCTGCCGGCGGCGTTGATCGCCACATTGAGCATGGTCGCGGCCGCCGATGCCACCGGCACAAGTGTCGGCGCCGGCGTCTGGGGACCGTCGAACAATGTGTCGGAGTCCAGCAGTTGCACTGACCACGCCGGACTAAGCGACAGCACGTGCACGGTCAGCGCCAGTTCGCGCGAACTCGCGGACAACGTCAGTGGCCAACCGCATGAGACCTGCACCAACGCCTCCGAACTCGTCACCACTCCGGTAATCATCGGCACGAACTTCGGCTGCAAGGTTGACTTCAACGCGACCGTCACGATCACCGGCACAGGCGGTGACGAAACCGCGGACGGCCAGGACACCCAAGTGGAGATCACGACCGGCGCGTGCGCCGGATACACCATCAGTGACGCCAGCGCCACGGTGACCGACGACGTCCTCGGCGCCTTCAACGTGCCGGTCAAGGTCACGGTTACCAACGCCGGATGGACGTTCAGCGGAACGTTGCTCGGCGCGAACGTCGGTGCCACTACTTTCGTCGTCCTGCATGTCGCCGGCGCGATCAAACCGGCGTGCGCCAACGTGAAGGTGAAGAAGGGCGAAGCGTCCATTTCGTTCAAAGGCAAGTTCAGCGGCAGCTACCAGTTCGTCTGATCGAACACAGGGTCGAAAGGGCGGCGGATGGCGAAAACAAGCCGGGTGGCACTCGTCGTTGCCGCGCTTCTTTCAAGCGTGTTGACGACACGGTCGGATGCGACCACACGCATTCCATGTGGCCTCGTCGATGCGTATTCGGCCGGTCAGACGGTGGTTGTCGCCTGCGCCCGGGTGATCGGTCGCTCGCTCACAGTCTCGATCTCCCTCGACGGCGGCCGCCACTTCACCTCGCACACAAGCACGCCGGTCGCGGTCGCAACGGACCGGTTGATTGACCTGGCGATCTCCCCGAGCTATTCAACCGACCGCGCCGTGCTACTGCGTTTCCAACAGCTGGGAATCTTCGAGACGACTGACGGCGGAACAAGTCTCGTTGCAGTCGATCCGCAAGGGGGAACCGCGCATCCGGACCACCTCTCCCGCGTCGACAAGTTCGCGACCGGTCCGCTGAGCGCACCGGCGGTGGTGGAGACCAACAGCGGCCCGGCCGTCCTTTACAGCGGCCAGCACGTCCCGGTCCCGGGCAGTGGCAATCAGGACGATCGGTTCTTTCTTCAAGTGGGCCACGGCACAGGCAGCAGCGTGCTTGCCGTAAGCCAAGGGCCCGATGCCACCCGGGGCTTCGTCACCAAGGTCAGCCTGTGCAACGAGGCGCTGTCGTGCCCAACGACGACCGCCGTTTTCGACAAGGACGCTCAGCCGACCGCGATCGCGGCGGACCCGACCGCCACCGGCCGCACCGTGCTGATTGCGGAGTCGTACGGCGCAAGCTCCGCCGCTCGACTCTGGATCTCTACCGACGCTGGCAAGCACTTCGCCACGTCGCCGAGAATTCAACGCCTCCTCGGCGAACTCGACAAAGCAAACCGAGTGACCGGGCTCACGATCAGCAATCTCGTCGTATTCGCGGGCGGGCGCACCTGGTGGATGAATGCGTACGACGGAAACCACGCGTGGGCACTGCTCTCACGGGATGCCGGGCGGTCGTGGGAAAACGTTGCGCTTCCTGAGAATGCGCGGACCCCGCTGGGTCATTTCGTGGTGGACAGCCGGGGCCGGATGATGTCGAGCGCGGCGTACTTCGCGTGCAGCGTCGACCAGGGTCTGCACTGGTCGAGCGCCTGCTGACGGGCTAACGCCGGGCGAGCATGACCCCCGCGCAGATCGCCAACACCAGTGCGCCGGCCGACTCGCAGGCGAGCGACCAACCCGCCCACGGCACGTCGAGCCCGTCGTGCAGGCCGAGGAAGCCGCGGGTCGCCGACAGCAGCAGCGCGACGACACTGCCGGCGCAGAAGGCGAAGCCGCCTACGACGACCGCCAGCCGCCGGTAGAACAACAGCACGGCGGCGAGCAGGAACCCCGAGACCCACTGGAACAGGAACGCCGGCCCGATCTTCGGGATATCGCGGTAGCCGATCCGCCACAGGTGCAGATGGATCGCCGTCGAGAACGCGACCATCGCGGCACCGAACACGATGCCGGCGATCGTCGCGATCCGAAGCCCGGGCGAGACGCTGCGCGGCACCGGCCGCAGCGCGAACGCGAACAACGAGGTTCTGAAATGCCCGGCCGTCGCCGGCTCTACCGTCGCTGACACGCCCTCATCACGGCCGGGCCCGGCCGGTGGTTCAGGGGCCGAACTTCGAGCAGACCGTATTGACGATGTAGCGCACGGTCGGGTCGATCGGCTGCGCACAGACGACCGCGCCGGTGGCAGGCGCGGCGGTCTCCACGACGGTCGCGACGACGCCTCCGGTCAGCGCAACGAGCACGGCAAGGGACGCGATGAGCTTCTCCATACCGTGCATCCTGCCGGGGTCCGCCGTACGGATCCAGGGAGGTTCAGCGCTTCGCGAACTTGACCCGGTAGAGGTTGCCGGCTTGATTGACCATGTACAGGTCACCGCCGTCGCTCTCACCGAAGCCGGTCGGGTTACCACTGCTGTGACCCGTGACCGCGGTCGAGTAGCTGTAGCTGCGGGTGTGGCCGGTCGTCCAGATCGTCCCCGAGCAGTAGTCGGTGAAGACGTAGAGCCCGATCGCCCATGGGTACGTCGGGCCGCGGTAGGCGTAGCCGCCGATCACCGCGCAGCCGGTCGAGTCGTTCGTGCCGTGGCTGTAAGTCGCCGTCGGGTGCACCCAGTTGCGGGTGTGCCCGTTGATCGTGCAGGCGTTCGAGTTGTACGTCGTAAAGGCTTCCTTGCACGACCAACCAAAGTCGCGGCCGCCGACCGCGGTCGCGTGGTCGATCTCCTCGTACAGGTCCTGCCCGACGTCGCCAATCCACATCGTGTGGTCGATCCGGTCGAACGAGAACCGCCACGGATTGCGCAGGCCGTAGTCGAAGATCTCCTTGCGGATCGTGGTGGAGGTCGACTTGGCGAACGGGTTGTCCGACGGGATGCAGTAGGGCTTGCCGCTGCACGAGGCGTCGACGTTGATCCGCAGGATCTTTCCGAGCAGCGAGGTGAAGTTCTCCGCGTTGCGATAGGGATCACCGCCGCCCCCACCGTCGCCGGTGCTGATGTAGAGGTAGTTGTCGGGGCCGAACTGCAACTGGCCACCGTTGTGGTTCGTCTGGTTGGGATGCGGCGCGACCAAGAGCACCCGCTCGGTCGACAGCGCGACCGTCGAATCGCGATACGACCGCACACTGAACCGCGACACGACCAGCGCACCGTCGCTCGCTCGCGTGTACGCCGCGTAGAGGTACGGCCGGGTCTTGAACGACGGGTGGAACACGATGCTGAGCAGTCCTTGCTCGCCGCCGCCGGTCGCGATCCGCGACTTCAGGTTGAGGTACGCCGTGCTCTGCACCCGGGTGCCGACGACGACCTTCACCAAGCCGCCCTGCTCGACGACGAACAGCCGGCCGACGCCGTCGCGCGCCGAGGTGACGTACGTCGGATTGGTGAAGCCACTCGCGACCGTCACGAGGCTGATGCTCACCTGCGACGCGGGGTACGTCGCGCCGGCGATCGCGCCGGTCGGCGGGTAACCGACCAGCGTCGCGACAAGACCGGCGACGACAGCAATGGCACGGATCCGGCGCATCTTCACTCCCCTATTAGGGCACCAGCACGACCTTGCCGAACAACTCATCGTTGCCTAACCGTTCGAATCCCGCGCGCGCGTCGGACAGCGCGAACGTGCTGTCGATGACCGGCCGGACCCCGGTCGTGGTGAGGAACGCGAGCAAGCCGGCCAACTCGCCGCGAGTTCCCATCGTCGAGCCGAGGATGTCGACCTGGGTGAAGAACACCCGCGGCAACTCGGTCTCGACGGTGTAACCGCTGGTCGCGCCGCACACGACGATCCGGCCGCCCGGCCGAACCGAGCGCAGCGAGTGCTGCCAGGTCGCGGCGCCCACGCTCTCCAGCACCGCGTCGACCTTGGCCGGCAACTTCGCGCCGGTCTCGAAAGCGTCGTGCGCGCCGAGCTCGACCGCCCGCGCCCGCTTCTGCTCGTGCCGGCTGGTTGCCCACACCCGCAAGCCGGCGGCCCGGCCGAGCGCGATCGCCGCAGTCGCGACGCCACCACCCGCACCCTGCACGAGCACCGTGTCACCCGGCCGGACACCCGCGCGGGCGAACAACATCTTGTACGCCGTCAGCCACGCGGTCGGCAGACATGCGGCCGCTTCGAACGACAACTCCGGCGGCTTCGGCACGAGGTTGCGCCTGGGTACGGCGACCCGCTCGGCAAGGGTTCCGTCGTACCGCTCCGACAGCAGCGATCGGCGCGGATCGAGCGTTTCGTCGCCGCCGCCGGCGTCGGGGTCACCGATGACCGAATGGACGACGACCTCGTTGCCGTCCTCGTCGATGCCGGCCGCGTCACCGCCGAGGATCATCGGCGTCTGGTCGGCCGACAGCGCGACACCGCGCAACGCGAACAGGTCGTGGTGATTGAGCGACGCGGCCTTGACCGTGACCGTCGTCCAGCCGTCGCGCTTCTCAGGTTCCGGTCGTTCGCCGACTTCGAGAGCGGACAGCGGATCGTCGGCGGAGACCCGGGCGGCGTACGCGGCGAGCATGCGCCGACCCTAACGACGCGCGACGCCGTCCTCGCGGGCTGCCGCCGCGACCGCGCCGGCGACGGCCGGCCCGACCCGCTCGTCGAACACGCTCGGTACGACGTACTCCTCCGCCAGGTCGTCGCCCACGACCGCGGCGATGGCCTCGGCCGCCGCCAGCTTCATCCGCTCGGTGATCGTCGACGCGCGCACGTCGAGCGCACCGCGGAAGACGCCCGGGAACGCGAGCACGTTGTTGATCTGATTGGGAAAATCGCTGCGACCGGTGGCCATGACCCGCGCGTACTTTCGCCCGACGTCCGGATGGATCTCGGGGTTCGGGTTGGCCAGGGCGAAGATGATCGCGTCCGGCGCCATCAGCGCGACCGCCTCGTCGGCGACCTTCCCGGACGAGACGCCGATGTAGACGTCGGCGCCGGCCAGCGCCTCCTCGATCGTGCCGACGAGACCGACCTTGTTGGTGAGACCGGCCATCTCCATCTTGATCGCGGTCATGCCGCTGCGACCCTCGTGCAACAGCCCCTTGCTGTCGGCGATCGCGACGTCGCCGATGCCCGCCTCCAAGAGGATCTTCGTGCAGGCGACACCGGCCGCGCCGGCACCGCTGACCACGGCACGCAGGTCGCCAAGGGTGCGGCCGGTGAGCTTCGCCGCGTTGCGCAAGGCGGCCAGTACGACGATCGCGGTGCCGTGCTGGTCGTCGTGGAAGACCGGGATGTCGAGCCGCTCCTTCAGCCGGTCCTCGATCTCGAAGCACCGCGGCGCGCTGATGTCCTCGAGGTTGATGCCGCCGAAGGCCGGCGCGATCCGCACGACCGTCTCGACGATGTGGTCGCAGTCTTTCGACGCGAGACAGATCGGCACCGCATCCACCCCGCCGAACTGCTTGAACAGCAACGCTTTGCCCTCCATGACGGGCAGCGCGGCGGCCGGTCCGATGTCACCGAGCCCGAGCACCGCGGTGCCGTCCGTCACGACGGCGACGGTGGAGGCCTTCCAGGTGAAGTCGTGCACCAACTCCGGATTGTCCGCGATGGCCAGGCACACCTCGGCGACGCCGGGCGTGTAGGCGAGCGAGAGGTCGTCGCGGTCGGCGACGGGCACCTTGCTGACGACCTCGATCTTGCCGCCGCGATGCAGCGCGAACACGGGACTGTCGGACGAAGAATTCATCGGCTAGGTCTCCACGATCACGGGCAGAGCCCGGACGAGAAATGTACGGAGCCGGTCTGGCCCTCGGTAAAGGACGCGGGGGTCACCCGATGTGGTCGGAATCCTCCCACAGCGACGCGCCACTCCCGTCGAGCGCCCCGGACTGGCAGGATGTACCCGCCTAACCGCTCCGCCACCCTCGGAGGAACCGTGCTACGCCGCCCGTCTCTCGCCCTCACCCTGGCCATCAGCACGACCGCGCTCGCGCTCACCGCGTGCAGCGGCTCGTCCGGCGGCGACCAGTCGACCGTCACTACTGGCGGCACCAACGCCGCCGCCATCGCGAAGCTGCCGGCCAACCTGCAGAAGGGCGGCACGATCAAGGTCGCGTCCGACGCGGAGTACGCGCCGAACGAGTTCCTCGGCGCGGACAACAAGACCGTCGAGGGCATGGATGTCGACCTCGGCAAGGCGATCGGCAAGGAGCTCGGCCTCGACTTCCAGTTCACCAACGTCGCGTTCGACTCGATCATCCCGGCGCTGGGCAACCGGTACGACCTCGGCATCTCGTCGTTCACCGACAACAAGAAGCGCGAGCAGGTTGTCGACATGGTCGACTACTTCAGCGCCGGCACCTCGTTCATGGTGAAGAAGGGCTCGTCGCTCAACCCGAGCACAGTCGCCGACCTCTGCGGGAAGAACGTCGCCGTCGAGAAAGGCACGACCCAGCTCGACGACGTCACCGCGCAGAAGAAGAAGTGCAGCATGGGCCTGCTTGCGTTTCCGGGCCAGAACGAGGCCAACCTTGCTCTGTCATCCGGCCGCGCCGACGTCGTCCTGGCCGACTCGCCGGTGAACGCGTACGCCGCGAAGCAGTCCAACGGCCAGTTCGAAATCGTCGGTCAGGTCTACGGCACCGCGCCGTACGGGATCGCGGTACCGAAGGACTCCGCGCACGCCGGCCTGGCCGAGGCGATCTCGATGGCGCTGGCCGATCTGGCAAGCAAGGGCACGTACCAGCAGATCCTGCAGAAGTGGGGCGTGCAGGCGGGCGCGGTCACCACGTTCGGTCTGAACGGCGCGACCAGCTAGCCGACGGGTGCAGCCGTCGTGAACGAGGAGCGCGCGGCCGACCTACCGGTCGTCCCCGTTCGCCATCCGGGCCGGTGGATCGCGGCCGTCGTACTGCTCGTGCTCGCGGCGATGCTCGGTCACTGGGTGGTGGCCACCAAGAAGCTGCGGTGGGACGTCGTCGGGCAGTACTTGTTCGACCCGACGATCGTGGACGCGGCCAAGCGCACGCTGATCCTGACCGCGCTGGCCATGCTGATCGGCGTCACCCTCGGCGTCCTCCTCGCGATCATGCGGTTGTCGGCGAACCCGATCCTCAGTGCTGCGGCCTGGGCCTACGTGTGGTTCTTCCGCGGCACGCCGGTCCTCGTGCAGGTCTTGTTCTGGTACAACCTGCCGGCCGTGCTCAAGTCGCTGTCCATCGGCGTGCCGTTCGGCCCGTCGTGGTTCGCGACGGATCCCAAGACGGTCATCACCCAGTTCGGTGCGGCGCTGCTCGGCCTCGGGCTCAACGAGGGCGCGTACATGTCGGAGATCGTCCGCGCCGGCATCCTGTCGGTCGACGAAGGTCAGACCGAAGCGGCGCAGGCGGTCGGAATGACCCGCATGTTGACGATGCGTCGAGTGGTGCTGCCGCAGGCGATGCGGGTGATCATCCCGCCGACCGGCAACGAGACGATCTCGATGCTTAAGACGACATCGATCGTGAGCGTCATCGGTTACGCCGAACTCGCGTTTACGGCGCAGATCATCGGCTCGCGGACGTTCCAGGTGATCCCGCTGTTCATCACGATCAGCCTTTGGTACCTCGCGATGACCTCGGTGCTCACCGTCGGGCAGTACTACCTGGAGCGGTACTTTGCGCGCGGTGCGTTGCGCGCGCTGCCACTGACGCCCGGACAGCGGTTGCGTGGATTGGTCGCGCGATGAGCGACGACGTGATGGTGCGGGCCGAGGGCGTACGCAAACGGTTCGGGCTGGTGGAAGTCTTGAGCGGCATCGACCTCGTCGCGGCCCGCGGCGAAGTGATGTGCGTGCTCGGACCGTCCGGCTCCGGCAAGTCGACGTTCCTGCGTTGCATCAACCACTTGGAAAAGGTCGACGCCGGCCGGCTTTCCGTCGACGGCGAGCTGGTCGGTTACCAGCAGCGTGGCGGCAAGCTGTACGAGCTGCGCGAGTCGGAGGTAGCGCGCAAGCGGGCCGAGATCGGCATGGTGTTCCAGCGGTTCAACTTGTTCCCGCACATGACCGCGCTCGGCAACATCATCGAGGCGCCGGTACGGGTCAAGGGGATCTCCCGCGCGGTCGCGGAGAAACGCGGCCGGGAACTGCTCGAACGGGTCGGCCTCGGCGGCCGCGAAGACACGTACCCGCGCCAGCTTTCAGGTGGGCAACAGCAACGCGTCGCGATCGCCCGCGCCCTCGCGATGGATCCGAAGCTGATGCTCTTCGACGAACCGACGAGCGCACTCGACCCGGAACTCGTCGGCGAGGTTCTCGACGTCATGCGCGATCTCGCCAACAGCGGCATGACCATGATCGTGGTGACGCACGAGATCGGGTTCGCTCGCGAGGTCGGCGACGCGCTGGTGTTCATGGACGAAGGTGTCGTGGTCGAGTCCGGCCCACCCAAGCAAGTGCTGTCGAATCCGCAACACGACCGAACGAAGGCGTTCCTGTCGAAAGTGCTCTAGAGCACCTTGGGGATGCAGAGGTCCTGGCCGACGCGCAGCAGTGACGGGTTCGAGCCCAAGGTCGCGCGGTTGGCGGCGTACAGCCGGTGCCACGCGATGGTGACGCGGCCGGTGTCGGTGCTTGCGGTGGCGCGAGCGGCGAGGCTCCAGAGCGAGTCACCGGAGACGACGCGGTGCACGGCGCCGGCGCAGCCGGCGGTGGTGGTTGGCGTGACACCGGCGGCCGGGGCCGTGTCCTTCACACCGGTGGCGGCGGGGTGGCTCGTTGTTGGTGTGGTCGCGAGCGGTACGGCGCCGAGCAGCTTGCCGGTGACCGAGACCAGCGGGCGGAACGGGTCGACCGGCGCGTGCGTCGGGACCGCAACGCTCGCCGACAGCGACGGCGCGGCCGGCAGTGCCGCCGACGACCCGGTGACTCCGGCCGGTGCCGGCACCGTCACCGGCGTCGAGTCGACCTCGGTGCCGAGCAGGTGCGCGATGGGGTGCCGGGCGATGAGGACGAGGCCGGTCGCGAGCAACAGGCTGACGGTCCAGGCGTTGGGCTCGTGAAAGCTGCCGACGATGCGTCGTAGCGGCGTCGGACCCGGGGCCGGCGCTACGGCCCGCGGACGTCGAACGCCGTACGGCGAACCCACGGCGACAGCGGTCACGTCCGGACCATCGGCAAAATCGCGGGCAACGCTGCATGCCCCGTCGTGGCCAATTCCATCCGGCCCGAGTGACTAGATCGATATGGCCCGAGTGGCTATCCCCGCAGGCGTAGGCGGGGGCGTGGCCAGAGCCGGGCGACGACGACGCCGACCAGCGCGTGGGCCGGAATGGCGCCGAGCGAGCGGCTGTCGGTGCTGCCGAACGAGTTGTCCCCCTCGACCCAGAGCGCGCCATTGTCCACAAATCGGACCAATCGCTTGACCGCGAGCTGCTCCCCAGCCAGCCGGACGACGACCACCGCGCCAGGCCGCGCGGTGGTCCGCCGTACGACCAGCAGTTGGTCGCCGTGGCGCAGGGTCGGCGCCATCGAGGGGCCCTGGACGAGCACCCGGCGGAGGGGGAAAGGCACGGCGATAGTGTCGCGTCGTACCGCCCGCACCTCGACAACTGGAGGCTCCATGTTGCGCCGGCTGCTCCAGCCCCGCACCGTCGTTTCCGCGCACTGCGACCTGCCTTGCGGGGTCTACGACCCGGCGCAGGCGCGCATCGAGGCCGAGTCGGTGAAGGCCATCTGCGAGAAGTACCAGGGCAACGAGGACCCGGTGTTCCGGACTCGGGCGCTGCTGATCAAGGAGCAGCGGTCCGAGCTGGTGAAGCACCACCTGTGGGTGCTGTGGACCGACTACTTCAAGCCGCCGCACTTCGAGAAGTACCCGGAGCTGCACCAGCTGTTCAACGAGGCGACGAAGCTCGCCGGTGCGACCGGCTCGAAGGGCACCGTCGACCCGGGCGAGGCGCAGAAGCTGCTCGACAAGATCGCCGAGATCGACAAGATCTTCTGGGAGACCAAGCAGGCGTGATCCGCTCGGCCACCGTCGACGACGTACCGGTCGTCGTACGGCTCGTGCACGAGCTGGCTGCGTACGAACGCGAACCCGACGCGGTGGTCGCGACCGAAGACTCATTCCGTACGGCTCTGTTCGGCCCCTCACCGCGGGTGCATTGCCTGGTCGCATGCGACGAAGCGAGCGGTGAGGTCGTCGGGTTCGCGGTGTACTTCGTCAACTTCTCGACTTGGCTCGGCACGCACGGCATCTATCTCGAGGACCT
>JAVEEG010000318.1 GCA_030840585.1 Frankiaceae bacterium | reverse complement strand
CGGCGCGTTCTTGAAGCACGCGTCCAGGACCGCCTGCTCGGTCGGGCCGCCCGGCGTGCAGAGCGACCGCACGGCGACGCGAATCGTCCGCGACGGCTGGCTCAGCAGCCCCGCCGGCGCCTTCGTGGCGCGGATCCGTGCGCGCTGGGGCTGCGCCCCGACGTTCTGGGTCGTGATCCCGCCGCTCGGGTTGCCGGTCTGGTTCTCGCCGGTCATCTCGAACGGCGTCACCCAGCGGTTGCGCAGGACGCCGGTCGCGGGGTCCACGTCCTCCATGTAGATGTCGACCGGGGTCTTGACGTCCGTCGTCTCGGACTCCAGGAACATGCGGTCCTGCGTCTCCTGGGCGACACCGCTGACGGCGGTCGCGTTGGGATCGGCCGTGCCGACGCCGAACTCGCCGATCGCCATGTAGCTCGGCTGGACGCCCGGCTGCGTGTAGATGCCGATGTTGGCCTCGATCGTGTGCGCCGAGATGTACGGGCCGTTGGGATCGTTGATGAACGTGCCGCTGTACTGGATGAAGTCGCCGACCTCGAACGGAGCCTGCTGGCGTGCGTCGGGACCTGTCGCGGCGCCCGGCGCCGGCATGACGAACTGGCTGCAGTACGCCTGACCGGCGAGCGCGGGAGACAGCTCTCCGCTTGCCGGCGGCACGACGCCGGCCTGGCTGAAGTTCCGGCACTGCGGCTTGGGCCGGTTGGCCTGCGGGCACAGCGGGTCGTCGGCGTTGTTCAGCGGCTGCGTCGGGTCGAGGTCGACGCGCGGCACGCACATCGGATACCCGGTGGCGGCGTGGATCGTCGGGTTGACGTCATCGACGCTGAAGCGCGCGTCGGGCGTCTGCACACGACCGAAGCGTCCGTTGGGGTCGTTGATCTTGACGGTCGCCGGATGCGCCGGATCGCCCGTGTCGATGTGCAGCTCGCCCAGCGCGTAGTCGATGCTGCGAATGACGCCGCTCCCGCCGTTGAGCGACTGCTGGGAGACGAACGCCAGGCCGGCGATCCACCTGCCGTCGACGACGTTGCCCTGGACGTCGATCTCGAAGGAGGGGTAGCCGTTGCCCAGCGAGAGGTCGGGACCGCCGTGGACGAAGTCCGCCCACGTGAACGTGTTGGCCGGCATCTGCACGACGAGGTTGCACGGAATCGTGATCGTCTGGTTGTTGAGCTTCACCGTGCCGCCGAAGCGGCTGGGATCGCTCTCGTTCGGACAGCCGGCGTTCGTCGCGTTGGCCTTGGCGTCCTGGATGAACCCCGTGACGTCGAAGCCATGGATCAGCGTGGGGTTGACGGAGAACGTCGGGTCCGGCAGCGTCGGCGTGACGAACGGCGAGATCGCGCCCTTCGGCGGCTTGGCCGTCCCGCCCTTGGCCTGCGCCGCTGTGGCGCATGCCCCGAGCCCCGATAGCGCCACCATGGCCAGCACTGCCGGCCGCGCGAGCTTCATAGCGTTGGTGTTCATCCGTGCCTCTCCCTTTGCCTTGCGGTAAGCCCTGCCTCTACCGCACTGAAATTAGGGGCGCTGACGGCGCCGCATAAGAGCGCAAGCCGCGCCCTCGTCCCTGTGTTCACGCACCGCAAGACGGACCATTGGTCCGCAGCGGTCGGGCAGCCGGCTACGAGCGCCCGCCGATCGGAGGACGAGCCGACCGGCCGCCTACACCCGCGCGAGCGCCTCGTAGCGCGCGCCGCCGGCGTCCGTGTGCGAGCGGTAGAGCACGAGCGCCTCGGGCGCGAACGCGCGCGCGGGCGGCGGCGGCAGCTCGGTCGCATAGAGGTGCTCCCCGCGCGGCGCCCGCGCGACCGTGACGTGCGGCCGCAGCGGCCGCCGCTCGGGCTCGAAGCCGATGGTGTCGACGAGCCCCGCGAGCAGATCGGCGTGCAGCTCCGCGAGCTCCGGGCCCGCGCGCAGAGCGACGGTCAGCACGCCGGGGCGCTTGCGCGGCAGCCAAAGCGGGGCGTCGACCTCGAGCGTCCCGAGCGGCCGCGCCACGGCCTCCAGCACGCCGGTCACGGCCGCGACGTCCTGGGCGGCCCGCGAGCCGAGGAACGCGAGCGTCACGTGGAGGTTCTCCGCGGGCGTGCGGCGCATGACCGGCGCGGCGACCGCATCGCCCCAGGCGGCGAGCGCCTCGCGCACGCCGGCGGGCAGCTCGAGCCCGACGAAGAGGCGCATCAGTCCAGCGCCGCGCGCAGCAGGCGCCGCACGAGGTGCAGCGCGATCGTCGTCGAGCGGTCGCGGACGTCGGCGCGCCCGCCGACGACGTTCACCGAGCGGGTGAGCCGCCGCCCGTCGCGATGGGCCACGGAGAACCACACGAGGCCGACGGGCTTCTCCGCCGTCCCGCCGCCGGGGCCGGCGATGCCCGTCACCCCCACGCCGACGCCGGCGTCCAGGCGCGCCAGGGCACCGTCGGCCAGCGCCTCGGCGACCTCCTCGGACACCGCGCCGTGCGTCTCGATGAGCCCCGGATCGACCCCGGCGAGGCCGACCTTCGCCTCGTTGGAGTACACGACGAGCCCGCCGCGGAAGACCTCCGAGGAGCCCGGCCGCTCGGTCA
>JAVEEG010000166.1 GCA_030840585.1 Frankiaceae bacterium | reverse complement strand
GTACGCCCGGACTGCTGGCCCGCGAGAACGCGCTGCGCAACCCGCGCCGGACCGCCGCGACCGCATCGGCGCTGATGATCGGCATCGCGTTGACGACGACGATGAGCATCATGGCCGCGTCGATCGTGTCGTCGGCGAACGCAGCGATCGACAACAGCGTGGGCGCCGACTTCATCATCAGCGCGAAGAACTTCGGGCCGGTGCCGGAGACCGTCTCGCGTGACGTCGCGACGGTGCCGGGTGTCGCCGCGGTGACGTCGTTCCGCGTCGGTGCGATGAAGGTCGGCAACTCGACCGTCCAGGTGCAAGGCGTGACGCCTGGCACCGTCGCGGAGACGCTGAAGCTCGACGTCGTCTCCGGTTCGACCTCGTCACTGGCCGCCGGTGACGTGCTGATCGACGAGCAGACCGCAAAGGACAAGCATTTGCGGGTCGGCGGTGCGTTGCCGGTGACGTTCGCGTTGACCGGCAAACAACGACTCACCGTCGGCGGCATCTACGCGAAGAACGCGATCGCTCAGCACTACCTCATCGGGCTCTCGACGTACGAGCACAACTACCGCAACCGGCTCGACATCGTTGTGGCGCTGAAGGCGAGTTCACCGGATCGGCTGGGAACCGTGCGGACGGCGCTGGCGAGCCTGCTGAAGTCACGGCCGACGTTGGAGCTGCGCGACCAATCCGAGTTCAAGCAGAACCAGAAGCGCCAGATCAACATGGTGTTGAGCTTCGTCCTCGCGCTGCTGGTGCTGTCGTTGCTGATCGCCTGGCTCGGCATCGTCAACACGCTCGCGCTGTCGGTGTTCGAGCGGACTCGCGAGATCGGGTTGCTGCGTGCGGTCGGGATGCGCAAGCGCCAGGTCCGGACGATGATCGGGCTGGAGTCAGTGGTGATCGCGGTCTTCGGCGCGCTGCTCGGCGTCGTTCTCGGGCTCGGCTACGGCGCTTCGCTCGTGCAGGCGTTGCGCTCGCAGGGCATCGACCAGACCGCCGTACCCGTGGGGCAGTTGATCGCGTATCTGGTCGTCGGCGCGGTCGCCGGCTTCACCGCCGGCCTGTGGCCGGCCCGCCGGGCCGCGAACCTCAACATGCTTCAGGCGATCTCGACCAACTAGTTGCGGACCGCTGGCGGCTCAAGGCCGAGCAGCCAATCGATGTCGATGTCGGTCAGGGCGTCGACGACCCAGCGGCCGGGCGCGGGTTCGATCGGGGCGACGAACGGCACCGCCACCACCGGACACCCTGCCGCCTCCCCCGACAGCACGCCGCTGAGCGCGTCCTCGATCACGACCGCGCGAGCCGGCTCGACGCCGAGGCGCTCGCACGCGGTCAGGTACGGCTCCGGCGCCGGCTTGCCATCCGTCACCTCATCGCCGGCGATCGTCACGTTGAACCGCCGCGCGCCGAGCCGGTGCAGCGCGGCATCGACAAGCACCCGGTACGACGACGACACCAGCGCGGTCGCGACTCCGCGGCCGCGGACCGCATCGATGAGTTCGAGCGCGCCGCCGTGCAACGGCAACTCGGTGTCGAACAGTTCCACCATCCGGTCGAGCAAGAACGTCCACGCGTCCTCGATCGACGCCGGTGTGGGCGGGACGCCGTACCACTCCAGGATGATTGGGATCGAGGCGTCGAGTCGCTTGCCGACCACGGCGGCTTTGACCTCGTCGGTCCAGGTGCCGCCCAGCCGCACGGCCAGCTCGGTCTCTGCGACCGTCCACAGCGGTTCGGAGTCGACCAGCAGGCCGTCCATGTCGAACAGCACCGCGCGGACGACCGCCGTCATCTGGCGTTGAAGTACTTCGCCTCGGGATGGTGCACGACGATCGCGTCGGTCGCCTGTTCCGGCACCAGCTGGCAACTCTCGGACAGCGTGACGCCGATCCGCTCCGGTTCGAGCAGTTCGACGATCTTGGCCCGGTCTTCGAGATCCGGGCAGGCCGGATAGCCGAACGAGTACCGCGAGCCGCGATAGCCCTGATGCGCGAGCAGTTGCGACAGGTCGGGCGAGTCTTCCGCGGCATAGCCGAGCTCTTCGCGGATCCGCTTGTGCCAGTACTCCGCGAGCGCCTCGGTGAGCTGCACCGACAGGCCATGCAGTTCGAGGTAGTCGCGGTAGGAGTCGGCGGCGAACAGTTCCGCGGTCACCTCGCTGATCCGCGAGCCGACCGTCACCAGCTGGAACGCGACCAGATCGACCTCGCCGGAGTCCTCCGGGCGGAAGTAGTCGGCGAGGCAGAGGTAGCGGTCGCGGCGCTGCCGCGGGAAGCTGAAGCGCATCCGCTCGGAGCCGTCCTCGTGCAGCACGATGAGGTCGTCTCCCTTGGAAACACAGGGAAAGTAGCCGTAGACGACGGCCGACTCGAGCAGCTGCTCGGCCTGCAACCGCTGCAGCCACGCGCGCAACCGCGGCCGCCCCTCGGTCTCCACCAGGTCCTCGTACGACGGCCCGTCGCCGCGGCTGGGTCGTAGACCCCACTGGCCGAGGAATGTCGCCCGCTCGTCGAGCATCGACGCGTAATCCGCCAGCGGGATCCCGCGCACGATCCGGTCGCCCCAGAACGGCGGGGTCGGGACCGGGTTGTCGACCGCGACGTCGGATCGGGCCGGCAACGCCGACAGCGGCAGATCGGGCGCGGCCGTGCGCGCGGCCACCCGCCGGGCCCGCGGCTGCGGCAACGTCGCGCCCGGCACCCCGCGCTTGACCGCCATGACCGCGTCCATCAACCGCAAGCCCTCGAACGCGTCCCGCGCGTAGCGCACCTCGCCGGCGTACATCTCGGCCAGGTCGACCTCGACGTACGCGCGGGTCAGCGCCGCGCCGCCGAGCAGCACCGGCCAACGGTCACCGATCCCGCGCGAGTTGAGCTCTTCGAGGTTCTCCTTCATCACGACCGTGCTCTTGACCAGCAGGCCGCTCATGCCGATCACGTCGGCGCGATGCTCCTGCGCCGCGTCGATGATCGCGCTGACCGGTTGCTTGATGCCGAGGTTCACGACGTTGTAGCCGTTGTTGGACAAGATGATGTCGACGAGGTTCTTGCCGATGTCGTGCACGTCGCCCTTGACGGTCGCGAGCACGATCGTGCCCTTGCCCGCTTCGTCGGTGCGATCCATGTGCGGTTCGAGGTAACCGACCGCGGTCTTCATCACCTCGGCCGACTGCAACACGAACGGCAGCTGCATCTGGCCAGAGCCGAAGAGCTCGCCGACGACCTTCATGCCTTCGAGCAAGTGGTCGTTGATGATGTCGAGCGGCGTCTTGCCGAGACCCATCGCCTCGTCGAGGTCTGCTTCCAGCCCGTTCTTCTCGCCGTCGACGATGCGGCGAGCCAGCCGCTCCCCCAGCGGCAGGCCGGCCAACTCCTCGGCCCGGGACTGCCGCGCCGACGCGACGTCGACTCCTTCGAACAGGTCGAGGAATCGTTGCAGCGGGTCATATCCGTCCCGCCGCCGGTCGTAGACGAGATCGAGCGCGACCTCACGCTGCTCGTCGGGAATGCGCGCGAACGGCAGGATCTTCGCCGCGTGCACGATCGCCGAGTCGAGCCCGGCTTTAACGCACTCGTGCAGGAACACCGAGTTGAGCACCTGCCGCGCGGCGGGGTTGACCCCCCACGACACGTTCGACAATCCGAGGGTCGTGTTGACGTCCGGATGGCGTTGCTTGAGCTCGCGGATGGCCTCAATCGTCTCGATCGCGTCGCGCCGGGTCTCTTCCTGACCGGTCACGATCGGGAAGGTGAGGACGTCGATCAGGATGTCGGCCTTGCGCATCCCCCACTCGCCGGTGAGGTCGGCGATCAACCGCTCGGCGATCTCGACCTTGCGCTCGCGGGTACGGGCTTGACCTTCCTCGTCGATCGTCAGCGCGACTACGGCCGAACCGTGCTCGCGGACGATCTCCTTCAGCCGCGCGGCCCGGCTGCCCGACGCGGTGCCCTCTTCGTAGTTGACCGAGTTGATGACGCAGCGCCCGCCGAGCATCTGCAGCCCGGCCTCGATCACCGCCGGCTCGGTCGAGTCGAGCACCAGCGGCAACGTCGACGCGGTCGCCAAGCGGAACGCCACCGCCGTCATGTCCTCGACCCCGTCGCGGCCGGTGTAGTCGACGTTGACGTCGAGCAGGTGCGCGCCCTCGCGGGTCTGGTCACGCGCGACGTCGATGCAGTCGTCCCAGCGGCCGGCCAACATCGCTTCGCGGAACAGCTTCGATCCGGTCGCGTTAGTGCGCTCGCCGATGGAGAGGTACGACGTGTCCTGCCGGAAGCCGACGTGCTGGTAAAGCGACGCCGCACCGGGCTCCGGCCGCGGCCGGCGCGGTGTGACAGCTCGGCCACCGACCCGCTCGACCACGGCGGCGAGGTGCTCCGGCGTCGTACCGCAACAGCCGCCGACCAGCGCAAGGCCGAATTCGCGAGTGAACGTGTCATGTGCGTCGGCCAACTGCGTCGGCGTGAGCGGGTAGCGCGCACCGTCGGCGGTGAGCTGAGGCAGCCCCGCGTTAGGCATGCAGGACAAGCCGATCCGCGCCTGCCGGGACAGGAAACGCAGGTGCTCGCTCATCTCCGCCGGGCCGGTCGCGCAGTTGAGCCCGATCATGTCGATCCCGAGCGGCTCCAGCGCGGTCAGCGCGGCACCGATCTCACTGCCGAGCAACATGGTGCCGGTGGTCTCGACGGTGACCTGCGCGAACAGCGGCAGCTTGATCCCGGTCGTGTCGTAGGCACGGCGGGCGCCGTTGATCGCGGCCTTGGCCTGCAACAGATCCTGCGCCGTCTCGACCAGGATCGCGTGCGCGCCGCCTTCGATCAGGCCGGCGACTTCGGCTTGATAGGCATCGCGCAGCTCGACGTACGTGGTGTGACCGAGGGTCGGCAGTTTCGTGCCCGGGCCGACCGAGCCGATCACCCAGCGCGGCCGATCCGGCGTCGCCCAGCCGTCCGAGACCTCGCGCGCGATTCGCGCGGCTGCAACAGAGAACTCGAAGATCCGGTCGGCGATCCCGTACTCGCCGAGGTTGGCGAGGTTGGCGCCGAAGGTGTTGGTCTCGACGGCGTCGCAGCCGACCCGGAAGTAGGCGTCGTGGATGTCGCGGACGACGTCCGGGCGGGTCACGCTCAGGACCTCGTTGCAGCCCTCGTGGCCCTCGAAGTCGTCGAGAGACAGGTCGTGCGCCTGCAACATCGTGCCCATCGCGCCGTCGGCCACGACGACCCGCTCGCGGAGGGCCGCGAGCAACGATTGCGGAGTGGATTCGGCCATAAGCGCAGGTCGAGTCTACCGGCGCCAACCGCGAGACCACGACCGGATAAGTTCACGTGTCGAGTGACTCGCGTGGCAATCGTCGAATAAGGGGGCCCGGTGGCCAGCTTCTCAACCATCCTCGTCGGCACTGACGGGTCCGAGTCGTCGTTCCGCGCGGTCGAGCGCGCCGCCGCTGTCGCCGGGGACGCGAACGCCACGCTGCTGATCGTGTCGGCGTTCACGCAGATGTCCGACCGCGAGACCAGCCGGGCCTCGCAGGCCCTCGGCGAGGAGTCGTACAAGGTGATGGGCGCGCACCCGGCGGAGGACATCTTGCGCGAGGCCGCGGATGTCGCCCGCAAGGCCGGCGCGAGCAACGTCGAGACCATCGCGAAGCCCGGTGACCCCGTGGACGTACTCGTGAAGGTCGTCGACGAGCGCGGCGCCGACCTGTGTGTCGTCGGTAACCGCGGGCTCAACAGCCTCGCCGGCCGGCTGCTCGGATCGGTGCCGGCGAACATCAGTCACCGCGCGTCCTGCGACGTGCTGATCGTGCACACCACCTCGGGTCGCGGGCGCTGACCACTGTCCTTGGCGCCGCGCCGCCCCCGGCCGGCGGTATCGACCTCTCCCTGCCCGGTGACGGGGTCCGGCTCGCCGCGACCCGCTGGCCGGGCACCGGCACGCCGATCGTGCTGCTGCACGGGCTCGCGTCGCAGCGCCGGTTCTGGAACCTCGTCGCGACCCGGCTGACCGGATTACCCGTACTCGCGCTGGACCAGCGCGGGCACGGCGACTCCGACCGGCCGGACAGCTCGTACGACGGCAGCACCTGCGCCAGCGATCTCGCCGTCGCGATGGATGCCCTCGGCTGGTCCCGCGCGGTCGTGGTCGGGCACTCGTGGGGTGGTTCGGTAGCGGCGACGTTCGCGGCCGAACATCCCGAACGCACCATCGCCCTCGTCGCGATCGACGGCGGCTTCGCCGGTATCTCGGCTTCGACGCCGGAGGAACGGGCCGACCGGCGGCGGATGCTGGAGCCGCCGCGGTGGGCGGTGCCGCCGGACGAGTTGACCGCGACGATCAGCCAGCACGCTCCCGGCGGATCGTGGACTCCGGACGTCGCAGCCGCCGTACTGCCGATCTTCGAAGTCGGCGACGACGGCCTGGCGCGGGCGCGGTTGCCCTTCGAACTGCACATGCGGATCGTCGACACACTGCTCGACTACGACGCTGCCGCGGTGCTCGCGCGGGTTCGTTGCGCGGCGTGGCTGGTGTCGTGCGAAGCGATCGCGGCCGGCGATGCGTGGAGCGAGGCGAAGTCGGCGGCCCTCGACGGGCTGCGAAATGTGGTCGCGAACCCGCGCATTCTGCGGTGGGGCGGGGCGGTGCACGACGTACCCTTGCAGTGGCCGGATCTCGTCGCCGGGTTACTCCGGACGGTCGTCGATGAGGCCGCGGGTGCTACCGGCGCGGCGGGGAGGAGCGAGGCATGAGCGCACGCGCCATGCTCGCGGCCTTCGAGGGCTGGAACGACGCCGCCGACGCCGCGTCCGGTGCGATCGAGCATCTGGAACGGGAGTGGAGCGCGAAGCCATTCGCCGCGATCGATCCCGAGGACTATTACGACTACCAGGTCAACCGGCCGACCGTGCGACTGGTCGACGGCGTCACCCGCCGGATCGAATGGCCGACGACGCGCATCTCGGTTGCGTCGGATGTCGGCGAGCGAGAGGTTGTGCTGCTGCGCGGGCTCGAGCCGAACATGCGCTGGCGCGCCTTCTGTGACGAGCTGGTCGACTTCGCGCACGAGCTCGACGTCGACTCGATCGTGTGTCTCGCCGCGCTGCTCGCCGACGTACCGCACACGCGGCCGATCGAAGTGCACGGCTCGGCCGCGGACGACGCGACCGCGGCAGCGCTCGGCCTGACGAAGTCGCGATACGAAGGGCCGACCGGGATCGTTTCGGTGTTCCACGAGGCGGCCGCGCGGGCCGGCATCCGGGTCGTGTCGTTCTGGGCGTCGGTGCCGCACTACGTCGCGCAACCGCCCTGCCCGAAGGCGACGCTGTCGTTGTTGCATCGGGCCGAAGACGCGTTGGACATCGCTATCCCGCTCGGCGACCTGCCGGAGCAGGCGCGGGCGTGGGAGCACGGGGTCGACGAACTGGCCCGTGAGGACAGCGAGATCGCGGAATACGTCCAGTCGCTCGAACAGCGCGAGGACGAGTCGGAGTTGCCGGAGGCAAGTGGCGAGGCGATCGCGAAGGCGTTCGAGCGCTACCTCCGCCGCCGCGACAAGCCCTGACCCTCTCGTCGACTGTGACGTTCAAGGCGTTATGAGGCGCGGATAGCGCCTCAAACGTTGCAGTCCATGCCGAGACGGCGGGCTCGACGCGATCTCGCCGAGCCCGCCGTCCATAGTCCATATGTCGGATCAGGTCGCCGACGCGTTGCCGCTGCCGGTCCCGCCCGCGACGAGTTCGCAGGTGCCGGATCGGGTGTACGTCGTCGAGAACGTGCCGCTGTTGTTCTCGACGAGCTGCGCGTGACCACCGGACGTGCACGTGACGCTCGCGAAGCCGGCCCCGCTGTAGATGGTGAGTGTCAGCGTTCCGGTGCCCGCACTGGCCGTGAACTGGCAGTCCTCGAACCATCCGCCGCTCAGGATGTCCGGACTAGCGCATCCCACGGGCAGGGACGACGCCGAGGCCGGGCTGGCGGCCGGCATCACCGCAGACGCAAGCCCGACGGCGAGCACGCCGAGCAGCACCTTGCGCTTGCTTCGAACCATGACCCCTCCATTCGCGCGGAGACTCCCGCTATTGCGAGATCGAATCCCGCGCTACACAGCTACGTACCGGCAGTTAGGCCTGCTGCTTACGCACGCATTCCGACGAGTTGGCGTGCATTTCGGTCGACTGTGACGTTCGGGGCGTTATCGGGCGCGAATAGCGCCTCAAACGTTGCAGTCGATGCCGAGGAGGGCGTCTATCGCCGCGGCCATCGACGTTGGTGCGCTCTCGTCGTCGCCTGCTTCGGCGCACCACTTGTCGACCACGGCGAGCACCGCCGGCGCATCCATGCCGTCCCCGAGCGCCGTACGCATCGCGGCGATTGGTGCGGGCGGGCCGGACTTTCGCGCGACCGCAGCGCGCCACGCGGTGAGGCGCTGCACTGCCGCGTCGAGCTCGGCGTCGTGCCACTCCCAGTCGTTCGCATGCCGGTGCGCGAGCAACGCCAATCGAATCGCCATCGGGTCGACACCGGCGGC
>JAVEEG010000160.1 GCA_030840585.1 Frankiaceae bacterium | reverse complement strand
ACAAGCAGCGGACGGTCATCTACGAGGAGCGCCGTCGGGTGCTGCTCGGCGAGGACATCCACGAGCAGGTGCTGCACATGATCGAGGACACGATCCGCGATTACGTGCGGGCGGCGACCAGCGAGGGGTTCGCGGAGGACTGGGACCTCGACACGCTGTGGGTCGGGCTCAAGCAACTGTTCCCGGTGGGTGTCACGACTGACGAGCTGGAGGAGCGCTCCGGCGGGGGCCTGTCGATGGAGTTCCTGCAGGAGGAGCTGGTCGCGGAGGGGCTGGCGGCGTACCAGCGGCGCGAGGACGAGCTCGGCGAGCAGGTGCTGCGTGAGTTGGAGCGCCGGGTGATCCTTTCGGTGCTCGACCGGCGGTGGCGCGAGCACCTGTACGAGATGGACTACCTGCAGGAGGGCATCGGCCTGCGCGGTTACGGCCAGCGTGACCCGCTGGTCGAGTACCAGCGTGAGGCGTACGACATGTTCGGCGGGATGATGGACGGCATCAAGGAGGAGTCCGTCGGCTTCCTGTTCAACCTCGAGGTTCAGCTCGACGAGGACCAGACGGCTGCGGATGGTGCGGTCCCCGGCGCTGCCACCGGCGGTCTCGCTGCCGGTGCGGAGTCGCCCGGGCTTGGCGCGGGTGCGCCCGGCTTCGGCAACGGGTCTGCGGGGCTCGGCGATGGTTCTGGAGCGTTGGGTCAGCCGGTTGGACAGCCAGCCGCACCTGCCGGCCAGCCGATGGGCCAGCCGATGGGCAGCGGCCAACCAACCGGCCAGCCCGCAGCTGCACCCGCCGGCGCCACGAACGGCGGCCCGTCCGCGGGTGCCGGCGCTGGTGCGGGTCGCCCCGACGGCGAGCCGACGATCGGCATCCCTGGCGAGCCGGTTCCCTCCGGTGCCCCCGCCGCGTTCACCACCGAGGTCGGCAGCCAGCAATCGACCGCCCCGGCACCGCCCGCGCCCAGCGCGCCGGAAGACGAGCGCCAGCGGGTCTCCGACGTCCTCGGGCAGGTGCTCGGCCAGCCCAACCGGCCGACCGGTCTGCAGTACTCCGCGCCGACCGTCGACGGCGAGGGCGGTGTCACGCGCTCGGTCGAGTCGGGCGGTGGCGGCGGTGGGCGCACCAGCGGGCAGTACGGCAACGTGTCGCGTAACGCGCCCTGCCCGTGCGGTTCCGGCCGGAAGTTCAAGCGTTGCCACGGCGCCCCCGACGCTCGCTGACGGCTCACTCCGCGCTGGTGTAGTTGGCACGGTCAGCCGATCCGTAGTGCGGTGCATTGCCACCGCCCGTCGAGGCCTTCGAGCCTGAAGGCCAACGCCCGCCGGCGTTGCCCCGCGGTGATGACCGCGCATCCCTCGGCGACCCCGTCCGCCGGTTCGCTCAGGTGGACAGAGGTCACCCGTGGTCGCGCCGCGGCCGCGGCGCTGGCGCTGCCCGCGGCGGCGCCGACCGCCGTTCGCATGACGCCGACCGGCTGCGCGGCCCGTCGCCGTACCGATCTCTCGAGCTGGTCGAGCACGTCGAGGGTGGCGTACCGGCTGAGTTGACTGATCGGCCGGTCACCGGCCGCGATCTCCACCACGGCTTGGGCGAATCGACGCGCGAGCGGCGCGGGGTCCGGCAGCGACGCTCGTGGTGTGATCCGCTCGTCGAACTCTTCCTCGATGGCAGGCGGTGCCAGCCGGAGCGGGACCGCGGACGCCGTGGTGGGAAAGGCGAGCGCGAGCGCCCCGTCCACGGCCGAAGCCGCGGCTCCCAGTTCGTCGTCGTACGGCGGATCGCTTGCCGGTGCGGGGAGCAATCGCAGCGGGCGTTCCTCGGGTCGGTCGGTGGTCACGGGTGCCTCCCGGTGTTGCGGTTCGACGGATTGGTGGGTCCGGTCGGTGCGGGCACCCGCAGCACCTCGCCCGGACGAAGTAGGCCGGGGTCGGGGCCGATGGTCGCCCGGTTTGCGGCGTACCAGCGGCGCCAGGCCACGGTGATGTCGGCGGGACGAGAGCCGAGATGCCGGGCCGCGAGGTCGCGGGCGGCGAGCGACCAGAGGCAGTCGCCGACGCCGACGCGCACCGTCGGTGGGAGCTGAGGTCGCGGCGGCGCCCGCCGGGGCACCCCTGATCGCTGCACCGCCGCGGTGTCGATCTGGGAGATCGCGTCGGCGGGCGCCAGCCAGTCGAACGGGTCCGCGGACGTCACCGGGGCGGCGCCGGCCGGCGGCGGCAGCGGGGATGCCGCCGCAGCCGGCACCGCGGTGAGTGCCACCCCGAGCAGAGCTCCGAGCAGCGGGCGCAGCGCGGCTGGCACGAGCGGAGTCACGCGCGCGATGGGCCCGGGCCGGCGCAGCGCAACGAGTGCCGCGGCGACCGTCACCACGGCGACGGCGTACGCGGCGAGCAGCCACAGCGCCCACTGCGCGGCCGCCACCAGCGCAGCTTCGGCCGGCGGCATCGCGGCGGGCCGGTGGAGATCGCCGCGTAGCCCGCCGAGCCCGAGTCCGCAGATGAGCGCCGCCGCCAGCGTCAGCAGCGCGCGACCACGGCCGGTTGGTGGAGGCATCGGGGATTCCTTCTTCTCCGTATGTTGGCGTCGTCATGGTTGTATCGTTCTCGCGGTTTACGGTCAATTGCTTGTGTTTGCCTGTGGATGGCGCGGCACGAAGGGACTCTTGGGGATGCAGTGGGAGCGGGTGATCAGCGAGCTCGAAGCCGATCTGGACGCGGAGGAGCGGCGCGAGTTGGCCGGGGAGGTGGCCGACCGCACCCGGCGCGAACTCGCCCGGCTGCGTCTCGTCGACCGTCTGCGCGCGGCCGTCGGCGACGCGGTGACCGTCGGCGTGCGCGGCACCGAACCGGTAAACGGACGCTTGATCCGGGTCGGGCCGGACTGGCTACTCCTTGATCCGGTGACGCAAGCCGCGGAGCTGCTGGTGCCGACCGGCGCGATCACGTGGCTCGGCGGGTTGCCCGGGCAGGCTGTCGATCCGGTCGCCGTACCCGTGGTCGATCAGCGGCTCGGCCTCGGCTCGGTGCTCCGGGCAGTCGCGCGCGATCGGCGGGTAGTGCAGGTGCGGCTGCGCGACGGCGGTGAGATCGGTGGTGTGGTGGCCCGAGTCGGCGCCGACTACATCGACGTCGCGGACGGCCCGCGAGCCGGCGGGCAGCGGTGCGTCCCGTTCACCGCGATCGCGGCGGTGCGGATGACCTAAGAGGGATCTGCTGCGCCGACTTCGGCCTCGCTGCGGCCGAACGGATGCGCCTCGACGAAGCGTTTGGTCTCGGCGTACGCACGCGCGATGTACTGCTCGAGTTGCTCGTGCTCGACCCGCCACTGTCCTCGGCCACCGACCTTGATCGCGGGCAGCTCGCCGCTGCGCACCAGTGCGTACGCCTGGGCAGCGGAGATGTTGAGAATCTCCGCCACATCGGCCAGCTGCAGGAAACGTGGTCGGTCCATCGGCTCTGAGTCTGGCAGGTCGGGCGCCTTGAAGCGGCGTCGTCCACAGACCGACCGAGCGGTGCGCGCCGTCCCCAGTCGCTGCTGTCCGAATTGCTCGCCGTACCTACCAAATGGTAGGCAATCGTGCTCGGACGGATTCACGATGCGGAGGAGGGCCGATGAGCGACGCGGGGACGGCGCAGGATCTGGCGTCGCCGCCAGCGCAGCGACTGCTGCCCCGGCGCTGGCTCGATGTTCGCGCCGTGCTCGGCATCCTGCTGCTGCTCGGCTCGATGGTTGGTGGTGCCCGGCTGTTCGCGGCGGCGAGCCGCGAGACGGCCGTCTGGGCGGCGGCGCACGATCTCGCGCCGGGCGAACGCCTGTCCCGCGGCGACCTCAGGCTGGTCCGGGTCCGGCTGAACGCTGCCGCGCCGCGCTACCTGACCGGCGCGGCGCCAACTGGGTACGTCGTAGCGCGTTTCGTCGCGGCGGACGAGTTGCTGCCGGCCGGGGCGGTTTCCGCGTCCGCGCGCGAAGACACGTCGCGGCTGGTGACCGTGCCGGTGCAGGCGGGTCACATGCCGCCGGACCTTGCGCCCGGTGACCGGGTCGACGTCTACCTCACGCCTCGGCCCGCCGGTGCGCCTGGCACGGCGGCCGGACCGACCGCGCCGACGTTGGTGCTGGCGGCGGCGGTGGTGCAGTCCCGGCCGAGCGGCGGTCGAACGTTCGGTGCGGACGCCGCGCTGTCCGTGGTTCTGGTCGTACCTGCTGATCGAGTGGCCGATGTCGTGCGCGCGGCGGAGTCCGGCGCCGTTGATCTCGTCGCGGTTCCGGCGGGTGGTGGGCCATGACGCTGTCGGTCATTACCGCGATTGCCGATCCCCGCTGGGAGGCAGACCTCGTCGCCGCGCTGGCACGGGCCGACGGCGTCACTGTCGTTCGTCGCTGCGTCGACGTCGCCGATCTGCTGGCCACGGCCAGTGCCGGGATCGCTCGCGGTGTCATCGCGTCCGCGGACTTGCGGCGGCTCGACCGCGACGTCGTGACCCGGCTCGACCTCATGGGGATCGCGGTGATCGGCATGCACAGCGCCGCGGACGCCGGAGCGGAGCAGACGTTACGACGACTCGGTGTGGCGCATCTGGTCTGTGCGGACGCGCCAACCGACGAGGTGGTCCAGCGCCTACGGGCGGCGGTCGACACGATGGGTACGACGGCGCCCGCGCCAGTCCAGCCGCCGCCCACGATCCGCGAAGAGCCGCCCGCGGAGGTCGGTCGGTTGATCGCCGTCTGGGGCCCCACCGGCGCACCCGGGCGGACCACAGTCGCGGTCGGGCTCGCCGCCGAGCTGGCCGCCGCGGGGGAGCAGGCCGTTCTCGTCGATGCCGATGTGTACGGCGGG
>JAVEEG010000157.1 GCA_030840585.1 Frankiaceae bacterium | reverse complement strand
GCCGCCGTACCCGCACCGCGGGTCTCCTTGCCGATGCCGGCGATGACGACCCGGCGACCGGCCTCGTCGACCTCGTCGAACGTCGCCTTGCCGTCGTAGGTCACGGTGATCGGGCCGACCTTGACCTTCACCGAACCGGTGAAGTCGCGGCCGTCGACGGAAGACAACGTCGCGCCGGGCATGCACGGTGCGACCCGTTCAACGTCGAGCAGCACCCGCCAGGCCTCGTCAACGGGCACCGGTACGACGAACTCGTGCTCGAGAATCATTTCAATCCTTTGAGGTCAGCGGCGGTGTCGATGTCGATGTCACCGCCGAGATCGTCGCAGGCGACGGCAAGCACCTGCTCGGGGTGTGTCCGCATCCACGCCCGCGCACCGACGTCACCGACCGCGAGTTCGCACACCGACGGCCACGCGGACGCATTCAACAACGCCGGATTCCGCGGCTCGCCGCCGTACGACGCGACGATCGCGGCCCGTCCGCCGCGCCGGTCGAGCAACCGCCGTACATGCTCGACCCCGACGTACGGCTGATCGACCAGCAGTACGACGACATCGGCCGCACCGAGGTCCGCGACGGCGCGCAGTCCACAGCGCAACGACGACCCCATGCCGTCGGCCCACCCGTCGTTCACCACAACCACCGCACGGTCGAGCGTTGTGGCGGCGACGACGTCATTCGCCTGCGCACCGAGCACGACCACGACCGGCGCGCAGCCGGCCTCGGCCAACACCCGGACGGCGCGATCGACGAGCAGCTCGCCATCGATCTCGACCAATGCCTTCGACCGGCCCAGCCGGTGGCCGGCGCCGGCCGCGAGCACCAACCCAGCGGCGGTGGTCACGTCGCGCGCAGCTCGTGCCGGTGGATGTCGCCGCCGGTCTCGCCGAGCGGCCGGCCGCTGCCACCCCAGCGCAAACCGATGATCTCGGCCGCGATCGACACCGCCGTCTCTTCCGGCGTACGGGCACCGAGGTCGAGACCGATCGGCGACCGCAATCGTGCCAACGCCTCGTCCTCGACACCGGCTTCGCGCAGCCGCGCGATCCGATCTTCGTGCGTGCGCCGAGATCCCATCGCGCCGATGTACGCGGCCGGCGTTCGCAACGCGACTTCCAGCAGCGGTACGTCGAACTTCGGATCGTGCGTCAGCACGGTGATGACGGTGCGCGGGTCGACCGCCGTACGGGCGAGATAGCGATGCGGCCACTCGCACACGACCTCGTCCGCGTCCGGGAACCGCCGCTCGGTCGCGAACACCGGCCGCGCATCGCACACGGTGACGCGGTAGCCGAGGTACTTGCCGATCCGCGCGACCGCCGCCGCGAAGTCGATCGCGCCGAACACCAGCAGTCGCGGCGGCGGCGCGAACGACTCGACGAACACCGCGACCTCGTCTTGCCGGCGCTGCCCGTTCGGACCGTAGTGCCGGACGCCGGTCTGGCCCTGCGCGAGCAGGCCGCGCGCGTCGTCGGTGACGGCCGCGTCGAGCCCAGTCGCGCCGAGCGTTCCCTCGACCCGATCGGCCCAGACCGCCATGGTCGCGGCGATTTGCCCCTCGCCGTCGATGACCGTCGCAAGCGCGACGGGTTCCTCGGACTCGGTCGACGCGGCGACGGCTTGCAACACGTCGCCAACCACCGGCCGGACGAGGATGTCGAGCACGCCGCCGCAGGTCAGGCCGACCGCGAATGCCTCGTCGTCGCTGATCCCGTAGGTCTGCAGCACCGGCGTACCGGTCGCGAGCACCTCGGTTGCCAGCTCGAACACCGCGCCCTCGACGCAACCGCCGGAGACCGAGCCGACCGCCTCACCGCTCTCGCTCACCGCCATCGATGCACCCGGATCGCGCGGCGCGCTGCCCCGCACCGCTACGACGGTGGCCAGCGCGAACCGCTCGCCAGATCCCCACCACCGGCGCAGTTCGGGCAACAGGTCACGCACGGGTCACCGTCCGCGCCAGCCGGAACAGCGCGTCGACACTGTGTCCGGGGACGAGCTCGTCGACGTACGGCAACGCGGCGGCCATCCCGGCCGCGAGCGGCGCGAAGCCGGGCCGGCCGGCCCGCGGGTTGGCCCAGACGACCCGGTGCGCGAGCCGCCGCAGTTGCTTCATCTGGGTGCCGAGCAGGGTCGCGTCGCCGCGTTCCCAGCCGTCGGACAGCACCACGACGATCGCGCCCCGCGCCGTGCCGCGCCGCCCCCACCCGTCGAGGTACGCCTTCAACAACTCGCCGAGCCGGGTGCCGCCGGACCAGTCGGGAATCGCTGCGATCGCCGGCGCCGGGTCGCGATGGCTCAACTCACGAGTGATCCGGGTCAGCCGGGTGCCGAGGGTGAACACCTCGGTGCGCGGCCCGCGGGCCCGGCGAGTCACGTGCGCGAACCGCACGAACGCATCGGCGTACGACGCCATCGATCCGCTGACGTCGACCAGCAATACGACCCGTCGCGGTCGCTGCTGCCGTCGTAACGATGCGGGCGTCGCCGGTTCGCCGCCGGCCCGCAGGATGCGCCGCAACGTCGCGTGCCGGTCGACCGGGCCGTGCGGTGCGGGACCGGTACGGCGGCTGCGCCGGGTCGCGCCGACGACCGACAGCGGCGCCAACAGTGCGAGCGCTGCCTGCCGGTCGGCGTCGTCCAGGTCGGCGAGGTCGCACTGTCGCAACAGCTCGGTTCGGCTGGCCGCCGCTGGCCGCGCATCGACGCCGTCGCCCTCGCCGTACGGCCAGTCGGTCGGAACGGCGAACGACTCGGTGACGACGTGCGGTTCGCGTTCCACGCCCCCGCCGTACCGCGCGCCGGCGAAGACGGTCGCGAACACCCGGTCGTAGCGGGCAATGTCATCGGGGCTGGCGCAGAAGGCAAGCCGGCCCGCCCAATAAACGTCGGCGCGTGACGTCGGATCGAGAACGGTCAATGCCTCGACCGCCGCGGCCAGCCGATCGGAGGTCGCGTCGACACCCCCCGCGCGCAACGCCCGCGCGAGCCCGACGATGCCGGCGGGGACGTCGACGTCAACCGGCATGCGCCGCCGCCTCGAGCAGCGCGACGACACTCACGGCTTGCTGGTCCTCGCGGTACTTCAGCACCGCGCCGAGGGTGCGCGTAACCGCGTCGGGGTCGAGTTGGTCGACGCCAAGGGTGAGCAATGCCTGCGTCCAGTCCAAGGTCTCCGCGACACCCGGCGGCTTCTGCAGGTCGGCCGTTCGCAGGTACGCCGACGCCCGCGCGATCTGCGCCGCGAGGTGTTCGGTGGCGCGCGGGTGCCGCTGCCGGACGATCGCGAGCTCGCGGTCGAAGTCAGGGTGCTCGACCCAGTGATAGAGGCATCGGCGCTTCAACGCGTCGTGCACGTCGCGGGTGCGATTGCTAGTGACCACGACGACCGGCGGCACGTCAGCGCGCACCGTGCCGAGCTCCGGGATCGTGACCGCGAACTCCGACAACACCTCGAGCAGCAACGCCTCGAACTCGTCATCGGCCCGATCGACCTCGTCGACGAGCAACACCGACGGCGACGTCTCAATGGCTTGCAACAGTGGCCGGGCGAGCAGGAACCGCCGACCGTACAGCTCGCCTTCCAGCGCGTCCGCGTCACCGGCGCGGCCGGCGGCCTCCGCTGCGCGCAGGTGCAACAACTGGCGGGGGAAGTCCCAGTCGTAGACGGCCTGCGCGACGTCGATGCCCTCGTAGCACTGCAACCGGATCAGCGGTGCGTCGAGCACCGTCGCGAGTGCCTGCGCCAGCGCGGTTTTGCCGACACCGGCATCGCCTTCGACGAACAACGGCCTTTGCATGCGGAGGGCGAGATAAGCCGCAGTCGCAAGCCCTTCGTCCGGCAGGTAGCCGCTCGCGCGCAGTGCTGCGGCGAGCGCCGCCGGATCGGCGAACGTCACGCCTTCAGTGTGCGTCATGCGCGGACCGCCCGACCCAATCGCGCGCCTGTTCGCTTAGAAGCGAACGAGCGCGCGATTGCTCGGGCCGCGCGGTCACATGCCGAGCTTCGCGTCCCGCAGCGCCTCGGCACCGGGCCCGGCGATGGTCAGCCGGGCGTGCTCCTTGCGGTTGTAGGCGAGCAGCAACAGCTCGCTCGGCGGTCCGGTCACCGTAACGGCCGGCCCGCCCTTGCCCACGGCGGTGGACCCGCCGCCGACGACCGTCGGTGTCAGCGTGACGGTCGCGGCCACCCGGCGGAACGACAGCCGGGCCTGGCGGGACAGCCGCCGCCAGATCGCCGTTTCGAACGCGTCGTCGTGGGTGCGAGCCGGCATCCCGTTAGCGCGACGTACGTCTTCGGTGTGCACGAACATCTCGACCGTGTTGACCGCGTCGTCCACCCGGCCGATCCGCAGCCAGGGCGGCGCCGTACGGATCGCTTCGACCAGCGCGGCGAATCCGTGCACCCGCAATGCGCTGCGCATGATCCGCTCGGTGTACGACGACAGCGGACCCAGCGGCAGCACACCGGCGGTCGCATCCGGCCGGTGCTCGCGCACGTACACATGCGCGGCCAAGTCCGCCGCAGTCCATCCCTCGCACAGCGTGGGCGCGTCCGGCCCGACGGTAGTGAGCGCGTCGGCGAGGGCGGCGCGTTCGGCGGCGGCGCGTCCGGTCATCGGGGTTGCCTCTCGTCGTCGTTAGGTTCGCGGCGTGCCTCCAGTACATCGTGACCCCAAGGTCGCGGTCGGCGTCGCGGTCTTCCACGACGACCGGCTGTTGCTGGTCCGCCGGATCATGGAGCCGGGTCGCGGCCGCTGGTCCTTGCCGGGCGGGTACCTCGACCTCGGCGAGGACCCGCGCGAAGCGGCGGCCCGCGAGGCACTGGAGGAGGCCGGCGTCGTCGTCTCGGTCGGCGCGGTCATCGACGTCTTCGCCAACCCGATCGACGAGGGCGGCGCCGTATTCATCCTGTTCGAAGCCGCATTGGTGAGCGGCACCCCGAAGGCAGGGGACGACGCGGACGCGGCGGCGTTCTTCGGCCGGGACGAACTGCCGCCGCTCGCGTTCGCCAGCACGGAAACCGTCGTACGCGGCTGGCTCGGTGATTCACCACCGCCCAATCTGGCCGAACGGTAACTACTGATCCGCCCGAAACCGGCCGATGTCCCGGGGGCTATGTCCACTCGCCTCCGCTGGCCGTTTCTCGTCGCGGCATTGTTGGCTGCGGCCGCCTTGCTACTCACGTACGTCTGGCCGGCGAATCGTGCCGACGCAACCGCAGCCGACGACCTGCCGACGGCGGCACAAGCGCGTCCGGCTGAACAGTTAGCGGCCTCGCTGCCCGACGTCCCCGGCGCTGTCCGAGACCGGTTCGATACCGCCTGCGGCGTGCCCACTCCGTACTGCGTGACGTCGACGTCGTTGTCCGCCCGCCAGCTCGTCACGGCGATCGAACAGTTGTTGGCTGCACGAGGGGCGAAGCGCGACAACCGAACGTCCTGCGACCAAGGAGCACTTCTACGCCTTAGGCGACTGTGCCGCCAAACTGCGTATTGCACGGGTAAACGTCCTCGTCACCGCGGATGGCGTGCGCGATTTCAACGGTATGCGCCGCCCCGCCCGCGCCTACGTCGTCGTCGCGGCACAGTTCGCGACGCCGGCGAGCAAGCCGCTCGGGAGCTGGGCCTCGCTTCGGGTGTTCGCGCCTGGCTGGGGCACGCCGGCGTGCATCGCGACGTCTCCCGGTGGAGGTTGCTCGCACTACCAGGGCTTGCTCACCGTGCGGAGCCCGCTGGCGCGCGTGATCCCCGCGGTTCAGGCGCGGCTCGCCGGTTGGGGCCTCGCGGTCACCACGTCGCACTGCGCGATGGCGGCCAAGCACCCCGGCTGCATTTTCGCGGCGATGAAATTCCGCGGCCTCGGCGGGCGTGACCCGGTGTACGTCGACGTGGTGATCGCGACGCGCTCGACGCCGGAGCTGACCGTTGTCGGGGTGAACCTCGCCAGTTGACGGTCAAGATCAACAGGGAGTAGTTGCGAATGGAATCCGCCAAATCGGGCCGCCTGCGTGCAACTACTTCCTCTTGATCTTGGGGTGAACCTGGCGGAGCAGCGCACACCCGGCGCGTGAAAGACTCCCCGCTCGTGGCAGGGCTGCGGATCACCGAGGCGCTGGCGGGCAAGCATCTGCTCGTCACGGGCGTCACCGGCTTCGTCGGCGAGGCATTCCTCGAACGGCTGCTGTACGACCTGCCGGACACGACCATCAGCGTCCTGGTCCGGCCGCGCGGCTCGACCAGCGCCGAGGATCGCACCCGCCAACTGCTGACCAAGCCGGCGTTCGAGCGGCTCCGGCAGCGCGACGGCGACGACAACGTCGCCGCCCTCGTCGGCACCCGGATCACCGTGCTCGACGGTGATCTGGACAACGTGCCGCGACTGCCGGACGGCATTGACGTCGTGGTGCACTGCGCCGGCGAGGTGTCGTTCGACCCGCCGATCCACGAGGGATTCGCGACCAACGTGCACGGCACGCTGAACCTGCTCGCCGCAGTCGCGGAGACGCAATCGACGCCTCATTACGTGCACGTCTCCACCGCGTACGTCGCCGGCCGCCGGCAGGGCCACGTCACCGAAGGACGGCTCGACCACAACGTCGACTGGCGAGCCGAAAGTGTTGCGGCACAACGAGTTCGCAACGCCGTACACGACGCCAGCCGGGCCGCGACAAAGCTGGCCGAGTTCCTGCGCGAGGCCGAGCGGAGCCACGGCGCGCAGGGTCCGAGCACGGTCGCAACCGAAGCCGAGCGGCTGCGGACCGAATGGGTCGGCAAGCAACTCGTCGACGCCGGTCGCGAGCGAGCCCGCACCCTCGGCTGGACCGACTGCTACACGTTCACCAAAGCGATGGCCGAGCGCGCGGTCGAAGAGACCGCAGCGCATCTGCCGGTCACGATCTGCCGGCCGAGCATCATCGAGAGCGCGCTCGAACAACCCAGCGTCGGCTGGATCGAAGGCTTCAAGATGGCCGAGCCGCTGATCCTCGCCTACGGCCGCGGCGACCTGCCCGACTTCCCCGGCGTACCCGACGCGTCGATCGACATCATCCCGGTCGACTACGTCGTCAACGCGATCCTCGCGGCCTGCGCGGTCACGCCGGAGCCGGGCACTCCGTCGTACTTGACCATCTGCTCCGGCGCGCGCAACCCGCTGACCTACCGCCGGCTCTACGACCTGGTTCGCGAGTACTACAGCCACAATCCGCTCGAACAGCGCGACCGCGGTGCGGTCCGGCCACCGACGTGGGACTGGCCCGGTGCGCAACGGGTCGAGCAGTTGCTGCGGTTGGGCGAACGCGCGCACAAGACCGCCGACCGCGTCGTGACATCGTTGCCGCGCTCGTCGCGCACCCGTGACTGGGCCCGCTCACTCGACCGACAAGGCCGCCGGCTCGACTTCCTTCGCCGCTACTTCGATCTCTACCGCCCGTACGTCGAAGCCGAGCTGCACTTCAGCGACAACGCCACGCTCGCGTTGCATCGCAGCCTCGACCCGGCGGACGTCGACCGGTTCGGTTTCGACGCCGCGACGATCGACTGGGATCACTACATCGCCGGCGTACACGTTCCGGCCGTCACGACACCGTTGCGCGCGTTCACCGGCGGGCGCTCGGTCAAGCGGGCGGCCGAGCGCACCGAGCTGCCGCCGGGAGACGGACCGAACGGGCAACTCGTCGCGGTGTTCGACATGGACGGCACGTTGTTGCCGAGCAACGTCATCGAGTCTTACCTCTGGCTGCGGCTGCCGGAACTATCGACCGCCGGCCGGGCCCGCGAAGTGGCCGACGTCGCGCGGGTGCTGCCGCGTTGGTTGCTCACCGAACGGCGCGACCGCGGCGCGTTCCTGCGGTCGGTCTACCGCCGGTACGCGGGCGCCGACTACGACGAACTGCTGCGCATCGTCGACGAGGACGTGACCGACACCGTGCTCGGCCGGCTCTCCGCGGCGGCCGTGCGCAAGGTGCGCGAGCACCGCGCGGCCGGGCATCGCACGGTGTTGATTACCGGCGCGATCGCGCCGCTGGTCCGCCCGGTGGCGCCGCTGTTCGACGAGATCGTCGCGGCCGATCTGGCCGTCGGCCCCGACGGCCGGTGCACGGGCTTCCTGGTCCGGCCGCCGCTCGTCGGCGAGGGCCGCGGCTCATGGCTGAAACACCAGGCCGCGCAACACAACTGGGACCTCGCGAACTCGTACGCGTACGCCGACTCCGCCAGCGATCTGCCGTTGTTGCGCGCGGTCGGGCATCCGGTCGCGGTCGACCCCGACATCGCGCTGTCCCGGATCGCCCGGCGATCCAAGTGGCCGGTCGAGTCGTGGCATGCCCGGCCACCGGTCGGGCCGCTGCTCGCCGGCCGCGATCCGCGCGCACTGCAAAGCAGCAGCCGGTGATCCCCCTGCCGGAGGCAGCCCGATGATCAATGCGCTCGAGGTCTACCGCTCGCTCCCCCGGTACGTCGCCGCTCGCGCAGTCGGCGGCAAGCTGCCCGGCCTGCTCGCCGGCCCGATCGCGCCGTTGCGGCTGGTGCACCGCGACCCGCCGCGGGCGAACGGCGAAGGCTGGGTGCGGGTCCGGCCGCGGATCGCCGGCATCTGCGGCAGCGACCTCGCGACATTGTCCGGGCACACGTCGCTCTACTTCACCCCGCTCGTGTCGATGCCATTCGTGCCCGGCCACGAGATCGTCGGCGAGACGCTCGACGACGCCCCGGACCTGCCGGCCGGTTCGCGCGTCGTACTCGATCCGGTGCTGGCCTGTGCCGCTCGCGGTCTCGACCTGTGTCCGTCCTGCGCGGCCGGCAACCGCAACCGGTGTGACCGCGTCACCGTCGGCCATGTCTCGCCCGGACTGCAGACCGGTTTCTGCACCGACACCGGCGGCGGGTGGAGCGGTCAACTCGTCGCCCACGTCTCGCAACTGCACGCCGTACCCGACGACCTGCCGGACGAGCGCGCCGTGCTCGTGGAGCCGCTGGCCTGTGCGGTGCATGCGGCCCGGCGGGCCGCGGTGGCCGACGGTGACAGCGTGCTCGTCGTCGGCGCCGGCGCGGTCGGGCTGTTCCTCACCCTGGCGCTGCGCGAGCTCACGCCGGCCAGCCGGATCACGGTCGTCGCGAAGCATCGCCGGCAGGCCGAGCTGGCCCAGCAGTTCGGCGCCAGCGACGTCGTCGCGCCGGCCGAGGTCGTCGGCGGGGTACGCCGCAGCACCCGCGCGTTGCGGCTCGAACCGGAGCGCGGGTCGGCGTACCTGCTCGGCGGGGTCGACGTCGCGATCGACGCGGTCGGGTCGGCGGCGGCGATCGACACGGCGCTGCGGACGACCCGGGCCGGCGGCCGGGTGCTGCTCGCGGGGGTGCCGGCGGCCGGGGTGGATCTGACGCCGGCGTGGTTCCGCGAGCTGACGGTGCAAGGTGCTTACGCGAGTGCCGGCGATGCGTTCGAGACCGCGATGTCGCTGGCGGCGGATGCGCCGCTCGGCGGGTTGCTCGGCGGCAGCTACCCGCTGTCGCGGTGGCGCGAGGCGCTCGACCACGCGCACGACGCGGGCCGCCTCGGTACGGTCAAGGTGGCGTTCGACCTAAGGAGTGCTTCGTAGATGCCGCGCCCTGGCTTCGTGCTGGAGGTCGATGAGCGCACGCCGCCGTTGCTGGTGCACAGCGGTGAGTCGTTCCGGCTGCAGGAGTTCCCGCTCGGCTCGCGGGTAATCTACCCGCCCGAGTCGCTGCCCGGTGTGCCCGACGTCGACGAGGCGATCGAGCAGGCGCTGCTGCATCCGCTCGACAGCGAGCCGTTGCCGTCGCTGCTGCGATCCGGCATGCGGCTGACGATCG
>JAVEEG010000061.1 GCA_030840585.1 Frankiaceae bacterium | reverse complement strand
ACACGTCGGTCGCCTCGTCCAGCGGGTCGCCGACCCGCAGCGCCTCGACCAGCGGCAGCAACACGCCGAGGAAGTCGTCGGCGACCTCCGCCGCGACGTACACGCGCTGGGTCGAGATGCACGACTGCCCGGCGTGGCTGAACGCCGCGACCGCCGTCTTCTCCGCCGCGGTACGCCAGTCGCCGTCGCCCGCGACGATGAGCGGCGAGTTCGAGCCGAGCTCCAGCCGCACCTTCGCCCGCGGCGCCTTCGCCACCATCGCCCAGCCGACCTCGGGGCTGCCGGTGAACGACACGTACGCGACGTCCGGGTGCGTCACCAGTGCCTCGCCGACCGTCGAGCCGCCGCCGGTGACCACGTTGAGCCAGCCGCGCGGCACGCCGAGGTCGTCCAGCAGCTTCACCAGCAGCAGTGCCGACAACGGCGTCTGCGTCGCGGGCTTCAGCACCACCGGGCAGCCCGCCGCGATGGCCGGCGCGAGCTTGTGCGCGACCAGGTTCAGCGGGAAGTTGAACGGCGCGATCGCCGCCACCACGCCGACCGGCACCCGCAGCGTGAACGCCACCCGCCCCGCGCCCGCCGGCACCGCGTCGAGCGGGACCATCTCGCCCGCGAGCATCCGCGTCTCGGCCGCCGCGGCCGCGAACGTGTCGACCGCGCGCTGCGCCTCGACCCGCGCCGTCTTGATCGGCTTGGCCGCCTCGACCGCGATCGTCCTGGCGAACTCCTCGACCCGGCCGGCCAGCGCCCGCGACGCCTCTTCGAGGACCTTGATGCGGTCGGGCCGCGGGAAGTCGTCGCGGGCCAGCGCCGCGACCGCCGCGGCCATCGCGCGGTCCACCTCGGGCGGGCCACAGTCCGGTACGACGCCCGCGACGCTGCCGTCGTACGGCGACCGGACCTCGCGCGTCCCTGCGCTGCCGGAGGCGAGCCACGTACCGTCGATGAGGGTCTCGGCCATGACCCGAGGCTACGTCTGCGGCGGCGAGACGTGCACCGGCTGGTTGACGTCGGCGAGCGACATCGACAGCGCCAGCGTCACCGGCACCAGCGAGCGCAGCGACGGCGGCACGTCCGCGGTCAGCGTCACCGTCAGCACCAGCTTGCGCAGCAGGTGGTCCTTGCGCCCGCTCCACACCTCGATGTGGGAGCTCGCCGCCGACTTCGCCAGCCGCGCCTTCGCCTCGGCGTCGAGCGGCCGCAGCCCGGCCAGCGTCGCGACGCCGAGCTTCTCGCCGAGCCGGCCGAGGTCGTCGAACGCCGTCGCCACGTCGAGCCCCGCGCTGATGTGGTCGGTCTCGACACCGTCGACCGTCTCGCCCGCCGCGAGACTCGGCGAGCGCAGCCAGGAGTCGATCCGCAGCGTGCCGAGCCCGCCGCCCTTGCCGCCGACGCCGACCGACGTGGCCGGCAGCGCGGTGACGCGACTGCCGCGGACGACGTACGCCGCCTGCCCCGTCGACACGAACGACACCGTCGACGTCGCCGACCCGCGCAGCTCGGTCACCTTCATGTCGGCGACCGGCAGCCCCTGCTTGTCCGGCAGCGCGAACGGCCCGCTCAGCGAGAACCCAACGCCGTCCTTCGCCGACGGCGACGACGCGGTCATCTTCAGGTCCATCGTCGCGCTGCGTACGTCGTCGAGCCGCTTTGCCGTGTCCCGCAGCGCTTTCGCGGCCGGCGACCCGGACGACGAGCCGCACGCGACCAGCGCCAGCACCGCGCAGAGCGCGCAGAGCGCGCGCCTCACGGCGACGCCGTAGCGGACGGGTCGGTCGACGGCGAGTCGCTCGGGCTCTCGGACGGCGAGGACGTGTCGAGCGGCTGCGCGGTCGGCGCGTCGCTCGTTGCGCCGGTCGGCGACGCGGTCGCGGGTGCCGCGCTCGGCGACCCGCTCGGCGCGGCGTTCGCACCGCTGTTGCCGGCCGGCACCAGCTCGGTCGAGAGGATGTCGGCGAGCTCGGTCATCAGCGCGTCGACCTTGGCCTGGATCTCGGCGGCGGTGAGCCCGCTCTTACGCAGCGCCAGCAGCTGCCGCCGGATCTCGGCGAGCCGCTGGTTGCCCGCGGCGGTGAAGTGCAGGTTGCCCTCGGCGGTCAGCACGAACTGGTACGCCGACGCCAGCGTGTCGCACAACGTGCAGTTCTCGTTGATGGCGATCGCGACGTTCTCCGGCGAGACCGTGGACGAGTCGTAGCCGGAGATCAGCACGATCTGGATCGACAGCGCGATGGTCTGGCACTCGGTGCACGAGGCGTACGCGACCGCGGCGTTGCCGTTGTCGACGACGTCGCCTGTCGCCCGCTTGATCTGGAACGCGAGCCGGAACAGGTCGAACCCGTCCTTGGTGTTGATCGCGACCGCGGTGGTGTCGCCGCCGCCGGCGTACGCGGGCGTCGCGACGCCGACCAGGCCCACCGCGGCGAGCGGTACGAGCAGCAGCGCGGTCAGCCGCCTCATGGCGCCACCGTCGCGGTCGGCGACAGCGACGCCTCCGGCGTCGGCGACTCGCTCGGCGCGGGCGACTCGCTCGTCAGGCCGGTCGCCGCGGACGGCGAGGGCGTGGGCGACAGCGACGGGTCGACCGGTGTCGTACCGGTCGTCGTGTCGGTCGACGTACCGGCTGGGGCGGCGGGGTTCGCGGCGCCTGCCGGGCCGACACCGGACGGCACGAACGCGGGCGCGACGTCGTCGTGCCCGATCACCGTCGTCGAGGCCGCGACGTAGTCGGTCAGCGTGCCGCGCTCGCCAGGACGGATCGGCGTGTAGTGCCGGCCGGGCAGCCAGGCGCGGCCGAGCAGCGCGAGCATGCCGACGCCGGCGAGGACGACGATGGCCCGCTTCACCGGGCTGTCCGCGGACCACGCCCAGGACCGGCGGCCGATGCGGGTGCCGAGCCGGAACAGCGTGTAGACGATGCCGGCGAACGGCAGCAGCAGCGCGAGCGACTGCACGACACCGCCGGTGCCGACGAGCCAGCGGCCGTCGCCGAACGCGGCCGTCGTCGTACCCCACTGCTTGTGCATCGACTGCGCGCCGGTCGCCAGCAGCCGCGGGAGGTGCACGAGCAGCAGCGTCAGGTTGAACATCAGGAACGGCACCACGACGAGCACCCAGGTCGTGACGAACAGCCGCACCCACGGCTTCAGCGCGGTCACCCGCGGGTCGCCCTTACGGCCCGGCAGCGCGCTGCGCAGGATCGGCCCGATGCGGGTGAACAGGTCGGGCACGCCGACCGCGTCCGCGACGATGTAGTAGCCGTCGAGGCGCAGGAACGGCAGGAACTGGTGCGCGATCTCGATGTGCTGCACCAGGATCAGGAACAGCAGCGGCTCGAACCGCGTGACCGCGTAGATGCCGGCCGTACCCAGCATGAACAGCGCGTTGAAGTAGACGCCGCCGAGGTCGGTACGCAGCCGGCCGCCCTTGCCGAGCCGGTACGCGTCGGTGACGTCGGTGTAGAACGCCGGGAACGCCAGGTAGACGCCCGCGCCCATCGTGCCCGGCTCGCCGCCGCCGTAGCGCAGACCCGTCGCGTGGCCGCACTCGTGCAGGAACGCCGAGACGACGACCGCGACGAACATGACGAGGAACAGTCCGGGGTGCAGCACGGTGGCGCGGATGCCCTGCGCGACACCGTGGTGGACGAACAGCCACCAGTCGAACACCCCGAGCCCGGCCAGCGCCGCGATGACGACCGGCGGGAGGAACAGCGGGTAGAACACCGTCGTCAGCGCGCGGACCAGCCGCGGCGGGATCACGCTCTTGCGCAGCCGCAGCGCGAGCAGCGAGTCGGGCTTGGACAGCACCGGCTCGGAGCCGTCGTTGTTCACGACGACGCCGAGCGGGGTCAGCTTGTCCTCGACGATGGTCCGCGCGTTGCGCGCCGACAGCCGCTTGCCGAAGCGGCGGCTCGCCTCCGCGGCGACGTCGTCGTACGAGCGCTGCCCGTCGCAGGACTCGGCGACCGCGTACAGCAGCCGGCTCAGCTGGATCGTCTGGCCGTCGCCGCGGCGGGCGAGGTACGGCGCCTCCTTGTAGCCGGAGCCCTCGTACTCGCCGAGCAGCTCCACGCCGCGGGCCAGCCGGGGCGCTCGTGCGCCCGCTGGCTCGGGGCGTCCGTCAGGGCGTACCGACGACGGCGGCGCGGCAGGGCGCGCCGCCGTCTCCGGGCGGGCATCGAGGACCATCTGCGACCTAGGTCGACTGGATGATCGTCGCGGACTGCTCGGCGTTGGCGTACGCCACCGAGTTGTCCGAGAGGACGTTCGCCGCGACGGCCGCGTTGATCGGGGCCGCGACGTTGAGGTTGAGCAGCGACATCGCCTCGCGGTCCGGCAGCTCCTCGCCGGCCTCGCGGTCGATGTCCTCGTCGGTCAGGCCGACCTGCTCGATCGTCACGTCGTCCGTGGTCTTGTCAGCCACCGGTGCCTCCCAGCATCGACTGGTCGATGTTCGGCGCCTGCGTCGCGTCGGCGTACGCGATCGAGCCGTCGGACAGCACGTTCGCGGCGACGGCGGCGTTCACCGGGATCGCCAGGTTCGCGTTGACGAGCGACATCGCCTCGCGGTCGGGCAGCTCCTCGCCGGTCTCCCGGTCGAGCTCCTCGTCGGTGATGTCGATCGACTGGTCGGTCTGGTCCTTCGTCGTGTCCTTGGCCATCTGAGGCTCCCTCAGGTCGACTGGATGATCGTGGCGTCCTGCTGCGCGTTCGCGTACGCCGTGGACCCGTCGCTGAGGACGTTGAGCGCGACGGCGGCGTTGACCGGAGCGGCGAGGTTCGCGTTGATGAGCGACATCGCCTCGCGGTCGGGCAGCTCCTCACCGGACTGCTGGTCGAGCTCTTCCTCGGTCAGCTCGGTGTCGAGCTCTTCCCTGGTCTGGTTCTCGGCCATCTGCACACCTCTCGTTCGGTCGCGGGCGGAGGCGGAGCCACCGCCCGTAGCGATGACGGCGTTCACGTCGGCGAGCAGGTTGAACCCCTCGCCCGAGTGGCGGATGGTCCGCCTGACGCGTCGTACGGCCATGCCCCCGTCATGCCCACGACGCGCGGCGACCCGTCTAACCGTCGCGACAGACAGCGCTGCCAACGGGTGACACCACAGAACGCCCCGTATGAGACCCCGGAAAGCGGAAACGCCGAAAGACGTGCATGACTCGATCGACCTGGTACCCGAGCCCAAGGCCGCGAAGGCCGCTCGGGACTTCGTCGACGAGCGGGTACGCAGCCACGTACCCGACGAGACCGCCGACGTCGCGGTGCTGCTGACGAGCGAGCTGGTCACCAACGTCGTCGTGCACGCGCGTACGCCGATGCGGCTGCACGTCGACGTGACCGACCACGCCGTCCGCGTCGCCGTCGCCGACGAGGTGCCGCGCCCGCCGACCGAGCGCAGCAACCACGAGTCACGGCTCACTGGACGCGGCATCAACCTGGTCAAGTCCCTCGCCGCGCAGTGGGGCGTCGATCCGTGCCCGACCGGCAAGACGGTGTGGTTCGAGCTGCCTGCGTGAGCGGGCGCCCGCCTGGGTAAGTGCCCGGCAACACCGCCCGCCGTCGCACCACCCCTTCGCCTGGAAAGGCTGTGCCGCAGCATGCCCGCCACCGCCGACGTCGACCGCCTCGCCCGCGAGGTCTTCGGCTTCGACGGCCTGCGCCCGGGGCAGCGCAGCGCGATCGACGCGCTGATCGCCGGCCGCGACACCCTCGCGGTGCTGCCGACCGGGTCCGGCAAGTCGGCGATCTACCAGATCGCCGGGCTGCTCCGCGACGGCCCGACCGTCATCGTGTCGCCGCTGATCGCGTTGCAGCGCAACCAGGTCGCGGCGATCAGCGAGCTCGGCGTCGCGGGTGTCGCCGCGGCCAACTCGCACGTCGGGATCACCGCGCGGCGGGCGGCGTTCGAAGGGCTGATCTCCGGCGAGGTGAAGTTCCTCTTCGTCGCGCCCGAGCAGCTCGCCACGCCCGAGGTGGTCCGCGACCTCGCCGCCGCGAAGCCCACGCTGTTCGTCGTCGACGAGGCGCACTGCGTCAGCGCGTGGGGACACGACTTCCGCCCCGACTACCTGCGCCTCGGCGGCGTCATCGAGGCACTCGGCCATCCGAACGTGCTAGCCCTCACCGCGACCGCGTCGCCGCCGGTGCGCGAGGAGCTCGTCGCCCGGCTCGGCATGCGCGACCCGGCCGTCGTCGTACGCGGCTTCGACCGCCCGAACATCTGGCTCGACGTCGAGACGTTCACCAACGAGGAGGCGAAGCGCGAGGCGCTGGTGCTGCGCGCGGCCGGCGAGCTCAAGCCCGGCATCGTCTACGCCGCCACCCGCAAGCGCGCCGAGGAGCTCACCGCCGCCATCGACGAGATCGGCCTCAACGCCGGCTGCTACCACGCGGGTCTCAAGGCGGCCGAGCGCCGCCGCGTACAGGACGCGTTCGTCGACGACCGGCTCGACGTCGTCATCGCGACGACCGCGTTCGGCATGGGCATCGACAAGCCGAACGTACGGTTCGTGCTGCACTACGACGTCCCCGACTCGCTCGACTCGTACTACCAGGAGGTCGGCCGCGCGGGCCGCGACGGCCTGCGTTCCGAGGCGGTGCTGTTCTACCGGCAGGAGGACCTCGGGCTGCGCCGCTTCTTCGCCGCGGGCGCCGTCGCGGTCGTCCCGCTGACCCGGGTCGCGCGGCTGCTGGAGGCCGTGTCCGACGGTCCGGTCGACCTGCGCGAGCTGCGCCGGGTCGCGAAGATCGCGCCGTCGCGGCTGTCCGCGATCCTCGGGCAGCTCACCCACGGCGGCTTCGTCCGGGTCGACCCGACCGGCTCGCTCGAGCTGCTGCCCGACCGGCCGTCCGTCGAGGACGTCGTGGTCGCCGCGCAGCAGGAGGCCGAGCAGCGCCGTACCGTCGACCAGTCGCGGGTCGACATGATCCGTGCGTACGCCGAGAGCCAGGGCTGCCGCGGCCGGCTGCTGCTGTCGTACTTCGGCGAGCAGACCGACGACTCGTGCGGCCACTGCGACCGCTGCACCGCAGGCGTCGAGGTCACCGTCGCCGAGGGCCCGTACCCGGTCAACGCCCGCGTCGCGCACGCCGAGTGGGGTCCAGGGCAGATCCTGCGCTACGAGGAGGACAAGGTCGTCGTGCTGTTCGACACCGTCGGCTACAAGACGCTGTCCGTGCCCGCGGTCGTCGAGCGCGGGCTGCTCGACGCCGGATGACGATCCCCGCGCCGTACGACGCGATCGTCGTCGGCGGCGGCCCGGCCGGGCTCGCGGCCGCGACCTGGCTGGCCCGGTACCGGCGGCGCACCCTGCTCGTCGACGCAGGCGAGCAGCGCAACCGCTGGGTCGACCACTCGCACGGCTACCTCTCCCGCGACCCGCTCGCGCCCGCCGACCTGCTCGCGATCGCCGGCGAGCAGCTCGCGGCGTACCCGTACGTCACGCGGCTGGCGGGTCGCGCCACCGCCGCGCACATCGATCGGGCGCGGTTCGTCGTGACCGTCGACGGCGCCGAGCAGGCGGGCCTGCGGCTCGTCCTCGCGACCGGCGTCGAGGACGCTTTCCCTGACGTAGACGGATTCTTCGACCACTACGGCGCGAGCGTCTTCCACTGCCCTTCGTGTGACGGCTACGAGGCGCAGGGCGCCAACGTCGTCGTCCTCGGCTGGACCGCGTACGTCGCGGCGTTCGCCGTCACGCTGCTGGACTGGGCCGCGTCGGTCGTCGTCGTCACCGACGGGCGGCGCTTCCCCGGCGACGACGAGCAGCGGGCCAGGCTCGCGGCGTACGGCATCCGCGTCGTCGAGGACGTCGCCGAGCGGTTCGTCGGTCCGCGCGGCGCGCTGCGCTGCGTCGTGCTGCGCGGGCTCGGCGAGCTGCCGTGCGAGGCGGCGTTCTTCTCCGTCGCGCACCAGCCGCGCAACTCGCTCGCCGCGACGCTCGGCGCCGAGACGAGCGACGAGGGCTGCGTGCTGGTCGACGCCAACAACGAGACCCGCGTGCCCGGCCTCTACGCCTGCGGCGACGTCACGCCAGGCATGCAGCTCATCCAGGTCGCCGCCGCCGAGGGTGCCGTAGCGGGCATCAGCGCCGCGCAGTCGCTGCGCGGGCAGGCCGGCGCGCCGGGGTCGCCGGTGCCCGCGCCCGACCCCGAGGAAGTCGCACCTCGCTGAAACGCCTGCGGCCCAGGCGGTTCCGTGTCACCCTCGTCCGATGGAGGGGACCGCACGTCGCTGGGTGCCGTGGACAGTGGGGGCCGCGACGGTCGCGCTGATCGTGGCGATACCCGTGGCGCGAGCCGCGCTGTCGTCGTCACCCGCGCGCCCGGCCGCCGAGCCGGGGCCCTCGCTCCCGGTCTCGCTGCCACCCGAGTCGCCGCTGCCGTCGCTGACCCCGTCGGACCTCCCGTCGCCGTCGCCGACGCCGACCGCGTCGCCCACCTCGTCACCGCGGCCTGTCGTCACCACCCGGCCGCCGCCGCCCGCGACGAGCGGCGGGCCTTCGCCGTACTCCGCCGACTGGTACGAGGCCAAGTACTGCCGCAGCGCGACGAAGACCACCGGCGCGATCACGCTGAAGATCCAGGTGTGCCGGTGGGCGGGCGCGGCCAACGACGCGTACGGCGTGACCATGTCCTACACGGGCAGCCGGGTCTTCCGCAGCCTCGTCGTCGACCAGGGCGACGGGACGACCGACACCAACCCGAACCTCCCGCAGCACTCCTGCGCCGACCTCGGGCGGCCGAACCCGATGGAGCACGGCGAGGAGATCCACGAGTGGCCGAAGGGGACGTACACCGTCACGGCCACCGCCGTCGCGCACCGCTGCGGCGACGCGCAGCAGGGCGCCGACTACGAGGACACGGACAACCCGGAGACCGCGAGCGTCACGCTGGTCATCAAGGACGTCGGGTAGAGCACGCGAGGCCCGGCGCTCGGGGCGCCGGGCCTCGCGAGTCTCGTCAGTTACTGGCCGTCGTAGACCTGCGCGTTGCCCCGGGCCAGGTCGGTCTCGCTGTCCTGGTCGCCGTCCTGCCGGTCGCAGGTCGGGTCGTCGGTGTACTGGAGCGCGATGGTGTCGTCGCCGGCCGCCGCGCCTCGCCGTTGTCAACGACGACGAGCGTGAAGCCGGTCGTGGTGCCGTCGTCGTTGACGCCGTGGCCCGCGATCTTCGCGGTGTTGCCCTGCGCGACGACGCACTCGACGGTGCCGCGGAAGTGCACGCCCTGGCCAGTGGTGTCCTGCACCCGGTCGATCACGTTGACCCTGCCCTTGGCGCCGCCGGCGTCCTGCTGCGCCGTGAACGCGATCGTGTCGCCCGGACCGTGACCGCTGCTGCTCAGCAGGATCTGGCCGCCACCGGTGGCCCGGTCGACGGCGGCACCGGCGTGCGCGACCGTACCGGCAAGCGCGGCGACGACCGCCAGCCCCGCGATGGCCGCCGTACGGGTGAGCCGCATCCGTGCTCCCTCTGGTCGGGCGCCCGGACATGCCGGGCATGTGCGTACCTGTCGGCTGCTCCCCGCCCGGTCCAGGCGCAAACCTCGCGGTCGGCGTCGCAAGCCCGCGCCCGGTCTGACACGATCAGGGCGAGGAGGACAGCCGTGGCCGACTTCGCCGTCGTGGTGTCGCGCGTGGAGGGGCTCTGGGAGGCGTCCCTGCTCCCGGAACGTCTCGTCGAGGACTTCCAGGGCCTGCTCGCCGCGCTGCGCCAGCAGGTGGGCGACGGCGGCGTCATCGGCTTCGTCAACGTCGCCGACGAGTTCTTCGTCGCCGTCCGCGTCACCGGCCAGGACACCCGGGTGCTGCTCTCCGACGTCACCGCCGCCGTCGCGTGGGACCTCGCCGCCGAGGTCGTCGACTACCTCGGCCTGGAACGTCCCGGCGACGACGACCTCGAAGACGTCTGGCCCGCCGGCGATCTCGGCATCTTCGGCGACCTCGGCCTGGACGAGATGGAGCTCGGCGCGCTGCTGTCCGACCTCGACGCGTACGCCGACGAGACCCTGCTGCTGCTGGCCCGTCGGCTCGGTTTCGCGGACGCGTACGAGCGCGTCGTCGAGCCCGTCTTCCACTGACCCGGCCGACCGCGGTTGTCCGGGCCTGACCGCTTTCTCTACGATCGGTCGCCTCGTACCTTTCCCCTACGGAGACCCCCGTGCCGTACTTCGCCGTAGCCCTTGCCCGGTCGGACGACGGCTGGAGCAGCCGCGAGGTCGACATGGACGGGGTCGAGGACCTCGACTCGCTCGTGGAGCTGCTCCGCGACGTCGCCGACGGCGGCACCGCGCTGTTCTTCCTGGAGGAGGACGACGAGTACCTCGCCATCGTGCGCATCGACGGCGACGCCGACCCGCGGACGTTCATCTCCGACGACCGCGCAGTGGGTTCCTCGGCCCTCGCCTCCCTGGTCATGGAGGACGTCGCGCCGCCCGAGGACGCCGACACCGACGACGACGATGACGACGGCGTACGTCCCGACGCCGAGGTCGCCGGCGACGCCGAGATCGTCGCCTCCTTCGGCGTCCCCGCGAAGAAGCTCATCGACCTCTGCGCGACCGAGGGCATGCTGCCCGCCGACATCGTCACCGCGATCTGCGAGGCGGCCGGCTGCGGCGACGCCATCGACGAGATCCGCGGGGGCTGACCCGGGTGACGTCCGCGTCGTACGGCGTCCGCCAGGCCGACGTCGACGCCATGCGGGCCGCGCTGGCCGAGGCCCGGCTCGCCCTCGACCACGGTGACGTACCGATCGGCGCGGTGGTGGTCTCAGCGTCGGGCGAGGTGCTGGGCCGGGCGCACAACGAACGCGAGGTCCGCGGCGACCCGACCGCCCACGCCGAGGTGCTGGCCCTGCGCGAGGCCGCTGTCGTCGTCGGGTCGTGGCGGCTGACCGACTGCTCGCTGTTCGTGACCCTGGAGCCGTGCACCATGTGCGCGGGCGCGGTCGTGCTGTCCCGCGTGGCGCGGCTGATCTATGGCGCGGTCGACCCGAAGGCCGGCGCCGTGGGGTCGCTGTGGGACGTCGTACGGGACCCGCGGCTCAACCACCGGCCGGCTGTGGTCGGCGGCGTCCTGGCCGAGGAGTCGGCGACGTTGCTGCGGTCGTTCTTCGGTCCGCATCGCGGGCTGCCCGGCTGAACCGGTACGCTCCCCCGCGGTGGAGTCGCGTAGTGGCCGAGCGCGCACGCCTCGAAAGCGTGTGACGGTGCAAGCCGTCCGTGGGTTCAAATCCCACCTCCACCGCCAACGCTTCTGCCCATAACCCAGGTCAGAGGCTTTGTCCAGGGTGCCGCGCGGGTGCCCGGACTCGTCTGCCAGCAGACCGCGAGCGTGAGGTTGGCGGGCACGGGCTCGGCCGAAACTTGTCACAGGCAGCCCGTAGCCTGCGAGACTCGGGCTAGACGCACGGTCGAGCGGCGTGCCGAGTGCGCCGATAGCGGTCGAAGTCACGGAGGTCAGCGAGCAGGCGGAGTCGAGTCGGAGGTGCCACGGTGGCGGACGGCAGCAGCATCGAGTGGACCGAAGCGACCTGGAACCCGACCACCGGATGCGACCGCGTGTCGGCCGGATGTGACAACTGCTACGCGCTGACCCTCGCCAAGCGGCTCAAGGCGATGGGTGCCGCGAAGTACCAGAACGACGGCGACCCGCGGACGAGCGGACCGGGGTTCGGCCTCACGACCCACGCGGACGCTCTCGCGGTGCCGTACTCGTGGCGCCAGCCGCGGCTCGTGTTCGTGAACTCGATGAGCGACCTGTTCCACGCCAAGGTGCCGATCGCGTTCGTCCGCGACGTGTTCGCCGTCATGGCAAGCACCCCGCATCACACGTACCAACTGCTCACGAAGCGGTCTAGGCGTGTGCGCCTGGTCGCGGAGCAGCTGGACTGGCCGTCGAACCTCTGGCTCGGTGTCTCGGTGGAGAACGCCGCCGCGATGAGCCGCATCGACGACCTCCGGCACGTTCCGGCTGCGGTCCGCTTCCTCTCGTGCGAGCCGCTGCTCGGTCCGCTCGATGACCTCGACCTAAAGGGAATCGGGTGGGTCATCGCCGGTGGCGAGTCCGGCCCGAGACATCGCCCGATGGACCCTGCGTGGGTGACGGTCATCAGGGACACGTGCCGCGCCGCCGATGTGCCGTTCTTCTTCAAGCAGTGGGGCGGGCGCACGCCGAAGGCCGGCGGTCGCACGCTGGATGGCCAGACGTACGACGAGATGCCGGACCGAGCACTCGTCGCCGTTTGATCCCTACCCCTTCGGCAACCGATACGGCTCGTTCGGTGGGACGTGGACGTAGAGGTCCATCGGCTTCACTTGTGGGACGAGCGGATCGAACAGCACCAGCGTCCCTTCGCGCGCCTCGCGATCGGCTTGAATCCTTGCGACGGCCTCCGCGCGCATCTGCGGCTGCCGCTCGGCGGCCCGGCCATAGATGTGACGCATGATCTTGTTGCCCGCGTCGTGGTCCGTCGCGAAGATCATCGAGTACAGCGGCATCCCTCGGGTGTTCTTCATCTCGAACGCGTGCGTGACGCGGTAACCGAGATCGTTCTCGATCCGCCACCGCATCAGGTTGGCCAACTCGTCCCGGAGTCCGCGTCCGCTGAGAAGCCCCCGGACCCGCGCCTCGTACGCCTCCCGCCAGTCTCGAGTCCCGTACATCTCTGTAATGCGGTCGGCGAACGCCGCGATCGCGTCGAGGTCGTCACCGCCGAGACCCCGCGGCAGCATCGAGGCTGCGAAGAGCAGCCAGAGCTCTGCCTTCGGCTTGCCCAAGCGCTTGAAAGCCGCGAGCTTGGCGAGCGTGTCCCATCTGATCTCTGCCGCGTATTGATCGACTAGCGCGAACGTCGGCGCCCAGTTGTACTGGGTGAGATCAGCGAGCGCCTGGTCGATCGTCTGGTTGCAGTCCCCGGCGTAGACCCTGAGGTCGCGACCTGGGTACTCGGCACGCAATTGAGCTTCCAGCCGCTCGGCCTGCCCCGGCAGTTCGAAGAGGCGAACTACCGAGAGCGGCGGAGTCGCGTTGAGCGCGACCCTCGGCGAGCCGTCGATCTCCTGACCCGTGACCCGGCTCGTGTTGGCGACATCACCCGCGAATAGGTCCAGATACAGAGTCGTCCTGGCTCGCTGCGAAGCCGTCGTGAACGCGGGTAGGTACTCGGCCAGCATGCCCAGCTTCTGCTCGGTCCAGTAGCCCCACGTGCGATCGCGCCTGCTCATCGATAACCCCCGTTCATCGTCGCCCGTTCGTGCCCACCGATCGCCGCGAAGCACCGGCTCTAGGTATCAGGAGATCACGATCATCCGACGTTGCGGCGATCAGGGCATCGCCGCGTCCGAGAGGTAGCGCGAAGTCGGTCACGCGCTGCCACAACGAGGACGGCTCGCACGCGGACTGGACAAATCGGGCGATGTCTCTACAGTCACCGTCCTGTCCCCGCGCACATCCAGGAGCCCCGCGATGCGCCGTCCCTACCGCCGCGTCCGCCCCCGCCGCCTCGGCTGGTCGACCCTCACGGCCCTGCTCGCCGGCTCGCTGTGCACGACAGTGCCCGGCGTCCTCGGCGCCGCGCCCGCCCGCGCGACGACCGGGGACGTCGTGTACGAGACGTCGTTCGACACGCCGTGCCCGGCCTCGCCGATGGCACCGGGCGGCGCGGGCCTCGGCATCGCGTTCGACGGCTCCAGCCTCTGGTACTCCTGCATCTCGCCGCCGGGATCGCTGCCCGACCTCTACCGTGCCGACCCGCTCACCGGCGCGGTCACCGGGTCGTACCGGATCGCGGGCGGGCTCGGCTCGCTCGCGTACGACAACGTCCACGGCGGCCTCTGGGCCGGCTGGGACTACGCGAGCGTCTCCGGCGACGTGCGGTTCATCCCGCTGACGCCGGCGCTGCCGGTGACACTGCCGGTACGGGTCCCCCGCGACCCGATCATGAACCAGGTCGCGGTCAAGTTCCGCGCCACCGTGCACAACGCGACGGGCGTGCTCGACGACGGCATCGCCTACGACGCCGCCGACGACTCGATCTACGTCAGCGAGGACCAGTCGACGGTGATCGACCGCTACCAGTATGGCGGCACGTTCCCGCTCGTCGCGTCGGTGCCGTACCTCGACGGCCCGTGCGGCAACAGCGGGATCGCGGTCGGCGCCGACGTCTTCTACGAGGGCGCCGACGGCTGCAACACGGTGTTCACCCGCAACCGGGTCGGGAACTCGTCGGCGAACCCGGCCAGCTTCAGCACGTACATCGCGGCCGACCCCACGCACCGCGACGAGGGGCTCGCCTGCGACCCGGTCACGTTCGCGCCAAAGGACGTGCTCTGGTCGATGGAGGCGGCGGAGCCGCGACGCGCGGTGGCGTTCGAGATCCCGGCCGGCAGCTGCGGCCTCGGTGGCCAGTCGGCGGGCGGCGGCGAGGTCGTGCCGCCCGGCGGGCGGGCCGACGCGTACGTACTCGATGCGACGCTGCGGGCCGGCACGACGATCGCGCAGGTACGGACGCTCGCCGATGCGCGCACGAGCGTCGGCACCGCGACGAACACCGTGCAGCACCTCGTGCTGCCCTCCGGTCTCGGCGAGGTCTACGCGGGCGGCACCGACACCGCGACGGTGGACACGCCGTTCGCGGGCACCGCGTCGGCGAGCGCGCAGCTCGGCTCGTTCACGCTGACCCTGCCCACCAGCCCGCCGGTGACGATCTCCGGGTCCGCGGTCAGCGCCCGCGCGCGCATCGGGTCGAGCGGCGGCGCGGCCGGACCGTTCAGCGCCGACCCCTCGGGCGGCTCGATCGGCAGCCTGCTCGTTGACGGCATCCCCGTGCTGGTCGGCCAGCCGGCCGGGCCTGTGGTGATCCCGCTGCCCGGCAGCCTGGGCAGCATCACGCTGTTCGAGCAGCTCACCGGCGGCGACGGTACGACGTCGCTGGAGCTCGAGGTGAACGCCGTGCACGTCGTCGCGCGACTGTCCACCGGCGTCGTCGACGTGGTGCTCGGCTCGGCGTACGCCGGCGTCAGCGCCGGCGGCCCGCTCACCCCGCGCCGGCCGAACAATCCGTTGCTGTACGAGCAGATCTGACGTCCCGGTACGGGCCGCGGCGAACATGCGCGCGGCCCGCACCGGCGGCGTACCTACGGGTTGATCGTGTACGTCTTCCGCGACTGCCTCTGCTGAGTGCCGCCGCAGAAGTTGCCGGTGCCGGTCCCGCCCGCGACGAGCGTCGTCGTACCGGTCGTCACGTCGTGCGTGTGGGCGGTCCCGTCCACGTGCGTGCCGCGGCAGGTGAAGATGATGTAGCCGGGGAACGGCCCGCCCGGGCAGCCGGGACGGAACCCCTGCCGGACCGCGAGCGGGTTGAAGAAGCCGCCGCCGTCGGCGTGGCTGAACACGATGTCGTCGGCGCAGGGGCCCTGGTCCGGCGAGGTGCAGACGCTGTCGCCGTTGTTGTCGAGGCAGGCCTGGAACGCCACGTGCGTACCGAAGCTGGCGTCCTGCACGAGCACCGCGGGGGCCGGGTTCGTCGGGTCGAAGCGCAGGCACGAGCCGCCGGTGCCGGCACCGGTCGACGCGCTGCACGTCATCGAGCCTTCGTCGACGAGCGTCACGCCGCCGACCCGGATCACCTGCGTACCGGCGCCGTCGTAGCGCGCCTGCTGCTCGCCGGCGTAGCCGGGTCCGGCGGTGGCGCTCACCGCGATGGCGGCGGCGGTGATGCCGAGCAGCACCGCCCGGCCACGGGTATAGGGAAGCCTCATGTCGGTCCTTTCGCGTAGGGGCGGCGGTCGCTGACACGACCACCTACCGGAACTACGCAGCGGGGGGCCCCAGCCGTCGGATCAGATGATCGGCGGCGGCAGCGGGATCGTCACCGTGTTCCAGAACGGGACCTCGCAGAAGATTCCGAGGGACGGCGACGACACGCACGCGGCGATCACACCGGAGATCACGAGTGCGCCGCCCGCGCCCATCCGCTCGGTCGAGATCTTCAGGCTGCCGTCGACGCTGAAGCAGTAGAAGTCGGTCGGCAGCAACAGGCACGCGATGTCGAACCCATCGGTGTCGATGCCCAGCGGCGAGACCGACGCACTCGACGTGCGATCCCCGAAGCCGTCGACGCAGTAAGGGAACGGCTGCGGCCCGTAGCAGAGCCAGAAGTAGTAGTGGTCTCCCGGCGGGGCGATCCCGGACTGCACGGTGTACAGGTCCGCCGCCACGTCGAGCTGCCCCACCTGAAGGCAGACGTGGATGGTCGGCGACGTGCTCACGTCGTAGGAGACGACGCCGGCCACGTTGTTCGCGCACGGGTCCACCGCGGCGGCTACGCCGGCGGGCAACGCCGCCAGCGCAAGCACCGCACCTGCGACGACTCCGACGATCCGGCTGGCTGGGCGCATACGCCGCTCCTTGGTCACGGGCAGCGCATCGTGCGATGCGGGGCGGCGCGCGTCAACGGGGGTTCGCGGCCCGCGCACTGGCGGACGCGGTACGGAACGCGCCAGGCGACTGGCCGTACGCGCGCTTGAACGCCTTCGCGAACGACGCCTCGTTGGCGTAGCCGACCGTCCGCGCGACCTGGGCCACCGACCGGCGGCTCGTCGCGAGCAACCCGGCGCCGCGGCTGAGGCGCAGCCGCGCGACGTACGCCATCGGCGGCTCGCCGACGACCTCGCGGAACCGCGACGCGAACGCGGCCCGCGACATGCCGGTGTGCCGCGCCAGCGAAGCGACGGTCCACGGCTCCTCGGCGCGCGCCCGCAGGGTACGTACGGCTGCCGCGATCGGGGGATCGTCGGCCGCGAGCCGCGCCTGCGCGAGCACGCCCTCGCTGCCCGCCAGGAAGTGCCGCAGCGCATCGGTGAGGAAGACGTCGGCGATCTTCGCGAACACGGCGGCCGCACCGGGCGCGCCGTCGGCGCGGCGACCGCGCAGCAGGGCGTACATCGGGTCGATCCAGTGCGCGATGGCCGTCGTCGCACCGTCGACGACGAACGAACGCGGCAGCAGGCCGCCCAGGTCGGGCGGCAGCAGCCCGGTCGCGAAACCGCCGCACAGCAGCGACGTGCGCGGCCCGCGGCCGCCGTACGTCATCCGCGCCGCGTCGTCGACCGGGTGCGTCGCGAGGATCCGGTCCAGGCCGCGGACGCGCGAGCCGGCCCGGTCCTGCATGACGTGGCCCGTGCCGTGCGCGAGGACGACGAGGTCGCCGGGCAGCACCGTCACCGGCTCCGGCTCGCCGTCGACGGTGAGCAGCGCCGCACCGTCGAGGACGAGGTGAAACTTCGCGACCGGCGAGTCGGCGACGCGGAACCCCCACGGCGCGCCGAGGTCGGACACGCAGAAGACGGTGCTGCGTACGTTGACCGCCCGCAGCAGCTCGCTCAGCGCGTCGTCCGGCGGCGTGCGCGTCTCCACGCGCGCAACCTACGCTGGACGAACGGACAAGTGAATTGTCCGTACGGACATAGACCGCGGTCGCCCGGGTACGCAGACTGGCCCGCATGACTCGATACCTCGTCACGTACCACGGCGGCGGCATGCCAGAGGGCGCCGAGGCCAGGCAGCAGGCGATGCAGGCATTCGGCGCGTGGGTCGCCTCGGCCGGTCCGGCACTCGTCGACCCGGGCGCGCCGCTCGGCGCCGCGCGGACGGTGTCTCCGGCCGGTACGGCGGAGGGCCCGGCGAGCGGTCCGGCCGGCGGGTACTCGATCCTCGAAGCGGACAGCATCGACGCGGCGGTCGAGCTGGTACGTACGCACCCGTTCGTCGGCCGCGGCGGCTCGCTCCAGGTCAGCGAGGCCGTGGCGCCGTAGCTCAGGCGGCCCGGCAGGCCGCGCAGGTGCCGAAGATCTCGGCTACGTGGTTGACGTCGGTGAAGCGGTAGCGGCGCGCGGTCGCGGTGGCCCACGCCTCGATGTCCGGGCCCTCGACCTCGACCGCGCGGCCGCAACGGCGGCAGACCAGATGGTGGTGGTGCACCGCCGACGCGCACTGCCGGTACAGCGCCTCGCCGTCGGCGGTACGAAGCACGTCGACCTCGCCGGCGTCGGCGAGCGCTTGCAGGGTGCGGTAGACGGTGGTCAGGCCGACCCGGTCGCCGGCGGCGCGCAGCCGCTCGTGCAGCGCCTGCGCGCTCAAGAACCCGCCCGCGTCGCCCAACGCGGCGGCGATGGCGGCGCGCTGCCGGGTCGCGCGCGGCGGCGCCGGACGGTCGAGGTCTCGCGGCATCAGAAGCGTCCTCTCAGGTACGCAGCCGGCGTACGGCGACACCGGCCACGAACACGACGAGCGCGGACAGGACGATGGTCGCGCCGGGTGCGACGTCGAGGTAGTACGCCGCGACGAGCCCGACGATCGCGACGGTCACGCCGATGCCGACGCTCCAGCCGATCGCGCCGCGGAAGCTGCGCGCGACCTGTTGCGCGGCAGCGACCGGCAGCACCATCAGCGCGGACACGAGCAGCACGCCGACGACCCGCATCGCCAGCGCGACCGTGAACGCCGCCGTCACCGCGACGAGCAGGTTCAGCGCGGTGACCGGCAGCCCGGCGATGCGGGCGAGGTCCTCGTCGTACGTCACCGCGAACAGCTGCCGCGCCGCGACCGTCAGCACCGCGAGCACCACGACCGCGAGGCCGCTGATCAGCCACAGGTCACCGGTGCTGACGGTGGTGACCGAGCCGAACAGGTACGCGAGCAGGTTCACCCCGGAAGCCCTGGGCGCCAGGCCGATCAGCAGTACGCCGGTCGCGATGCCGCCGTAGAACAGCGCGGCCAGCGCGACGTCACCGCTCGCCCCGCCGCGCGAGCGCAGCAGCTCGATCGCTACGGCGGCGAGCACCGCGGCGACGAGTGCGGTCGCGAGCGGCGCCGTACCGAACAGGAAGCCGGCCGCGACACCGGCCAGCGTCACGTGGCCGATGCCGTCGCCGAGCAGCGCGAGCCGGCGCTGCACGAGGTACACGCCGATCGCCGGCGCGGTGAGCCCGACGAGCACCGCGGCGATCAGCGCGCGGCGCATGAAGTCCAGCGCCAGCAGGCTCATCGCGACTCCCACAGCCGCTCGCCGCGCGGCGGCAGCGGGTGGTGGTGGTCGTCGTCGGACGCCATCCCGCCCGGCGGCACCGGACCGTCATACGCCACCCGCCCGCCGTCGAGCACGACGGTGCGGTCGACCAGGTCGGCGAGCGGGCCGAGGTGGTGCGTGACGAGCAGCATCGCGTGGCCGCGGTCCTTGAGCAGCCGCAGCGTCCCGGCGAGCGCGGCCTGGTTCTCCCGGTCGACACCGGCCGTCGGCTCGTCCAGGACGAGCACGTCCGGCTCGCCGGCCAGCGCGCGCGCGATCAGCACGCGCTGCTGCTGGCCGCCGGACAGCGTCGCCACCGGATCGCGCGCGCGATCGGCGAGCCCGACCGCGTCGAGCGCGGCGGCGCAGACGGCGCGGTCGGCGGCCGACGTACGGCGCAGCCAGCCAAGCCGCCCGACGCGTCCCGACGCGACGACCTCGCGTACCGACGCGGGCATCGCCGCCTGCACCGGCGGGTGCTGCGGCACGAAGCCGACCCGCGGCCACTCGCGGAACTCCGCCAGCGGCGTACCGAAAACCCGCACCTCGCCGCCGCTCACGGGTTGCAGGCCGAGCAGCGCGCGGACCAGCGTCGTCTTGCCGGAACCGTTGGCGCCCAGCAGCGCCACGAACTCGCCCGCGCCGACGGACAGCGTCACGTCGTCGACCGCGACCGCGGTGCCGAACGTCACCCGCACCCGGTCGGCGTACAGCGCGGCCGTCACGTGCACCCCAGCGCGGCGGCGAGCGCGCCGAGGTTCGCGGACATCATGGCGAGGTAGTCGCCCGCGCCCGTGTCGCTCTCCGCCGGGTGCAGGACCGCGGTCCGCGCGCCGCTCTCCCGCGCGACCGTCTCGGCGAGCCGCGGCGACACGAGCGTCTCGAAGAACACCGTCGTGACGTGCCGCTCGCGGACGATGCGGGCGACCTCGGCGAGCCGCTTCGCGGTCGGCTCCTGGTCGGGGCTGAGGCCGGCGATGCCGACCTGGGTGAGGCCGTACCGGCGGGCGAGGTAGCCGAACGCCGCGTGGCTGGTGACGATGTCGCGCCGCGCGCACGACTTCAGCCGGGTGCGGTACTCGCGGTCGACGGCGTGCAGGTTCGCGTCCAGCGCGCGGCCGCGGCCCTCGATCGCGGTCGCCTGCGCGGGCACCAGCGCAGCCAGCCGCGCGGTGACCGCGTCGGCCAGCGCGGTCATCAGGACCGGGTCGAGCCACACGTGCGGGTCGCCGTCCTGGAACGGCACCACGGTCGTCAGGTCGAGCGCGTTGTCCCGGCCGACGGCGGCGTCGAGCGCGGGCTGGAAACCCTTGAGGTAGACGACGAGATCGGCATCACGTACGGCGCCGACCTGGCTTGCCTTCAGCTCCAGGTCGTGCGGCTCGGCACCGCTCGGCGTCAGGTCGTGGACGTCGACGGCGGCGCCGCCGATCCGCTCCACGAGGAACGCGAGCGGGTAGAACGCCGCCTCCACCCGCAGCGTCCCTGGCTTGCGCGGGCGGGCCGCCGCGCAGCCGCTCGTCGAGACGGCCGCGCCGAGTGCGACCGCCGTCACGGCGGCGGCGAGAGCGAGCGGCGTACGCGGCACTTGGGCATGGTGACAGAAACGACAATCATTGTCATCTGTCCGGAGCGGCGGCGGGCGCGCGATCATGCGGGCCATGACCACGCACGTCGCGCTGCTGCGCGCGGTGAACCTCGGCCCCACCAACCGGATCGCGATGGCCGACCTGCGCGCGCTGCTCGAAGGGCTCGGCTACGGCGACGTACGCACGCTCCAGGTCGCCGGCAACGCGGTCTTCACCGCGCCCGCGCGCAGCGCCGCGACCGTCGAACGCGCGGTCGAGAAGGCACTCGCGAACGACCTGCGCCTACCCGTGAAAGTGCTGGCGCGCAGCGCCTCCGACCTCGGCAAGGTCGTGGCGGGCAACCCCTTCACCGGTGACAAGGGGCTGCACGCGGTCTTCCTGTCCGGGCAGCCGAAGGCGGACCTCGACCCGGCGGAGTACGCGCCGGCCGAGTTCGCGTTCGGCGACCGGGTCGTCTACCTGCGCCTGCCCCACGGCATCGCGGGATCGCGGCTGCCGAGCTGGGAGAAGGTGCTCGGCGTCACCGCGACCGCACGCAACTGGAACACCGTCACCAAGCTGCACGCGCTGGCGAAGGGCTAGGCGCGGTCAGCAGCTCTTCGGGTACAGGTCCGGGTTGATGACCGTCGGCGGTACGCGGCGGCGCGACGCCTGCTCGTACGCGTACGCGTAGCCGAGCAGCTTCGCCTCGGAGAACGCGGTGCCCGTGAACGCGAGCCCGGTCGGCACGGTGTCGGTGACGTAGCCCGCCGGCACGATGACGGTCGGGTAGCCGGCCGCCGCGCCGACGTTGGCGTTGGTGGCGCCGAGGTCGAGGATCGCGTCGAGGTCGTCCTTCGCGAGCGCGCCGTCGATGACCGCCTGCGCCTGGGTACGGACCGGCAGCGCGGCCGGCGCCGCGATCGCGCCGACGCCGGGCGACGCGTTGGACGCGATCAGCAGGTTCTGCCCGTACTTCACCTTGTCCTTGTGCAGGTCGTTGTACGCGACGATGTCGGCGAGCGTCTTCACGCCGGTCTTCGGCCTGGCCTCGTTGGCGAGGTACTCGTTGAGGCTCCACTTGAACTCGTTCGGGATGAGCCCGAGCTCGGACAGCGACGCGATGCCGCCGTTGCTCACCACGTCGGTCTCGACGATCGTCGCGCCCGCCTTCTTGAGGTCGGCGATGGCGCGGTCGAACAGCGCACCGCGCGCGCCCGACGGCCGGTTGTCGGCGCTCGGGATGCCGAGGCGTACGCCCTTGAGCGCGCCGGGCTTCAGCGCGCCGAGGTAGTTCGCCCGCTTGGTCGCGATGACACCGAGCACCGCCGCAGCATCCGTGACGTTGCGCACGATCGGGCCGGGCACGTCGAACGAGGGCGCCAGCGGGATGATCCCGGTGGTGCTGGCCAGACCGAGGGTCGGCTTGACGCCGACGTCGCTGTTGACGTCGCTCGGCGACAGGATGCTGCCGGACGTCTCGGTGCCGATCGTCACCGCCGCGAACGCCATCGTCGCCGCGACGCCCGACCCGCTGCTCGACCCGCTCGGGTCGCCCTCGGTGTACGGCGCGACGACCTGCCCGCCCAGCGACGAGTAGCCGTTGGGCATGGACAGGTCGACCCAGTTGGCGAACTCGCTGAGGTTGGTCTTCGCGAGGATGACCGCGCCGGCCTTGCGCAGCTTGGCGACGATCGTCGCCTCGTGCTTCGGGATGTTGCCGGCGAACGCGATCGAGCCGGCCGTGGTCGGCGCGTCCCGGGTGCCGATGTTGTCCTTGAGGATCACCGGGATGCCGTCGAGCGGGCCGAGCAGCTTGTGCTGCTTGCGGCGCCGGTCGCTCGCGTCGGCCTGGGCGAGCGCGTCCTTGGTGAACGCGCGGATCGCGTTGACCTTCACCCCGCCGTGGTCGAACGCCTTGATCCGGGCGAGGTAGCCGAGGGTCAGCTGCCGGCTGGTGATCCGGTGCTTCGCCAGCGCCGCGTCGAGCTGCGGCACCGTCGACGTGACGATGTTGACCCCGTGCACGACCGAGAGGCAGTCGCCGGACGACGCGGCGGCATGCGGCAATGCGGGCGCGACAGTGAGCGCGAGGCACGCGGCAAGAAGTTGTCGACGCATACCCGCAGGTTCGCCGCCGCGGCCCGCACCCCTCTCTCCGTCGAGTGAGACGTTGTTGGGCAATTTCCGGCCGCTTCGGCCCGACAACGTCTCACTCAACACGACGAGGGCCCCGGCGGGTGTTCCGCCGGGGCCCCGTCGTACAGCGGACTAGAAGTCCATGTCACCCATGCCGCCGCCACCCGGCATGCCGGCGCCGGCCGAAGCCTTCTCCGGCTTGTCGGCGATCACTGCCTCGGTGGTGAGGAACAGTGCGGCGATGGACGCGGCGTTCTGCAGCGCCGAGCGGGTCACCTTGGCGGGCTCGATGATGCCCTCCTTGACCATGTCGACGTACTCGCCGGTCGCGGCGTTGAGGCCCCAACCGGTCTCGAGCGACCGCACCTTCTCCACCACGACGCCGCCTTCGAGGCCGGCGTTGAAGGAGATCTGCTTGATCGGCGCCTCGAGCGCGATCTGCACGATGCGGGCACCGGTCAGCTCGTCGCCTTCGAGGTCGAGCTTTTCGAACGCGGTTTTCGCCGCCGCGAGCAGCGCGACGCCACCACCCGGGAGCACGCCCTCCTCGACCGCAGCCTTCGCGTTGCGGACGGCGTCCTCGATCCGGTGCTTGCGCTCCTTGAGCTCCACCTCGGTCGCGGCACCGACCTTGATGACCGCAACACCGCCGGCCAGCTTGGCCAGGCGCTCCTGCAGCTTCTCGCGGTCGTAGTCGCTGTCGCTCTTCTCGATCTCGGCCTTGATCTGGTTGACCCGACCGGCGATCTGGTCGGTGTCGCCCGCGCCCTCGACGATCGTCGTCTCGTCCTTGGTGACGACGACCTTGCGGGCCTTGCCGAGCAGGTCGAGCGTGGTGTTCTCGAGCTTGAGGCCGACCTCTTCGCTGATGACCTGGCCGCCAGTGAGGATGGCCATGTCCTGCAGCATCGCCTTGCGGCGGTCACCGAAGCCCGGCGCCTTGACCGCGACGCTCTTGAACGTGCCGCGGATCTTGTTCACGACCAGGGTCGCGAGCGCTTCGCCCTCGACGTCCTCGGCGATGATGACCAGCGGCTTGCCGCCCTGCATGACCTTCTCGAGGATCGGGAGCAGGTCCTTGACGTTGCCGATCTTGGAGTTCGCGAACAGGATGTACGGCTCGTCGAGAACCGCCTCCATGCGCTCCGGGTCGGTGACGAAGTACGGCGAGATGTAGCCCTTGTCGAAGCGCATACCTTCGACGAGCTCGAGCTCGAGGCCGAAGGTGTTGCTCTCCTCGACGGTGATGACGCCTTCCTTGCCGACCTTGTCCATCGCCTCGGCGATGATCTCGCCGACGCTCGGGTCACCGGCCGAGATGGAGGCCGTCGAAGCGATCTGCTCCTTGGTCTCGATCTCCTTCGCCTGCTTGCCGAGCTCCTCGCTGACCCGCTCGACGGCCGCCTCGATGCCCCGCTTGAGGCCCATCGGGTTGGCCCCGGCGGCGACGTTGCGCAGGCCCTCGCGGACCAGCGCCTGGGCGAGGACGGTCGCCGTCGTCGTACCGTCACCGGCGACGTCGTCGGTCTTCTTCGCGACCTCCTTGACCAGCTCGGCGCCGATGCGCTCATAGGGGTCTTCGAGCTCGATCTCCTTGGCGATGGAGACACCGTCGTTGGTGATCGTGGGGGCGCCCCACTTCTTGTCGAGGACGACGTTGCGGCCCTTCGGGCCGAGCGTGACCTTGACGGCGTCGGCGAGCGTGTTCATGCCGCGCTCGAGCGCGCGCCGTGCTTCCTCGTCGAATGCGATGATTTTTGCCATGCGGTGGATTCCTCCCGCGGAACCGGAACTGACTGATCCGGCGTACGACGCCCGCGACGGACGGTCCGCGGCCCGCGGCCACACGTCTGGCCCGGCTCGGTACCTCGTCGTACCGGATCTGTCACTCGACTGTGCCGAGTGCTAAGCACATTGTTAGCACTCGGCCGTTCCGAGTGCAAGCTCGGAGTGGGGCGGGCCGGGCGGTCAGTTTGGGCTCACCTTTCCGAATTCGCCAGCGCTGTCCGGATCGGCCCGCGTAGCGTCGGGTTCGCCGCACCCGCGCGGCCGCGCCTGCCTCGCCGAGCCCGTCCCGGCAGCGCGCGCCACGACCCTGGGACGGGACCGGGGAACCAACAACACCGGAGCGCCGCTGGTGCTCCTTGGGGTGAAGCCACGCATTGCGTGGCCGGGCCAATCTTCCGCCCGAACCCGACAGCTAACCCGGCAGGCGTCGGAGACGACACCCATGATCCGTACGTCCGTTCGCGCCCGCCTGCGCGCCGCCACCCTCACCGCCGCCATGAGCGCTGGCCTGCTTACGACCGGCGCCGTGGTCGCGCCGCCGAGCGCGTCCGCCGCCATGATCACGTACAACTCCTACGCGCCCGCCGGCTCGTGGAACTACAAGGTCAACCAGGTGATGTACGCGGTACAGCACCAGCTCGGCAAGCCGTACCGCTACGGCGCGGCCGGCCCGAGCGCGTTCGACTGCTCCGGTCTGGTGCAGTACGTCTACCGCGCCGCACTCGGCGAGCGGCTACCCCGCAGCGCGGCGGCGCAGTACGCCGCGTCGATGCACGTGCGGATCACGTCGCTGCGGGTCGGTGACCTCGTCTTCGTGAAGTACGGCAGCTCGATCACCCACGTCGGCATCTACGCCGGCCACGGCTACTGGTACGTCGCGCCGCACACCGGCACGGTCGTGAAGCTGCAGCGCATCTACACGACGAGCGTCGTCTACGGCCGCGTCATCCACTAGCCGCCAGCGACCGCCGGGATGATCGACACCATCGAGCCGTCGGGGGTCGGGGTCTGCAGTCCCCCGGCGAACCGCACGTCCTCGTCACCGACGTAGAGGTTGACGAACCGCCGCAACTTGCCGTCATCGTCGAGCACCCGCGCGCGGATGCCCGGGTAGTTCGCGTCGAGCTTGTCGAGCAACTCGATCAGCGTCTGCGCACCGTCGACCGAGACCTCCGACGCACCACCGGTGTACGACCGCAGGATCGTCGGCACCCGCACCGTGACCGCCACCTACGCCACCCCCGCAGCCCGGAACGCAGCCAGTGACGGCGCGATCGTCGCGGTCGGCTTCGCGACCGGCGCCACCGCGTCCAGCGTCTTCAACCCGTCGCCAGTGTTGAGGATCACCGTCTCTTCGGCCGGGTCGAGTTGACCGCTCGCGAGCAGCGCGCGCAATGTCGCCACGGTCACGCCGCCAGCGGTCTCGGCGAAGATGCCTTCGGTCCGCGCGAGCAGCCGGATGCCCTCGACAATCTGGTCGTCACTGACGTCGGCGATCGCACCGCCGGTACGCCGCACGACGTCGAGTGCGTAGATGCCGTCGGCCGGATTGCCGATCGCCAGCGACTTCGCGATCGTCGACGGCCGGACCGGCGCGACGACGTCGTGGCCGGCCTTGAACGCCGCCGACACCGGCGAGCAACCGGTCGCCTGCGCACCGAAGACGCGGTACGGCGACGGCTCGACGAGACCGAGTGACGAGAACTCACGCCACGCCTTGTCGACCTTCGTCAGCAGTGCACCCGAGGCAACCGGGACGACCACCTGCGACGGCAATCGCCAGCCGAGTTGCTCGGCGATCTCGTAGCCGACCGTCTTCGATCCCTCGGCGTAGAACGGGCGGACGTTGACGTTGACGAACGCCCAATCGTCTTGCTCACCGGACACTTCCGCGCACAACCGGTTGACGTCGTCGTAGTTGCCCTCGACCGCGACGAGGGTGCCGCCGTAGACCGCGGTCGTCACGACCTTGCCGGCTTCGAGGTCGTGCGGGATGAACACGACCGAGCGCATCCCGGCGCGGGCCGCGGCGGCCGCGACCGCGTTCGCGAGGTTGCCTGTCGACGCGCAGGACAGCACCGAAAATCCCAGTGTTCGTGCGGCCGACGCGGCCACGGCGACAACCCGATCCTTGAACGAGTGCGTCGGGTTGCCGCTGTCGTCCTTGACCCACAACGAGTTCATCCCGAGCTCGCGGGCGAGGTTGTCCGCGCGCACCAGCCGGGTGCAGCCCACCTGCAGATCGACGACCGGCGAGACCGGCAGCAGCCCGCCGTAACGCCACATCGTCCGCGGCCCGGCTTCGATCGAGTCACGGGTCACCTGCGCGAGCCGGCTGTCGTCGTAACCGATCTCGAGCGGGCCGAAGCATTGCTCGCAGGCGTTGCCGGGCCCGAGTGCGTACGTCGCGCCGCATTCGCGGCAGACGAGATTGGCGGCGGCGCCGAAGGAGGTGCGGTCGAGCAGAGTCGTCACGGCGAAAATGCCTTTCCTCGCTCATCTTTCCCGCATGCGGTTGCCTGCGGGCCGGAGTTGGCACCAGTCACGAGGATGGTTGCCGGGGCTTCGACGGGCCGGTCCCTCTGCCCCTCTTGATGAGGTCGTGCGTGTTGCGTGTGCAAGTGTCGCACACATGGATCCGGCGGCGCACACGTGGTTTTCCCGCCGTACCTCGCATGCGCGGGACTGGCCGGTCTCGCGGTTGCTCGCCGCGAAAGGCGGCACGACGGTCAGCGTCGTACTGCCGGCACTGAACGAAGCGGCCACGGTCGGCCGGATCGTGCAACGCATCCGGCCGCTGCCGGTCGTCGACGAGGTCGTCGTCATGGACTCCGGTTCCACCGACGACACGATCGCGGTCGCTGCGGCCGCGGGTGCGCGCGTTGTCCGGCGGGAAGACGTGCTGTCGCACTTGCCGCCGCGCCTGGGCAAGGGCGAAGTGCTGTGGCGATCGCTCGCCGCAACGTCCGGCGACGTCGTCTGTTTCATCGACAGCGACCTGCGCGACTTCTCACCCAGTTTCGTCACCGGCCTCATTGGCCCGCTGCTCTGCGACCCCGACGTGCAGTTCGTGAAGGCGACGTACGACCGCGCGTTGCGGACCGGCGAAGTCGAATTGCCGACCGGCGGCGGCCGGGTCACCGAACTGGTCGCGCGACCGTTGCTCGCGTTGCACTGGCCAGCGTTGAGCGGGTTCGTGCAGCCACTCGGTGGCGAGTACGCCGCCCGCCGTTCGCTGCTGGAACAGTTGCCGTTTCCCTGCGGCTACGGCGTCGAGTTCGGATTGCTGGTGGACACTTATCAGCGCGCCGGCCTTGATGCGATGGCGCAGGTCGACCTGTCGAGGCGCAAGCACCGCAACTCGGATCTGCACAAGCTCGGGCAGATGGCGGTCGAGATTTTGCAAGTCGCGCAGGCTCGGCTCGGCGCCGCCGTACCGCCGCCGGTGAACCTCACCCAGTTCGTCCGCGACGGATCCGGCTACCGGCTGGTGACGACGGACATGACCGAGCACGAGAGGCCGCCGATCGTCACGGTTGCGGGGTACCCGAGTCCGCGGTGACGTCGAGGAAGAAGTGCCGGACGAACGGATGTTCGGCGATGATCTCGCGTTCCATCCGCCGGGCCAATGCCTCGACCTGCCCGGCGGTGATGTCGTCGTCGAGATCGATCCGCGCAGCGACCAAGACCTCGCCGCGGCCGATCACCATCGTCAGCAGCTCGTCGACCGCGTCGACTTCCGGATGGGCAACCAGCAGATCGCGCACGCCTTCTTGTAGCCGCGGGTCGGCAGCCTCACCGACGATGAGGCTGCGGTTCTCCCGTCCAAGTGCAACGGCAACGACGGCCAGCAGGACACCGATCGCGATCGACGCGAGGCCGTCCCACATCGAGTCGTGCGTCGCCTCGTGCAGCGCCACACCGATGCCGGCGATGACGAGACCGGCCAGCGCCGCGGTGTCCTCGAAGAACACCGTCGTCGCCGCGGGATCCGTCGTCGCCCACAACTGGTCGCGCATCTTCCGCCCGGTGCGCGCGGCGTCACTGCGCAGCTGCGACCGAGCCTGCAACCACGACACCAACTCGAGCCCGAACGACACCGCAAGGACGATGTAGGACAGCCGGAAGTGGCCGCCCTCACCCTCGCCGCCGCGTAGTTCGTTCACGCCTTGTAGCACCGAGAAAACGCCGCCGCCGACGAAGATCCCGACCGCGGCGAGCAACGTCCAGAAGTAGCGCTCGCGGCCGTAGCCGAACGGATGCCGGGCGTCGGCCGGCCGGTCGCTGCGCCGGACCGCGACCAGCAGCAGCACTTCGTTCATCGTGTCCGCGACCGAGTGCGCCGCCTCCGAGATCATCGCCGCCGAGCCGGACAGCGCGCCGGCAATCCCTTTCGCGATCGCGATGCCGAGGTTGGCGAAGATCGCAACGATGACGGTGAAGGCGCTGTCCTTCTCGTCGGCCACGACGACCACTGTGCCGTACGGCGGTCGCCGGTACGCTCCCCGGCGTGCCGCGCGCCGACGTACTCGTTGCCTCCAATCGCGGGCCGGTGAGCTTCCGGCTCGGCGACGACGGCGGGCTGACGTTGTCCCGCGGCGGCGGCGGTCTGGTGTCCGGCGTCTCGACCGCGGCCCGCGACGGCCTGTCGGTGTGGGTGTGCGCGGCGCTGTCCGACGCCGACCGATTGGCCGCGGCGGCGGCACCCGGCGGCCGGCTCGACCTGGCCGGTCACGACACCGGCGGCGCCGCCGTACGGATGCTGCCCATTGACGAGTCGACGTTCCGCAGCGCATACAACGCGGTCGCGAACTCGACGATCTGGTACGTCAACCACACGTTGTTCGACACCCCGCGCACGCCGGTGTTCGACGCGCGGTGGGCGCGCTACTGGCAGGCGTACGTCGACTACAACCGCGCGTTCGCGGCCGCACTCGCCGAAGAGGCGGCCGACGGCGCGAAGGTGTTGGTGCAGGACTACCACCTGATGCTGGTGCCGCGGATGGTGCGCGAGCTGCGGCCCGACCTGCGAATCGGCCACTTCACCCACACGCCGTGGGCGGAGCCGTCGTACTTCTCGTTGCTGCCGGACGACATCGCGGCCGCGATCCTCACCGGGATGCTCGGCGCGGACAGTGTCGGCTTCCTGTCGCCGCGGTGGGCCGAGGCGTTCGTGCGGTGTTGCGTGCGGCTGCTCGGTGCCGATGCCGGCGGCGGCAATGTGCATCTCGGCAACCGGTCGACGTCGGTACGCGTGCATCCACTCGGCGTCGACGCCGAGGAGTTGCGCGAGCGGGTCTCTCGGCCGGACGTCGGGTTACGCCGGGACGCGTTGCGCCAGCGGATCGGCGATCGGCGAGTGATCGTGCGGGTCGACCGGACCGAGCTGTCGAAGAACATCGTCCGCGGGCTGGCGGCGTACCGCGAACTGTTGCGAACACATCCCGAACATCGCGGCAACGTCATGCATGTCGTGTTCGCATACCCGTCGCGGCACGACCTGCCGGACTACCGCGCGTACACCGCGGAGGTGCAGCGGCTCGCGCGCGAGATCGACGACGAGTTCGCCGGCAACGGATGGTCGCCGCTGTTGCTCGAAGTTAACGACGACTACGCGCGATCGCTCGCGGCGTTGCAACTGGCCGAAGTGTTGGTCGTGAATCCGTTGCGGGACGGGATGAATCTGGTCGCGAAGGAAGGGCCGGTGCTGTCCGAAAATGGGGTCGCGCTGGTGCTGTCGCGCGAGGCCGGCGCGGCCGACGAGTTCGGCGCGGATGCGTTGACGGTCAACCCGTTCGACGTGTCGGGTACTGCGCGGGCGATGCACGAGGCGCTGCTGATGGATCCCGCCGAACGTCGACGCCGCAGCGAACGGCTCGCCCGGGCGGCAACCGCCTTGCCGCCGACAGCATGGTTCGCCGCCCAGCTGGCAGCGCTCGACTGACTCTGCTGCTTCTCCGCGTAACCGTGACTCAGCGTGCCCGCCGGCACTGGGTCTTGTTGCGCGCCTAAGCACCCAGCGGGTTGAGTCAACCCGAGAGTGGTTGGACTCAAGCCCGTGGTGGGTTGAGTCAGCATCGGAGCGGGTTAGGTGCGGGAGAGAACAGCTTCGCGGCGGGCACGCTGCGTTACGTCGGCAGGCCCGGCAGACCGTCGATGCTGTGCGCGTTGTGCTTCGCCCGGTAGTCGGCCAGCCCGTCCGGGCCACGCTTCTCCGCACCGAGCCGCAACAGGTCACGCTCGCCCACGAAGTCCATCACCGGCACGCCGTACCCGCAGGAGTCACTCACCCGAGTGACCTCGACGACCACGACCGCGCGGGTGCTGGGATGCGGCGCGTGGCGCGCGACGACGTCGTCGTACTCCGGCTCGCCGGGCGGTACGACGCGGCCGGTGCCGTGCAATCGGACCACCCGCGGCCGCTTGTCGAAGCTGCAGAACATCACGCTGATCCGGCCGTTCTCGCGCAGGTGCGCGATCGTCTCGACGCCGCTGCCGGTGAAGTCGACCCACGCGATTCGATGCGGTCCGAGGATCGACAGCGAGTCCAGCCCGCGCGGCGACACGTTGACCCGGCCGTCAGCGGCGAGCGGCGCGGTCGCGACGAACCACACCGGTTGGGTACGGATCCACGCCGCCAGCGCGTCGTCGATCCCGTCGAACACCTTGCCCATACCACGACCTTAGGCGCCGATGGTTTCCGCGAGCGCGCGCAGGAACGCCACTACCGCGGCCGGTCCGGCGAGTACGAGATCGGCCCGCTCGGCCAGCTCCGGCGGCGTGTCCGCACCGGACACACTCGCCGCGGTGAAGCCGGGTACGCCGTCCGCCCGCAACTGCTCGACCGCGTCGTACGCGGGCAGGTCGCCGAGGTCGTCGCCGATGTAACCGACCGCGCCCCAGCCCTCGGCGAGCCGGCCCACCGCGAGGCCCTTGTCGATGCCGGGCGGCCGCAGCTCGAGCACCATCCGGCCCGGTACGACCTCGAGCCCGCACGCGCGGGCGATCAACTGCAACGGCTCGGTGAGCGCCGTGAGCGCCGCCGCCGGGTCGGCAGCCGGCCGGGTGTGCACGACCAGCGAATGCCGCTTGTCTTCGAGGTGCACGCCCTCGGGTGCTGCGCGAACCAGCTCGGCGACCCGCTGCCGGGCGGCGTCGACTCCCGGCTCCGGCGGCGGCGAGTCGAGCTGCCCGCCGAACCATGACTCCAGGCCGTAGTGGCCGACGACCAGCAGCCCCGGCACCGCGTCGAGCCCGCCGAGCGCGACCGCGTCCTGCGCGCCGCGACCGCTGACCACGGCGCACCGACCGACGGCGAGCGCCAACGCGGTGAGCGCCTCGATCGCACCCGCTGCCGGACGGGCGTCCTCCGGCCGCGAGACGATCGGGGCGAGGGTTCCGTCGTAGTCGATTGCAATGGCGGCCCGGGCGGGGTCGGCGAGGACGGCGGCGAGGCCGAGCCGGCCAGCCGCGGTGCGCGGATCGGGCAGCACCGGGTCAGCGCCAGTCGCGGGTGACGACGAGGGTCAGGCCGCTGCCCGGCAGGCCGGCGAACCGCGGCTCGATCCGCTGGATCTGCGGAAACTCCCGGGCCAGCTCGCGCGCCTGAGCCTGCTGCCCGGCGGCGTAGTAGACGGTGGTGACCGCGATCCGGCCGCGGTAGTTGCCGATCTTCGCGATCGGCCAGCCCTTCGCCTGTAGCTCGGCCGCGACCTCGTGGCCGAGCCCGTTACGGCGGGAGTTGTTCAGCACGGTCACCGGGGCCTTGGCCACAACGGGCTGGGTCGTCGCCGGTGGCTCGCTGACCGGCGGGGCCGGCGCGGTCGGCGGCGGTTGGGTCGGCGCGGGGGTCGCCGTCGGGCTCGCCGCCGGCGCCGGGGTTGGGGTCGCGGTGGCTGAGACCGATGCACCCGGTGTCGGCGAGCGCGGCACCTCGATGGCCGGGCCTGCGCCGGGCGGCGCCGATCGACTGTTCAGGAACAGCAGCAGCACGACCACGACGACGACGGAACCCACGGCGCCGAGTGGCGGCAGCAGTCGTCGTAGCGTCGCCGAGGCTGGCTCACCCGCGCGGTGTCGAGACGGGCGGACGCCGTCTGGCCGCGAGGGCGGGGAGGTCACACCTCGATGCCGAGGCGGCGGGCCGAGCGGGCCCGCTGGCGTGCGGTCCGCAGCCGGCGCAGCCGCTTGACCAGCATCGGGTCGGCGGCGAGCGCCTCCGGCCGGTCGAGCAGCGCGTTGAGAACCTGGTAGTAGCGGGTCGCGGACATGTCGAACTGCTCGCGGATGGACTGCTCCTTGGCGCCGGCGTACTTCCACCACTGCCGCTCGAACGCCAGGATCGCCCGGTCGCGCTCGGTCAGCTCACCGGTGACCGGCTGCCCGCCGGGCAGTGCCGCTAGGTGCTCCATTGCCATCTCCCCGGCTGAATCACGCCTGCCGCGCCAAACTTACACCGGTGTCATTCTGGCACGCCGAGGCGACAGTTCGGCGCAAGAAACGGCTTACGGGTACAGGCCGCGGGTGCGATGGGCCTCGGCGACCCGGCCGACGCCGATCATCTGGGCGGCGGTGCGCAACGAGACGCCCTGCTCGCGGGCCAGCGTGGAGACCTCGTCGTACGCCTTGTCCATGATCGCCCGCAGCCGGTCGTTCACCTCGTCCTCGGTCCACCAGTACGCCTGCAGGTCCTGCACCCACTCGAAGTACGAGACCGCGACGCCACCGGAGTTGGCGAGGATGTCCGGTACGACGATCGCGCCCCGGCTTTCGAGGATGGCGTCGGCGTCCGGCGTGGTCGGGCCGTTGGCGCCCTCGACGATGAATCGCGCTTTGACCGCGTCCGCGTTGCCGTCGTGGATCACGCCTTCGAGCGCGGCCGGGACGAGAATGTCGACGTCGAGCTCGATCAGTTCTTCGTTGCTGATCGGGTCGGTGCCGGGGTAGCCGGCGACCGACTCCATCCCGCTCTTGATCGCGCGCAGCATCGCGGCCGGGTTCAACCCCATCGCGTTGTACGCGCCGCCCTTGACGTCGGAGACCGCGACGACCTTGCAGCCGGCGTCGTGCAGGTACTGCGCGGCGAGCCCGCCGACCTTACCGAAGCCCTGCACCGCGACGGAGACCTCGCGCGGCGAGATGCCGGCCTCGCGCAGCGCCGCGAACGCGGAGTACATGACCCCGCGGCTGGTCGCGCCACCACGGCCCTGCGAGCCGCCGACGCTGACCGGCTTGCCGGTGACGACGCCGGTGACCGTGTAGCCCTTGTTCACCGAGTAGGTGTCCATGAACCACGCCATGGTCTGGTCGTCGGTACCGACGTCCGGCGCGGGGATGTCCTTCTCCGGCCCGACGATCGGGCCGATCTCACTCGCGTACCGGCGGGTGACCCGTTCGAGTTCGTTACGGCTGTAGAGCCGCGGGTCGATCGTGACCCCGCCCTTCGCGCCGCCGTACGGGATGCCGATGAGCGCGCACTTCCAGGTCATCCACATCGCGAGTGCGCGGACCTCGTCGATGTCGGTCGACGGGTGGTAGCGGATGCCGCCTTTGGCCGGGCCGCGGGAGAGGTTGTGCTGCACCCGGTAGCCGCGCAGCACCTCGACATGACCGTCGTCGCGACGCAGCGGGATCGAGACGGTCATCTCGCGCCGCGGCGTCGCCAGCAGCTGGTGCGTGCCGTCGTCGAGCCCGAGGTGCTTTACCGCTTCCGCCAACTGAATCTGGGCCGACTCCCACGCCGACTGCCGCGCCACCACGCGAGCATCCTGTCACGCGCCCGCAGCGATCAGAACGGTACGGCGAATCCGACGAACACCGCGCCCCGGCGCGTAACGAAGAAGCGTGCGCGCCCCCGGTCGGTATAGCAACCAGGGGCGCGCACGCTTGGGAGGAGGTGGTGCTGGCTGTGCTCGCTGCCTACCCGAGCCGGCGGCGACCGGCGACGGTCAGCGCGCCGCCGGCCGTCAGCGCGGCAGCGGCGAGGAGCAGGAGCTCACCCGTCGGTACGCCGGTGAACGGCAGTGACGTCGCGGACGCGCTGACCTGCGCCGCACGGACGACCCGTTCCCCCAGGACGGTCGCCGGTACGTGGACGGCGGGGTGACGGGTGAAGCTGGTGCCTAGAACGCAGGCCCCGTTCGCCATCTCCTCGCCCGCCGGGCAGGTGTTCTCGGTCCCAGGCGTGGTGCAGGTGCCGGCCACCATGACCTGACCCGACGGGCAGGTTGTGTCGGTCCCCGGCGTGGTGCAGGTGCCGGCCACCATGACCTGACCCGAGGGGCAGGTCGTGTCCGTCGCCGGCGTCGTGCAGGTGCCGGCCACCATGACCTGGCCCGACGGGCAGGTCGTCACGGTCGTCGGCGTGGTGCAGCCGGTGTGCGCCGGGTTGCTACGGCCGATGCCGTGGTTGCGGTCGCACTCGTAGCCGGCGTTGTGGTCGCTGCCGCCGGGCATCTGGCCCTTCGGGTTCTTGTTGTCGGCCTTGCCGACGCAGCCGGCGCACGGCTTGCCGGTCGCCTTGCCGCCGCCGTTGCCGTTGCCGGACGGGCTGCCGTCACGGGTCGAGCAGTACGGGCCGCCCGGACACTGGCCGTTCGCGCCACCGGTGTTCGCGTCGGCGGTCGAGACCGGCTGCGGCTGGCTCGGGTCGCCCGAGGTGCCGGCCGTGCCGTCCGTCGAGTGCGAGCCGGCCGCGCCACTGGCGCTCGAGTCGGCGGCGTTCACCTTGCCCGAATTGGCGTTGGCGTGCGCGGCCGACTGGGCCGCACCGTTGCCGTTGCCGGCCCCGTTGGCGGCGCCGTTGGCGGCGCCGTTGCCGTTGCCGGGTGAAGCCGAGGCGACGCCGCCGAGTGCGGCGATCGCGAGGACGGTCGACGACGTCACGACGCCGAGCCGGCGTGCAAATGCGTGTGTTGCCACGGAAAATCTCCCGTCCGAGCGGGCTCCGTGACACGGCGGACCGGCCACAACAACCCTCAGGGGCAGGGGCGGTCTCGCCACTCGCTCCCCGGACGGCCTAGGCGACCGATTGTCTCCGCGCCACCTCTTGCGAGGCGGCCGGTGAGGGCTGTCCGGATCTTCGCGTCCCATCAGCACCGGTTGGCGCCGACGTCACTAATTGTGACTAAGGGACCACGATCTGTGTTCGGCCAAATGGAGCAACTTTCACCGCGGGCTTGCCCACGTCCAGGCGTAACCGGTGTCCTCACACGCAGTAGCGGCCTCGCCGATCAGCAGCGGCCGGAAGGTGTCGATCATCACCGCGAACTCCTCGGT
>JAVEEG010000011.1 GCA_030840585.1 Frankiaceae bacterium | reverse complement strand
TTTCGGGCCGGATTTACGGCGTGTCGTGGTCACCAGCCCTCCGAAGTCGCGAAAGGGAGGGGCGGCGGCGGCTAGTAAACCGGCGCGGTCTTGTCGACTTGGGTGGCCCAAGCGGACACGCCACCCTGTACGTGCATCGCGTCCTTGAACCCGGCGTTTTTGAGCAATGCCAACGTTTCCGCGCTGCGGATGCCGGTCTTGCAGTACATGACCACCGGCTTGTCCTGCGGCAGATCCGACAACCGGCTCGGCAGGTCGCCCTTGGGGATCAGCACCGCGCCAGGGATGCGGACGATCTCCCACTCCGCGGGTTCGCGTACGTCGACCAGCAGGAACTCGTCGCCGCGATCCTGCATCGCCTTGAGCTCGCTCGCCGTAATGGTCGAGCTCGCGGCGGCGAGTTGTGCCTCGTCGGAGACGGTGCCGCAGAACTGCTCGTAGTCGATCAACTCGGTGATCGTCGGGTTCTTTCCGCACAGCGGGCACTCGGGGTCCTTGCGCACCTTGACCGCGCGGTACGTCATCTCCAGCGCGTCGTAAATCATCAGCCGGCCGACCAGGGCGTCTCCGACACCGGTCAGCACTTTGATCGCCTCGGTCACCTGGATCGAGCCGATGCTCGCGCACAGCACGCCGAGCACACCGCCCTCGGCGCACGACGGCACCATGCCGGGCGGCGGCGGCTCCGGGTAGAGGCAGCGGTAGCAGGGGCCGTGCTCGGCCCAGAACACCGACGCCTGGCCGTCGAACCGGTAGATCGAGCCCCACACGTACGGCTTGCCGAGCAGCACGCAGGCGTCGTTCACGAGGTAGCGCGTCGCGAAGTTGTCGGTGCCGTCCACGATCAGGTCGTACGGCGCGAAGATCTCCATCGCGTTGGACGAGTCGAGCCGCTCGGTGTGCAGCACCACGTTGACTAGCGGGTTGATCTCCTTGACCGAGTCGCGCGCGCTCTCGGCCTTCAACCGGCCAACGTCGGACTGGCCGTGGATGACCTGGCGCTGCAAGTTGGACTCATCGACGACGTCGAAGTCGATGATGCCGAGGGTGCCGACGCCGGCGGCGGCGAGGTACATAAGCGCCGGCGAGCCGAGGCCGCCGGCACCGACACAGAGGACCTTGGCGTTCTTCAGCCGCTTCTGCCCGTCCATCGCGACGTCCGGGATGATCAGGTGGCGGGAGTAGCGCCGGATCTCCTGCGGAGTCAATGACTCCGCGGGGTCCACCAGCGGGGGAAGAGACACAGCAACGCTCCTCGGTCGGCTCTTGCGATCAACACAAGGGTTGCACGAGTTTCTTCCGGGCCGGCATCAGTCGCCGGGCCGCCACCACGGCCGGCGGCGGCCGGGCTTGGCCTCCTCGACCGGAGAGCCCGCGCCGGCGGGCTGCGGGTTGGGCAGCTGCCATTCGGACACCAGCGCGGACGCCGGCGCCGGGCTGCCGGCTTCGGCCTCGTCGGCCTCCTCGGCTTCGTCGGTTTCGTCGGCCGGCTCGGCTGCTTCCTCCGAGTCCTCGTCCGGCGGTTCCTCGTCGTACTCCTCGTCCAGCTCGTCCGCCGGCTCGGGTTCGGGGTCCGGAGCCGGTACGACCGTTGCCGGAGCGGGTACGACGGGAGCCGGCGGGGCGGCCCGACCGGGCCGGCGGCTGGTCCGGAAGAGCGCCTCGGCGAGCGCGAGCACGGCCTCGTCCATGTGCGCGGACAGCCGCTGCTCGGACTCGCTCACCGCGGCCTGCACCGTGTCGGAGATCCGCCGGTCGAGCGCCTCCTCATCGACCGCGGTGCCTTCCAGCCGGGCTACCAGCCCGTCCTCGCCGAACAATCCGTCGGTCAGCTCGGCCAGCTGGTCGGCGACCGGGTCGGCACCGCCCTCGTCGTCGGGCGCCTCGGTCGCGGCGGTCAGCTGCTCGCCGAGTACGACGAGGGCCGCATCGACCGCATCGAGCCGTGCGATCAGGTCCTCGCCACCGGGACCGGCCGGCCCCGGCTCACCCTCGGCGCCCGGAGCTGCGGTGGCGACGTGCTCGCGCAACCCGTCGATCCGGGCGAACAGCTCCGGCAACGCGCTTTCGATCCGGGCCACCCGCCCGCCGACCATGTCGAGCGACTCGGTGCTCTGGGCCGCGCTCATGCCTAGATCGGCGCGGCTGGGCAACTCCGCCATCCGCGAGGCCATCCCGGCGAACGCCGACCGCAGCTCGCGCAGGTCCTGGTCGGCTGACTCGATCCGCTGGCCGAGCCGGTCGACCGCCGCGACGACCTCTTCGAGCCCGTTGAGCCGGTCGTGCAGGCTGACGAGGTTGTCCTGCAGGCCGCCGACTCGCTCGCCGACCGCCGGCACCGCCGCGAGCGCCTGGTTCACCCCGGCCAACGCGCCGGTGTGGCCGCGGACCGCGCTGTTGAGGTCCTCGACCGCGACCTTCATCTCGGCAATGTCGGCGCCCCGCTCCTGCACCGAGCGCCCAACCGCATCGAGGCGGTCGGCCAGCATCCGGACGGCTTCGCGCAGATCCCGGGACACCGCGGCGATGGCCTCGTCGCCGGCGCCACCGCCAACCCCGCCACCGGCCGCCGGGGGCGCCGATCGCAGCCCCTCGATCTCGGCGGCGATCCGGGCCAGCTGCCCGCGTACCTCGGTCAGCGCGACCGCGAGGTGCCGCTGCTCCGAGCGCTGATCCTCGACCGCCTGCGAGAGCAAGGACTGCATCCGGTCGGCCATCGGGCCGCCCGATCCAGGGTCCGTGGTCATCGTCGTAGCTCCTCGGTCAGCGAACGTCAGCCCGCAGTATCGCGGGTGCCGACCGGGATCGGGGTCTTTGCCCCGCCGGAATCACACAGCAGGTGCTACGGCAGCAAGGGTTCGAGCCGGCGGTTCACCGCGTCGAGCGCGGCCCGGATAGTCGCCTGGCGCACGTCCTCGCGGACGACCGCGGAGCCGGTCAGCCGGTCGGTGCCGGTACCGCTGACCATCGTGATGGTCACCAGCACGGTCCGGTCGCGCCCGGTCGGGGTGACCTCGACGTGGTCGACCTCGAACCGCGCCTTGTTGCCGATGAGATCTTCGATCGCGTGCAGCGCCGCGGTCGCGACCGCGCGGTGCACCCCGCTCTGGGTCGCCGTACCCGTGCTCTCGCCGCGGACCGAGTGCTCGCGGTAGGACAGCTGCACGGTGGCGGTGACATCGAGGCCCGAGGACACGAGTTGCATCCGGGAGATGACCGGTCGGCGGCCGTTGGGCTGGACCGGCACCTCCGGTGCGGCGGCGTCTTCGATCAGCTGCACCCGCTCGGCGTCGACACCCAGACCGAACTGCTCACGCAGCAACCGGCCGACCCGGGTGGCGACCTGTACCTCGTCGACACCGGGCGACAACCCGAGTCGGAGCAGGCCGAGACCGCTGCCTTCGGCGTCCGGCTCGACATCGGCGTCGGCGATGCCCGGGACAGCGCGCAACGCAGCAACGATGTCTGCGTAGTCGCTCACGGTCACAGTCTTTCGCTCTCGGACGGCGGGCACAGGGACGTTTCCTCTCGTTCCCTCAATCGGTGCCCGAACCGCGGTGCTTGAGCAACCGAGCAGCGTCGTCCAACGATTAGACGACGCTCACGCAGACTTCCTAGCATTCGCCCTTTTTGCGGTGGTCTTCTTGGGTGCACTCGCGCTGGTCCGTTTGCCAGCCGCCTTCTTCGCCGGAGCCTTCTTGGCGGCCTTTTTGGCCGGCGCCTTCGTCGCCGCGGCCTTCTTCGGCGGCTTGGCTGTGGCGGGCGCGCTCGTGGCTTCGCCGCGGCCTTGCTTCGCCGCCTCGACGCTGGCCCGCAACGCGGCCATCAGGTCGACGACGGTGCCGCTGTCCGCGACCGGTTCGGCCGGTGCGACGACCTCGCGGCCGGCGACCTTCGCCTCGATCAAGGACTGCAGCGCCTCGCGGTAGTTGTCGGAGTACTGCTCCGGCTGGAAGTCACCGGACAACGTGTCGATGAGCGACTGCGCCATCGCCAGCTCTGGCTGGCGGATCTCGACGTCGTCGTCGAGGAAGCCGAACGACGGCTCGCGGATCTCGTCCGGCCACAGCATCATCTCGAGCACGAATACGCCGTCGCGCACCCGCAACGTCGCGAGAGTCTCGCGCTGCCGCAGCGCGATCTTCACCAGCGCGACCCGGCCGGACTGTTCGAGCGCCTGCCGCAACAGCACGTACGGCTTCGCACCGGCACCTTCGGGCTCGAGGTAATAGGACTTCGCGAAGTAGATGGGATCGACTTGTTCGAGCGGGACGAACTCGAGTACGTCGATCGACCGCGATGTCGTCAACGGCAGGTCGGCGAAGTCGTCATCGGTGAGTACGACGACCTCACCGCTCGGCAGTTCATAACCCTTCGCGATGTCGCTGTACTGAACTTCCTCGCCATCGAGTTGGCACACGCGCTTGTAGCGAATCCGGCCACCGTCGTCGCGGTGCACCTGATGGAAGGAGACGTCACGTTCCTCGGTCGCGCTGTAGAGCTTGACCGGGATGCTGACCAACCCGAAAGAGATCGACCCCTTCCAGATGCTTCGCATAGAGCGATCATCCCCCGTACCGGCGCATGCAGTCCACGTCAGGTACGTGGGTACGTTGCGATCGTGGGCCTTTCGACGTACCGGAACAAGCGCGACCCCGCGCGCACACCGGAACCGGTGCCGTCGAAGACATCGCGCCGCCGCCGCACTGGCAACAACGACACGTTCGTGATCCAGGAACACCACGCGACCGCACTGCACTGGGATTTCCGGCTCGAACGCGACGGCGTGCTCGTGTCGTGGGCGGTGCCGAAAGGCCTGCCGCGACATCCGGGCACCAACCATCTCGCGGTGCACACCGAGGACCACCCGATGGAGTACGCGACGTTCGAGGGGCACATCCCCGAGGGCGAGTACGGCGGCGGTCAGGTGATCCTCTGGGATCACGGCACGTACGAGTGCGAGAAGTGGAGCGACCGCGAGGTCAAGGTCGTGTTGCACGGCGACCGGGTCGAGGGTCGCTATGTGCTGTTCAAGACCGGCAACCGCGACCGTGACTGGATGGTGCACCGGATGGACTCCGCCGCGGCCGGCTACGAACCGTTGCCGTCATTGGTGCGGCCGATGCTCGCTGTCCCGCGCGATGGCGTGCCGGCCGACGACGCAGCATGGGCGTACGAGTTCAAGTGGGACGGCGTGCGCGCGGTCGTGTACGTCGACGGCGGCCGGCCGCGGGTGCTCACCCGCAACGACCGCGACGTGACCGCGACGTACCCCGAGTTGCGTGCCATGGCGGAGTCACTCGGCTCCACGCAGGTCGTGCTCGATGGCGAGATCGTCGCCTTGGACGGATCGGGACGACCGTCGTTCGGTGCGTTGCAAGGCCGCATGCATGTGACCGGTGCCGCGCAGATCCGACGGCTGGTAACGCAAACACCGGTGACCTACTTCGCCTTCGATGTGCTCTATCTCGACGGCCGGTCGTTGCTCGATACGCCGTACGTCGAACGCCGGCGGTTGCTGGAGTCGTTGGAGTTGGCCGGGCCGTCGTGGCAGACGCCGCCGTACTTCGAAGGTGACGGCGCGGCGGTGCTCGCGGCCTCGCAGGCGCAAGGGCTGGAAGGCATCGTCGCGAAACGACTCGACTCGACGTACTTTCCCGACCGCCGGTCCGACTGCTGGCTCAAGGTCAAGAACATCCGCACCCAGGACGTCGTCATCGGCGGCTGGAAGCCGGGCGAGGGCCGGCGGCACGGCACGATCGGATCGCTGTTGCTCGGCGTGCCCGGGCCGGATGGTCTCGACTACGTCGGTCACGTCGGGACCGGCTTCACCGACAAGATGTTGCACGACCTGGCGCTCGACCTGAAACCACTCGCGCGCGACAAGGCGCCGTTCGCGGTCGACGTACCGCGGGCGCAGGCGAAGGACGCCCGCTGGGTCGCGCCGGAACTGGTCGGCGAGGTCGCGTTCACCGAGTGGACGAAGGACGGCCGGCTGCGCCATCCGGCATGGCGCGGCCTGCGACCGGACAAGTCTCCCGGTGAGGTGATCCGTGAGTCGTGAAGCGACGAAGGTGACGGTGCAGGTCGACGACCGCACGTTGACGCTGTCCAACCTCGACAAGGTGCTCTATCCGGACACCGGTTTCACCAAGGGCGAGGTGATCGAGTACTACACCCGGATCACGCCGGTGTTGCTGCCGCACGTGCGCGAGCGGCCGTTGACGTTCAAGCGCTATCCGGACGGGGTCGAGGGCAAGTTCTTCTTCGAGAAGAACGCGCCGTCACACACTCCGGAGTGGATCCGTCGGGTGCGGCTTCCGTCACCGGGATCGACGAAGAACCGCGACACGATCAACTACGCGATCCTGTGCGAGCTGGCAGCGATCGTGTGGGCGGCGAACCTCGCCACCCTCGAACTGCACGTGCCGATGTGGACCGTCACCGACAAAGGCAAGCCGCGGCATCCGGATCTCATGGTGTTCGATCTCGATCCGGGTCCGCCAGCGACGATCGTGCAGTGCTGTGAAGTGGCGAAGCTGGTCCGCGACGTACTCGCGGAAGACGGGTTGGAAGCGGTGCCGAAGACCAGTGGTTCCAAGGGTTTGCAGCTCTACGTTCCGCTCGACGGCAGCAACCCGTGGGAGGACGTGCACAGCTATGCACGCACCCTGGCGCAACGACTCGAGAAGGAGCGCGCCGACCTCGTCGTGTGGAACATGAAGAAGGATTTGCGGACCGGGAAAGTTCTCGTCGACTGGTCGCAGAACAATGCCGCGAAGACAACGATCGCGGTGTACTCGCTGCGCGCGCGCCCAGCACCGACGGTGTCGACACCGATCACCTGGGACGAAGTCGAAGGCTGCCGCAAAGCCGAAGACCTGCGGTTTACCAGCGCCGACGTGCTCAAGCGCGTGGACGAGTACGGCGACCTGTTCGCGCGGACTCTCGACGGGGATCAGAAGCTGCCGGGGGTGCAGTCCAAGCAGAAGGGGTAGGTCGCCAGCATGACCGGAATCCCTGCCGCGCAGCTGTCCGACGACGATCTGGAACGCGACCTCGAGCATCTGCACGCGACCCGGCACGAGACGTTCCTCAACGGCACCGAGGACGCGCTCGAAGCGCACACCCGCCGGATGCTGGAAGTAGAAGCGGAATACCTGCGCCGCTTCCCCGACCGCGTCGTACCCGATCCCGCGCGGGTGCGCGCGGGACATGCGAGCCCGTGACAGATACGTACGACGTCGTCGTACTCGGCGGCGGTTCCGGCGGTGAAGCCGTCGCCCGCGGTCTCGCCGACCGCGGCAAGCGGGTCGCGCTGATCGAGTCCGACCTCGTCGGCGGTGAATGCCCGTACTACGCCTGTATGCCGAGCAAGGCCTTGCTGCACGCGGCCGCGACCGGCCGGTCGTGGCCGGTCGCGATGAAGTTGCGGGACGAAGCCGCGGAGCATCGCGACGACACCTCGACAGTGAAGGAACTGCTCGCCGCCGGTGTCGACGTCGTTCGCGGCCGCGGCGTCATCACCGCACCTGGTGTTGTGCTCGCCGGCCCGCGCGAGTTGCATGCGCCGGACTTCGTCGTCGCGACCGGCGCCGAAGCGACGATGCCGACAGTCGAGGGCGCGGACGAGATCTGGACCAGTGCCGACGCGCTGTCGACCGCGGAGTTGCCGGAGCGGCTGCTCATCATGGGTGGCGGCGCGGTCGGTTGCGAGCTCGCCCAAGCGTTCGCGCGGCTCGGATCGTCGGTCATGTTGGTGGAGTCCGACGAACACCTGCTCGGTCGCGAACCCGCGTTCGTCGGCGAGGCGATCCGCGCAGCGCTGACCGCCGACGGTGTCACCGTCCGCACCGGCGAGAAGGTCGATTCGGCACCGGCCGGATGGCGGGTACTCGCAGCGATGGGCAAGCGGCCACGGGTCGAGGGCATCGGCCTCGAACGTCTGGGCCTCGAACCCAACCAGGACGACGGACTCTCGGTCGACGAACATTGCCGCGTGCAACAGGGCTTGTGGGCCGTCGGCGACGTCACCACCGTCGCGCCGTACACGCACACGGCGAACTACCAGGCGAAGGTCGTCGTCGCGAACCTCTGCGGCGAGCAGGCGCGCGCCGACTACACGGCGATCCCGCGCGCGCTCTACACCGACCCTGCGGCGTACTCGGTCGGCCGGACCGATGGCGACGACCTCGTCACGGCCGGGTTCGACACCGGTGAGACCGCGCGCGCCGCGGTCGAGCCGCACCGCCGGACCGGCGGCCGGGTGCAGCTCTACGCCGACCCCGGCGAGCGGGTGCTCGTCGGTGCCGCGGCGGTCGGGCCGGCCGCCGACGAATGGGGCGCCGAGCTCACGCTGGCGGTCAAGGCGAAGGTCGGCGTAGACGTGCTCGCGGACGTAGTGCACGCTTTCCCGACGTACGCCGAAGCACTCGAACCGGCGTACGCCGAACTCGCCCGCCGTCTCGCCGGAGAGGACCGCTGATGTCCGAAACACCCCTCGAAGCAGCCGAGGCAGACGCGGCCGAACAGCATCAGCAAACCGTTGCCGAGCCGCCGGACCCCGGCCCGCTGGCGCCGAGGTGGGACGCCGACGAGGGCGACGTCGCGGAGTCGGCGCTGGAGGTACCGCTCGACGACGACGAGTACCGCTAGCCTGGCGCGGGTGACGACCGCGCGCCCCGAGACCGAGCCGGAGGCCCGGACTCAGCGGCTGCCGCGGTCCGCGCGCCGCAAGCTGTTGCTCGAAGCCGCGCAGGTGGTCTTCGTCGCCAACGGCTATCACGCCGCCGCGATGGACGAGATCGCCGAGCGCGCCGGGGTGAGCAAGCCGGTGCTCTACCAGCACTTCCCGGGCAAGCTCGACCTGTACCTCGCGCTGCTCGACCAGCACGTCGAGCTGCTCGGCGAGCAGGTACGCAACTCACTCGCCGGCACCGAGGACAACAAGGCGCGGGTCGAGGGCTGCATCAAGGCCTACTTCGACTTCGTCGACGATCCCGGCGGCGCCTTCCGGCTGGTGTTCGAGTCGGACCTGCGCAACGAGCCGGCGGTGCGCGA
>JAVEEG010000320.1 GCA_030840585.1 Frankiaceae bacterium | reverse complement strand
CGACCGAGGAGCGGAACGAGGGCGGAGTCGAGCAGTGGGCATGGAGCAGCGGCCGCTCGGCCGGACCGGGGCCGACGTGTCGGTGGTCGGCCTGGGCACCTGGCAGCTCGGGGCCGACTGGGGCGACGTCGACGACGACTCGGCCGAGCACGTGCTCGACGCGGCTCTGGACGCCGGCGTCACCCTGCTCGACACCGCCGACGTCTACGGCGACGGCCGCTCCGAGGAGCGGATCCGCACGGCCCTGGCCCCCCGCGGGGACCGGCCGTTCGTCGCCACCAAGGCCGGCCGCCGCGCCGACCCGTTCGACGCCGCCCAGTACACGCCCGAGAACCTGCGTTCCTGGATCGACCGGTCGCGCCGCAACCTCGGCGTCGCCACCCTCGACCTCGTGCAGCTGCACTGCCCGCCGCCGGCGGTCTACTCCGACGAGCGCGTCTACGAGGTCCTCGACGCGCTGGTCGAGGAGCAGGCGATCGCCGCCTACGGCGTCTCGGTGGAGACCGTCGCCGAGGGGATGCGGGCGCTCCAGCGGCCCGGTGTCCAGTCGCTGCAGGTCATTGTCAACATCTTCCGGCGCAAGCCGCTCGAGGAGCTGCTGCCGGCGGCGGCGCGCGCCGGCGTCGGCGTCCTCGCGCGGGTGCCCCTGGCCAGCGGACTGCTCACCGGCAAGTACGACGAGTCGACGACGTTCCCGGCCGACGACCACCGGAACTTCAACCGCAACGGCGAGGCCTTCGACGTCGGTGAGACCTTCGCCGGCGTGCCCTTCGACATCGGCGTCGCCGCAGCCCGGGAGGTCGCCGAGATCGCCGGGTCCGGGGTGCCGACCGCCGCGTTCGCGCTGCGCTGGGTGATCGACCAGCCCGGTGTCACGGCCGTCATCCCGGGCGCTCGCAACGTCACCCAGGTGCGCGGCAACGTCGCCGCGGCCACCCTCGCCCCGCTCTCCGATTCCCAGCTCAGCGATCTCGAGCGGCTCTACGACGAGCGCATCCGCGCCCTCGTGCACGACCGCTGGTAACCAACACCGTTTGAGGAAAGGCCCTCCCTTGCTCCGCACCCACGACGCCGGCACGCTGCGCGCGTCCGACGCCGGTTCCACCGTCACCCTCGCCGGCTGGATCGCCCGCCGGCGCGATCACGGCGGGGTCGTCTTCCTCGACCTGCGTGACGCCTCCGGCTACGTGCAGGTCGTCGTCCGGGAGGAGGAGGCGCATGCGCTGCGCAACGAGTACTGCGTCCTGGTGACCGGTGAGGTGCGCCGCCGCCCCGAGGGCAACGAGAACCCTGAGTTGCCGACCGGCGAGATCGAGATCGCCACCACCACGCTCGAGGTGCTCTCGGCGTCGGCACCCCTGCCGTTCCCGATCGAGACCGACCAGCCGGCCGGGGACGACGTCCGGTACGCCTACCGCTACCTCGACCTCCGCCGCCAGGGTCCGGCGAAGGCGCTGCGGCTGCGGTCGGAGATCAACCGGGTCGCACGCGGGGTGATGGCCGGACACGGGTTCGTCGAGGTCGAGACGCCGTCACTGACCCGCTCCACCCCCGAGGGCGCGCGCGATTTCGTCGTCCCGGTCCGCCTGCAGCCGGGAAAGTGGTACGCCCTGCCGCAGTCGCCGCAGCTGTTCAAGCAGCTGCTGATGATCGGCGGGCTCGAGCGGTACTACCAGATCGCGCGCTGCTTCCGGGACGAGGACTTCCGCGCCGACCGGCAGCCGGAGTTCACCCAGCTCGACTTCGAGATGAGCTTCGTCGAGCGGGACGACGTGCTGGCCATCGCCGAGGACGTCGTCCGTGCGCTGTGGCGGGAGCTGGCCGCCTACGACGTGCCGGAGATCCCGCGGATGACCTACCGCGAGGCGATGGACCGCTTCGGGTCGGACAAGCCCGACCTGCGTTTCGACATCGAGCTCACCGAGCTGACCGAGTACTTCGCGGAGACCCCGTTCCGGGTGTTCCAGGCGCCCTACGTCGGTGCGGTCGTCATGCCGGGCGGCGGCTCGCAGCCACGGCGGGCCTTCGACGCGTGGCAGGACTGGGCGAAGTCGCGGGGGGCTCGCGGGCTCGCCTACGTGACGATCGCCGAGGACGGCACGCTCGGTGGGCCGGTCGCCAAGAACATCTCCGACGCCGAGCGAGAGGGTCTGGTGGCCGCGGTAGGGGCTAGGCCGGGCGACTGCGTGTTCTTCGGCGCCGGCCAGCGGCGGTCCTCGCAGGAGCTGCTGGGCGCGGCCCGCAACGAGATCGCCCGCCGGCTGGAGCTCATCGAGCCGGGCAGCTGGTCGTTCCTGTTCGTCGTCGACTTCCCGATGTTCGAGCAGACCGAGAGCGGCGACTGGACCTTCATGCACCACCCGTTCACCTCGCCCACGCCCGAGTTCCGCGAGTCCTTCACCGAGAACAAGGGTTCGGCACTGTCCGACGCCTACGACATGGTGATCAACGGCAACGAGGTGATGAGCGGCTCGGTGCGTATCCACGACGCCGCCCTGCAGGAGCGGGTGTTCGAGACGCTCG
>JAVEEG010000257.1 GCA_030840585.1 Frankiaceae bacterium | reverse complement strand
GAGCTCGCCGAAATCGTCGAGTACCTGCGCGATCCGTCCCGGTTCGAAAAGCTCGGCGCACTGCCGCCGAAGGGCATCCTGCTCTGCGGCCCGCCCGGCTGCGGCAAGACACTGCTCGCCCGCGCGGTCGCCGGCGAGGCGGGGGTCGCGTTCTTCTCGCTGTCCGGCGCGGAGTTCGTCGAGTCACTCGTCGGTGTCGGCGCCGCCCGGGTGCGCGACCTGTTCGTGCAACTGCGCAAGCAAGCACCCGCGATCCTGTTCATCGACGAGCTCGACGCGGCCGGCCGCAAGCGCGGTGCCGGTGTCGGCGGCGGCAACGACGAGCGGGAGCAAACGCTCAACCAGATCCTCGTCGAGATGGACGGCTTCGCACCGGTCAGCGGCATCGTCGTCATCGGCGCGACCAACCGGCCGGACATCCTCGACCCGGCGTTGCTGCGGCCGGGTCGATTCGACCGGCACGTCACCGTCGACCGCCCCGATCTCGCCGGCCGGTTCGACATCCTGCGGCTGCACGGCGCGGGCCGCCCGGTCGACAGCGACATCGATCTCGAGTTGCTCGCCCGCCGTACCGCTGGGTTCACCGGCGCCGACCTCGCGAACGTCTGGCGGGAAGCCGCATTGCTCGCTGTCCGCGCCGGCGTAGAGGTGATCCGCGCGGTCGAGCTCGACGAGGCCGTCGACCGCGTCCTCGCCGGGCCGCGCCGATCCGGTGCCGGAATGACGGCGGAGGAACGGCACACAGTCGCGGTGCACGAGGCCGGCCACGCGGTACTAGCGGCGGCGATCGGAGCCCAGCCCGACCGCCTCACGCTGGTCCGCCGCGGCGCCGGCCTCGGGCACGCGACGACGTTGCGCGACGACCGGCTGCTGCTGCGCCGCAGCGACCTGCACGCGCGGATGGCGGTCAGCCTCGCCGGTACCGCCGCCGAGGAGACGCTGCTCGGCGAACCCAGCACCGGCGCGGAGGCCGACATCGAAGCCGCGACCGACCTCGCCCGCGAGATGGCCGGCCGCTACGGGATGAGCGACGCGATCGGCCCGGTCCGGATCACCGGCAAGGACGCCGAGGTGTTCCTCGGCCGCGACCTGAACCAGATGCAGAACGTGTCACCCGAGACGCTGTCGCTGCTCGACCGGGAGATCCGCGCCCTCGTCACCGAGGCGCTCGCCCGGGCCAAGTCGGTGATCAGCGCGAACAGCCGCACCGTCCTCGCGCTGGCCCAACTGCTGGAGCAGCAGGAGACGGTCGAGGGCACCCAACTCACCGACGTGCTCGCGAGTGTCCGGCCGGCCGCAGTGCCCTATCCGAGCGAGCCGAGCCAGTCCCGCCGACGTCGTACGACGACCACGCGCGCCTGACCATGCGTGCCCTGCCCGGCCGGTTGCTGCCGGCGGCGCTGACCCTTGCCGCCGCCGCGATCACGGTGCCGTTCGCGACGGACACCAACGCCGCGAGTTGCCTCGCCAACTCCGAGACCCGCAACAGCTGGCATCACCTGCACACCCCGGTGCCAGGTGCGTGGGTCGCGGCCGACGCCGAAGACCCTTGTGCGCTGACGGCGGCCGCGCCCGACGGCCGGACCTGGTGGACCCGCGACGGCGGCGCGAGCTGGGCCGCCGGCGGCAGCGTGCCGACGAGGGTCCGGTCCGTGTTCCGCAGCGGGCTGCCCAACGACGTCGTCATCGCGTTGCCCGAAGGTGCCGGCCTCTATGTCTCGCACGACAACGGGGCGATCTGGGCCGCGGCGACCGGCATCACCGACGTCACGGTCGCGGCGGTCGCGGCCGACCCGACGAACCGGGCCGCCGTGTGGGCCGTCGGCGCACACACCACCGCGGTGACGGCCGTCGGCGCGGCGCCGACCGGCAGCGTCTTCTCCTCCACCGACGGCGCCAGTGCATGGAGCGAAGACGCCCGCGCATTGCCGATCCATCCCCAGACAGTCGCGCGGATCGGAGCGCCGTACAACGCGGTGTTCGCAGACGACAGCAGCACCAACGAACTCTGGGAACGCACCGACACCGGCGCGTTCACGCCGTCGTACGAGTCACCGGTGAAGGACCTCGCGGTCAGCCCGCTGAAGGGCGGCGGCTCGGAGTTGTACGCCGCGGGCCCCGGCGGGGTCGTCGTGTCGCGCGACGGCGGCACGTCGTACTCGACCATGGCGACCGCGGCCGCCGCCCTGGTCGCGCCGGAGTACAACCACTTCACCGCATTCCTCTACGTCGCGAACGGGTCGGTCCGGCGCAGCACGAACGGCGGTCACACGTCCCGCGCGATCAACACCGGGCTGCCGTCGGACTGCGCGCCGACGAGTCTCGTCAGCGACCACGGCGATCCGTCATCGTTCCTGCTGCGCTGCGACGGCGGCGCGACCTACCGCTACCGCTCGGACGGCTCCGACCTCTCCGACCTCGACACCGTGACGATCGACTCGCTCGGCGGCGGTCCGGGCATTCTCAGCCAATTGACCCCGCGGCCGATGCAGTTGCTCGGTACCCGGAAGCTGCCGAACGGCAAAGGCAACTCGGCCTCGATCGCGTTCGACGGCACCTATCTCTATTACGCCCGCGGCGCGGAGACCGGTGTGCTGCATCGCATCGTCGCGGCCACCGGCTCACGGGCGCCGGACATCCCGTTGCCGAACAGCCAACACGGCATCATCGCGTTGACCTACGACTCCAAGCGGCACCTGCTCTACCTCGCCGACTCGGCCACCAACACGCTGCAGCTGTCCTTGCGGACCGGCAAGCTGACGACGCTGTTTCGCGGCCCGTACGGCGGCGCGTGCTCGGGATGCCCGTCGACGGGATCACTCACTTACGACGCCGGCAGCGACGAGTTCGTCTACATCAACGACGGCGACGTGACCCCGAAGTTCTACGACCGAAAGGGCCGCTCCCGCCGTACCTGCACCTTGTCGTCGGCGTCCGGCATCAGCGCCAACGGTGCACTCGCCGCGATCGTGGCGAGCGGCGACGGCGGGCTGTACGGCGAGGACGAGGACGACTCGACCGTCTACCGGCTCGACGCGAGCTGCCACGTGACGGCGGTCTACCAGCACGCCCCGGTCAGCGAGGCGCCGGACGAGAACGACGCACTCGCCTGCGATACGACGTCGTTTCCGCAACCGGCGATCTGGATCCGCGACGCGGAGGCCGGTACGGCGACGGCGTACGCGGTCGCGGACGGCTACTGCGCCCTCGCGACCACGATGTCGGTGACCGCGCCGGCGAGCGTGACGACCGGCAGCGCGGGGGTCGTCTGCGCGCACCTGCACCGGCTCGGCACCGGCGCGGCGGTCGGCGACATGACCGTGCAGCTGTTCGTGGCCAACCGGTTGATCGGCGCGGTGCCGACCGACTCCGCCGGCACCGCCTGCGCGGCGTACCGGCCGACCGCCGAGGAGGCCGGCCGCCGCTCGACGACCGCGGCGACCGCCTCAACGCACGCCCGCCAGCCGGTGGTGGGCGCGTTCCTGGGCACGAAGGCGTACCGGCCGGCCAGCGCCCGGGTCGAGCTAGCGGCGCTCGACCCGGGTCACGCGGCCGCGCCGCCCGCGCCGCAGGCCGTGATCCCGCCGCCGGCGCTGCCCAACCCGCCGGTCGCGGTACCCGCGCCCCCGGTCGTGGTCGCCCCGCCGGCCCCGCCGGGGCCGCCGGCACCCCAGCCGCAGCCGCTCCCGCAGGCGCACCCGGGCGCTCAGCCTGGCGCGGCGCCGATGGGCCAGCCGGGTGCTGCTGCCGAATACGAACAGGAAGCGGAAGCAGCGACGGCGAATATCCATAGTGATGAGTTCCACGCCCGCCCAGCCCCGGTCGTGGCGCCCGACCTGCGCGTGGTCGTGCCGGTCGGCGTCGCGCTCGCGGCTGCGGTCGCCCGGCGGCGGCGGGCGTCCCGGGTCCGGAGTCAGGTGACATGAGGCGCCTGTCGGGTGCGATCGTGGCGGCGGCGACGCTGCTCGCGACCCTGCTCGCGCCCACAGCCCAGGCGGCCCACCGCAGCGTCGGCGGGCCGGTGCCGCCCGGCGAGGTCCCCTGCCCATCGGTGACCTTGGCCGAGACCGGCCGCTCGATCCTCGCGACCGTCGCGCCGGACACCGTGATCCCGGCTGGCTTGCTGTCGGCGTACGGCGCGGTCCGCTACCCCGGGGTGCCGGAGATCGGGCTGGTCCCGTTCGCGGTGCCAGCCGGTCCCGTGGCTCCGTTCGTCGCGGCGCTGCGGGCGCTGCCCGGGGTCCGGTCGGTTGCGCTCGACCGGGTGGCGCGGGCCGCGGTGACGAAGATTCGCACGCCGCGCGACCCATACCTGAGCCGGCAGTGGGCGCTGGCCCGCATTCACGCCACCCAGGCCTGGGGGGTCGAGATCGGCTCCACCCGGCTGGTCACCGTGGCTGTCCTCGACACCGGCGTCGACGCGACCCACCCCGACCTCAAGGGCCGGGTCGTCTCCGGGTTCGACTTCTACGACGGTGACACCGACGCTTCTGACGAGCAGTTCCACGGCACCGCGGTGGCGAGCGTCATCGCCGCCGACACCGACAACAAGATCGGTATCGCCGGGCTGTCGTGGGGCGCGCAGATCACGCCGGTTCGCGTGCTCGGCCCGGACGGCACCGGCAGCGAGTGCACGATCGCGGCCGGCATCGTGTACGCCGCCAGCACCAGCAACGTCGAGAACCTCAGCCTCGGCGCCGAGGGCGCATGCTCGTTCGTGATGCAGCAGGCCGTCGACTTCGCCGTACAGGACAACAACACCGCCGTCATCGCGGCCGCCGGCAACGACGGCAAGCGGGGCAACCCGCAGATGGAGCCGGCCGACTGCGCCGGTGCGGTCGGCGTCAGCGCGACCGACCAGCGCGACCGGTTCGCGTCGTTCTCCGAGCACGGGCCGCAGGTGACGTTGAGCGCGCCGGGCGTGCACATCCTGGCGGCCTACCGGACCAAGCAGGGCAGCCACACGTACGCGTACTTCGACGGCACCTCACTCGCCGCGCCGATGGTCACCGGTGTCGCGGCACTGCTGTTCTCCAAGCACTCCGACTGGAGCGCCGCGACCGTGGTGAGCCGGTTGAAGACGACCGCGACCGATCTCGGCAAGAAGGGCCGCGACGATTACTACGGCGTTGGCCGCGTCGACGCCGGCCGCGCGCTAACCGCGCGCTAGCGGGGAGCCGCGATACGCCGCCGCTGTCGACACCGCGCGCAATCGGCGGCGCTTTCGGCCCACCACATCGGAGATTCGCGCACGGTGTCGCGCGCTTGCGAGCGTGATCATGGCGTTCGCAGCAGATTTCGGCGTGATCATGGCGTTTGCAGCCGTACAACGTCATGATCACGAAGGGCGGGGCGTTTCGCTGAACCCTCCTCGTAGGGAGCCTCGCGCCTTCGCGTGCACTCTGACGTTGTGTATCGATAGAGGGGGGTGGATCGACACACAACGTGACAGTCAACGGCGTGGAACTGCTCGCGAACTCGACTTTGGTGTGCTTCGCCGAGTTCACGGATTCCCTGACTTACACCGAGGCGATCGGCAGCCGCAGGTCGCCGTATGCGCCGCGCGGCACCGCGGGGGTGCGCGGCTCGACCGGCAGCACCGGCCGGTACGACGAACCCAGCGGCGGGCGCGGATCCGGCTCGCCCTTGTTGGGCCAGAACGCCATCGCCCGCTCGGCCTGAGCCGTGATCGTCAGCGACGGGTTGACGCCGAGGTTCGCGGTCACCGCCGCGCCGTCGGTGACGTGCAGCCCGTCGTAGCCGTAGAGCCGCTGCCACGGATCGATGACGCCGCTATCGGCCGTCTCGCCGATCGGGCAGCCGCCGATGATGTGCGCGGTCATCGGGATGTCGAGGATCTCACCGACCGATCCGCCCGGGTAGCCGTCGATGCGCTCGGCGAGTTTGCGGGTCACTTCGTTGCCGACCGGGATCCACGTCGGGTTCGGCTCGCCGTGACCCGGTGTCGTGACCAGACGTTCGCCACGGAACCGGCCGCGCTTGCGCCGTACCGACAATGAGTTGTCGATCGACTGCATGACCAGCACGATGATCGTGCGCTCGGACCAGCCGCGCAGCCAGAACATTCGCATCGTCAGCAACGGATGCTTGAGCGCCGCGCGCAACCACTTCAGCCACCGCGGCCCGCCCGGCCCGCCGTCGGTCATCCACGTCGACAGCAGCCCCATGGCGTTGCTGCCCTTGCCGTAGCGCACCGGCTCGACGTGCGTGCGTGGCGCCGGGTAGAACGACGACGTGATCGCGACGCCGGTCGAGTAGTCGGCGCCTTCGCGCAACGACATCGCACCGAGGATCGCCTCGGAGTTGGTCCGCGTCAGTTCGCCCAGCCGATTCGACAACTTCGGCAGCACCCCGTCGTCACGCATCCGGTGCAGCAAGCGCTGGGTGCCCAACGTGCCGGCCGCGAACACCACCTGCTCTGCGGTGTACGTCGAGCGCTGCGCGCCCTTCGTGGTGTGCCGCGCCTCGACGACATAGCCGCCGCTCTCCGATAGCGGCCGGACCGAGGTGACGGTCGTCTCCGGGTGGATGACAGCACCGAGGCCCTCGGCGAGATGCAGGTAGTTGACGTCGAGCCGGTTCTTCGCGCCGTACTTGCAACCGACCATGCAGTTGCCGCACTCGATGCAACCGGTGCGGGCCGGGCCGGCGCCGCCGAAGTACGGGTCGGCGACCGTCTCGCCGGGCCGCTCGCCGAAGAAGACACCGACCGGTGTCGGCGCGAACGTGTGCCCGACGCCCATCTGCTCGGCGACCGCTTTCATCTCCACGTCCGAGGGCGTCATCGTCGGGTTGGTCGTCACCCCGAGCATCCGGGTCGCCTGGTCGTAGTAGGGCGCGAGCTCGGACTTCCAGTCGGTGAT
>JAVEEG010000242.1 GCA_030840585.1 Frankiaceae bacterium | reverse complement strand
TGACCGAGGCCCCGCGCGTCGCCGTGATCTACGGCTCGACCACCGAGCAGGAAGTGATGTCGCGGGTCGGCGCGATGCTCGGCCGGTTCGGCGTCGCGTACGACGAGACGGTGATCAGCCCGCACCGCGCGCCGCGGGCGCTGCTCGACTGGTGTGCGGAGCTGGAGGCGCGCGGCATCGAGGTCGTGGTCGCCGGTGGTGGTGTCAACGCAAGCCTCGCCGGCATCGTCGCCTCACACGTGACGACGCCGGTGATCGGCGTACCGCTGCGCGGTGGCGGCATCAGTGGGCTCGACGCGTTGCTCGCGATGACGTCGATGTCCGCTGGTGTGCCGGTCGCCGTTGTCGGGCTGGATCACTCGACCAACGCGGCGATCCTCGCCGTACAGATCCTTTCGGTCGCGGATACGTCTCTGCGGGCGAAATTGGCGCAGTTCAAGGAAACTTTCGAACAGGCGGCTGCCACGTGATCGAGCGGTACACGTTGCCCGAGATGGGTCGGGTCTGGAGCGAGGCGCACAAGTACGAGCTGTGGTGCCAGGTCGAGACGATCGTGCTGGAAGCGCACGCCGCCGCCGGCACCGTCCCGGCCGACGCGGTCGATCCGGTCCGGGCCGCGACCCCGCCGACGCCGGAAGCGGTCGCCGCGGTCGAAGCGGTCACGCAACACGACGTGATCGCGTTCCTCACCGCCTGGGCCGACAACACCACGCCGCGCGACGCCGCGGCGTGGGTGCACTACGGCATGACGTCGTCGGACCTACTCGACACCGCGCTGGCGTTGCAACTCGTCGAAGCATCGGACCTGCTGCTGGCCCGGCTCGACGGACTCGTCGAATCGTTGCGTGACCACGCACTCGCGCATCGCGCGACGTTGCGGGTCGGCCGGACGCACGGCGTGCACGCCGAGCCGGACGTCTGGGGCCACCGGGTCGCCGACTTCGCGTTCGCGATGGCGCGGACCCGCGACTGGCTACGGCGAGCCCGGGAAAGTGTTGCGGTTGCAAAGATTTCCGGCGCCGTGGGGTCGTACAGCAACATCGACCCCGCGATCGAGCAGCACGTCGCGACTGCGCTGGGACTGCGCGCGGCCGACGTCGCGACTCAAGTAGTGATCCGCGACGGCATCAGCGAATGGGTGTCGGCGCTCGCCGTCGTCGCGACGTTGTGCGAAGCGATCGCGCTGGAAGTGCGGCACGGCCAGCGCACCGAGGTACGCGAGTTGGAAGAGCCGTTCGGTTCGGGTCAAAAGGGATCGAGTGCGATGCCGCACAAGCGCAACCCGATCCTGTGCGAACGGATCTGCGGGCTGGCCCGGATCGTGCGCGCCCAGGTCGTGCCGGTGATGGAAGGCATCCCGCTATGGCACGAGCGGGACATCTCGCACTCGTCGGTCGAGCGGATCGCGTTGCCCGACGCGGCGATCGGCGCCGACTACTTGTTGCACCTCACCGCGCGGCTGGTCAACGGCCTCGTCGTCAACGTTGATCGGATGCGCGCGAACCTCGACGCCACCGGCGGCCTCATCTACTCCAGCGCCGTACTGCTCGAACTAGTCGAGAGTGGACTGTCCCGCGAATCGGCGTACGCGCTGACGCAGAGCGCGGCCATGGAGACGTGGCGATCAGGAGTGCCGTTCCGCGAGACGTTGCGCAAGCACGCCGCCGATGCTGGTCAGACTCTCGACGAGGCGAGGCTCGACGAGGTGTGCCGGCCGGAGCGATACCTCGAACGGCTTGCCGGTGTGTTCGAACGAGTCGCGGCCCTGTCATGACGGTGGAGGGCGTGACCATCCCGGGTCACCTGCACTCGGGCAAGGTGCGCGATCTGTACGCGGTCGGCGACGACCTCGTGCTCATGGTTGCGAGTGACCGCATCTCCGCGTTCGACTACATCCTGCCGACGGAGATCCCAGACAAGGGCGCGGTGCTGACCGCCCTGACGCTGTGGTGGTTCGAGCAACTCGCGGACGTCGTACCGAACCATCTCGTCACCGCGTCGGTCGACGACTACCCGGCCGAGCTGGCGCCGTACGCCGAGGAGTTGCGCGGCCGGTCGATGCTGTGCCGGCGGCTGGAGATGGCGCCGGTGGAATGCGTCGCGCGCGGCTACCTCACCGGCAGCGGCTACACCGATTACGTCGCGACCGGCGCGATCTGCGGTCATGTGTTGCCGAGCGGCATGCAGGACGGCGACCGGCTGCCGGCGCCCATCTTCACCCCGGCTACCAAGGCCGAGATGGGCGAGCACGACGAGAACGTCAGCCGCGAGCAGGTGGCCGCGACGGTCGGGCCGGCAGTGGCGGCGGAGCTGGAGCAGCTGACCCTCGCGGTCTACGCGCGGGCCGCAACGCTCGCCGAAGCCAAGGGCGTGATCGTCGCCGACACCAAGCTGGAGTTCGGCCGCGACCGCGCCGGCACGCTCGTGCTGGGCGACGAAGTGCTGACGCCGGACTCGTCGCGCTTCTGGCCGGCCGACGGCTGGTTGCCGGGGCAGCCGCAGCCGTCGTTCGACAAACAGTACGTCCGCAACTGGCTGCTGCACGAGTCCGGCTGGGACCGCAACTCCCCGCCGCCGCCGCTCCCGGACGACGTGGTGGCGCAGACGAGGGCGAGATACGTCGATGCCTACGAGCGCCTCACCGGCCAGGCTTTCACCGCAGCTTGACCACCGCTTGAGGTGAAATCGCCGCGATAGAACGCAGCCATTTCACATCGTCGCGCCGCGAGCGCGGCCGATAGGCTGGCCGCCGTGGCAAAGGTCGCGGTCGACGTCATGCTCAAGCCCGAGATCCTCGATCCGCAGGGCCAGGCGATCCTGCGCGCGCTGCCTGGCCTCGGCTTCGACCAGGTGAGCGCGGTCCGCCAGGGCAAGCACTTCGAGGTCGACATCGACGCCGCCGACGCGCAGGCCCAGGTCGAGAAGATCGCCGCAACTCTGCTGGCCAACCCCGTCATCGAGGATTTCGCAGTCCGGCTCATCGACTGAGTTGATCAACTGGGGGTTAAACCCGCAGCCATCTCGGGGAGGGTCTTTCGTGGCGGAGGGACCCACATCATGGAAATCAAAGTCACGCTGCAACTGCCGCGAGACGCGCTCAGTGTTCCGGTGGTACGACGAGTCCTCGCGACGTCGATGCACACGCTCGGCGTCGAGGCGGACTGTGTCGAAGACATCGGCATCGCGCTCACCGAGGCCTGCACGAACGTCCTCGACCATGCGGCCGGTGACGACGAGTACGAAGTCGTCGCAGGTATCGACGACAACCTCTGCACGATCCTCGTCGTCGACACCGGCCGCGGCTTCGACGCCGCCCACCTCGGCCACGCCGAGGCCGACCCGAACGCCGAGGAGGGCCGCGGCATTCAGCTGATTCGTGCCCTCGTCGACAAGGTGCGGTTCCAGTCGCGGCCGGAGAACGGGATGGTCGTCCGGTTGGAGAAGACGCTCGCGTTCCGCGACGGCTCGGCGATCCAGAAGCTCGCCGAACGCACCCCGCTCGACGCCGAGATCGACCTCACCCGGGTCGAGGCGGCCCGGCGCGAGGGCGCCGCCGCGATCGACTGACGCAACGCACCCGCAGTCGCCGGTAGGCTGCAAGGCATGACCGCCCGCATCGGCGTCATCACCTTTCCCGGCTCGCTCGACGACCGCGACGCGCTGCGTGCCGTCCGCCTCGCCGGCGCCGAGCCGGTCTCGCTCTGGCACGGCGACCACGACCTGCGCGGCGTCGACGCCGCCGTTCTGCCCGGCGGTTTCTCCTACGGCGACTACCTGCGGGCGGGCGCGATCGCCAGCTTCGCGCCGATCATGGCCGAGGTCGTCGCGGCCGCCCGCGACGGGCTGCCGGTGCTCGGGATCTGCAACGGCTTCCAGGTGCTCTGCGAAGCCGGCTTGCTGCCCGGTGCGCTGATCCGTAACGCCGGCCTGCACTTCGTCTGCCGCGACCAGCGGCTGCGGGTCGAAGCCGCCGACACCGCCTGGACCAGCGAGTACGCCGCCGGCGCGGAGATCGTCGTACCGGTGAAGAACGGCGAGGGTCGTTACGTCGCCGACGAGTCGACCCTCGACGAGCTCGAAGCCACCGGCCGGGTTGCTTTCCGGTACGTCGGCGGCAACCCCAACGGTGCGTTGCGTGACATCGCCGGCATCCGCAACGAGGCCGGCAATGTCGTCGGCCTGATGCCGCATCCGGAGCATGCGATCGACCCGCTCACCGGGCCCAGCGCCGATGGCCTCGGCATGTTCGTCTCGGTGCTCAAGCAGCTGACCGCGGCATGACCGAAACCGAGCAGCCGTACGCCGAACTCGGGTTGAAAGACGACGAGTACGCGCGCATCTGCGACATCCTCGGCCGCCGGCCGAGCGACACCGAACTCGCGATGTACAGCGTCATGTGGAGCGAGCACTGCTCGTACAAGTCGAGCAAGGTGCACCTGCGCCAGTTCGGGGAGAAGGCGCCGGAGACCGACGTCTTGCTCGTCGGCATGGGCGAGAACGCCGGTGTCGTCGATGTGGGTGACGGGCTCGCCGTGACGTTCAAGGTGGAGAGCCACAACCATCCGTCGTACGTCGAGCCCTACCAGGGCGCGGCGACCGGTGTCGGCGGCATTGTCCGCGACATCCTGACGATGGGCGCGCGGCCGATCGCGGTCATGGATTCGTTGCGGTTCGGGGAAATCGACCACCCGGACAGCCGCCGGTTGGTCAGCGGTGTCGTCGCCGGCGTCGGTGGTTACGGCAACTGCCTCGGACTGCCCAACATCGGCGGCGAGGTCGTCTTCGATCCGACCTACGCGGGCAACCCGCTGGTGAACGCGTTGTGCCTCGGCGTGATGCGGCACGACCAGATCCAGCTCGCGCGCGCCGAAGGTGCCGGCAACAAAGTCGTGTTGCTCGGTGCGAAGACCGGCCGCGACGGCATCGGCGGCGTTTCCGTTCTCGCCTCGGCCACCTTCAACGAAGACGGTGGCCCGTCGAAGCGACCCAGCGTGCAGGTGGGCGATCCGTTCACCGAGAAAGTCGTGATCGAGTGCTGCCTCGAGTTGTTCGAGCGCGGTCTCGTCACCGGCATTCAGGACCTCGGCGGCGCCGGATTGTCTTGTGCCACAAGCGAAACTGCTTCGCACGGCGGTAGCGGCATGACGGTCGACCTCGACCTCGTACCGCTGCGCGAGCCGTCGATGAGCCCGGTCGAAGTAATCACCAGCGAGTCGCAGGAACGCATGCTCGCCATCGTCGAGCCCGGTGACGTCGACGAGGTGCTCGCGCTGTGCGCGCACTGGGGTGTGCTTGCGACCGTGATCGGCGAGGTCACGGACAGCGGTCGCCTGGAAGTGCGCTGGCACGGCGAGGTCGTCGTCGACGTACCGCCGGCTTCGCTCGCCGACGAAGGCCCGGTGTACGAGCGCCCGTACGCCCGGCCGGACGACCAGGACGCGCTGCAAGCCGACAGCACTGACGCACTGGTCCGACCGGCGACCGGCGACGAACTCGCCGAGACATTGCTGCGTCTCGCCAGTTCGCCCAACCTCGCGTCGCGGCGCTGGGTCACCGAGCAGTACGACCGGTACGTGCTCGGCGGCACCGTGCTCGCGATGCCGCACGACAGCGGCGTCGTACGGCTTGTCGACGACAGCGATCGCGGCGTCGCGCTCTCGCTCGATGGCAACGGCCGGTACGCGCGCCTCGATCCGTACGCCGGTGCGCAACTCGCGCTCTCCGAGGCCTATCGCAACGTGTCGACCAGCGGCGCGCGCCCGCTCGCCGTCACTAACTGCCTGAACTTCGGCTCACCCGAAGATCCGGCGGTGATGTGGCAGTTCGCCGAGGCGACCCGCGGTCTCGCCGACGGATGCGCCGAACTCGGCGTGCCGGTCACCGGCGGAAACGTGAGCTTTTACAACCAGACCGGTGCCACCGCCATCCATCCGACGCCGGTCGTCGGCGTACTCGGGGTGCTCGACGACGTGAACCGCCGGGTGCCTAGCGGTTTCGTCGCGGCCGGCGACGTCGTCATCTTGCTGGGCGAGACGTACGACGAGTTCGGCGGCTCCGAGTGGGCCTGGGTCGTGCACGGCCACCTCGGGGGACGCCCGCCGATGCCGCGACTGTCTGCCGAGCGGCAGCTCTCCGACGCGCTACAGGCGGCAGCCGCCGACGGCCTGCTCACCTGCGCGCACGACGTCTCCGACGGCGGGCTTGGCCAGACCCTCGTCGAGGCCGCGCTGCTCAACGGTATCGGCGCCACCGTGACGCTCGACGGCGATCCGTTCGTCGCGCTGTTCAGTGAGTCGGCGGCGCGCGCCGTCGTGACGTGTCGCGACGCCGATGTCGACCGGTTGCTGGAGATCGCCGCCGGCCATGACCTCGCGGTCAGCCGGCTCGGCCGTACCGGCGGCGACGCGCTCGACGTCACCGGCCAGTTCACGCTGCCGCTCGAGCGGCTGCGCGAGACGCACGAGGCGACGTTGCCGCGGCATCTGGCCTGAGCGACTGAGGGCCTGGAGTGCGATTCGACTTCGGCGCGACCCGTGACGCCGTCGTCGCGCAGCACCGGCTCGTCGACGAGATGGTCGACCCGCTCGATCCCGCCGCGTTCGCGCTGCCGACCAGGCTCGGGGCGTGGACCGTCGCGCAACTCGTCGCGCACCTGACCCTGAGCATGTCCGGGATGGCGCGCTACCTGACCGCCGAACCGGCGTCCGCACCCACGATGGACGTGCACAGCTGGGCCGACGGCTGCGTACCCGCGGCCGCCGCCGTCGACGAGCGCGCCACCGCGATGGCCGACGACGCCGGCCCGGCCGAGTTGCGCGGCGGGATGCGCACCGCACGGCTCGACGCCGAGACGGCGCTGGCAGACGTGCCGCCGGAGTTCATCGTTGAAGCACGGTTCGGCGCGATGCGGCTGACCGACTACCTCGCCACCCGTTGTGTCGAGGCGACGGTGCACACGCTCGACCTGGCCGCCGCGCTCGGCGTCGAACCGGCCCTCGACCGGCAGGCCGCCGGCACCTGCGTACGGCTGCTCACCGGAGTGCTCGCGGGCCGCGCCCCGGGCCGTTCGGTCGAGGTACGGGTGCCGCCGTACGCCGCCGTGCAGTGCGTCGAGGGCCCGCGGCACACCAGGGGCACCCCGCCGAACGTCGTCGAGGCGGATCCGGTCGCGTGGATGGAGCTCGCGACCGGGCGGCTGGCGTGGACCGAGGCGGTGCGGACCGGCCGGATCCGGCCGAGCGGCGAACGGGCCGACCTGTCTTCGCTGTTGCCCGTCCTGGCGTGATTTCCCCCGCTACCATGGACGCTGACCGGCTTCCCCGCCGCCGATCATGAGGAGCCCCGCCGTGGTCCCAGCCGGACCCGACGTAGACGTGGACGTAGACGAGCAACCGCCTAAGGACGCGTGCGGCGTCTTCGGCGTATGGGCACCCGGCGAGGACGTCGCCAAGCTCACGTACTTCGGCCTATACGCGCTGCAGCATCGCGGCCAGGAAGCGGCCGGCATGGCCGTCTCCGACGGCACGACGGTCGTCGTCTACAAGGAGCTCGGCCTGGTCGCGCAGGTCTTCGACGAAGCCACGCTGTCTGCCCTCGGTGGCCACCTCGCGGTCGGCCACTGCCGCTACTCCACCACCGGCTCCTGCACCTGGGAGAACGCGCAGCCGTCGTACCGTCCGACGACGCACGGCGGCGGAATTGCGTTGGGACACAACGGAAATCTCACGAATACGGCGCAACTCGCGGCGAAGGCGACCGACCTCGTCGACCCGAAGCGGCCGATGCCGAAGGCGACCAACGACTCCGACCTGATCAC
>JAVEEG010000311.1 GCA_030840585.1 Frankiaceae bacterium | reverse complement strand
CGGCTCGAGGAGACCGACCGGATCCGCAACGACCTGATCGGGACCGTGAGCCACGAGTTCCGGACGCCGCTGACCGGCATCCGGGCCGCGGCACTGACGCTGCTCAAGCGGGGCGACCGGCTCGACCCGGCCGCCCGCGCCCAGCTGCTGCACGCGGTCCTCGACCAGCAGGAGCGGCTGTCCCGGCTGCTGGAGAACATGCTCACCGCGGCGCGCGCGACCTCAGCCGACCCGACGGCTCTGGCCGAGGTCGACGCCGTGGCGGCCGAGGTGGCCATGCTGGCGGTGGCCGCCCGCCCGTCCGGAGGTGAGGTGCAGGTGCTCGTGGAGCCCCGCACCACCGCGCGCATCGACCGGCAGGCGCTGCACCAGGTGCTCGCCAACCTCGTCGACAACGCGCAGCAGCACGGCAACTCTGGGGCGGTTCCCATCCTCGCGGGCGGCCGTGACGACGCCGGCGTCTGGATCACGGTGAGCAACGAGGGCCGGACCCTCGACGACGACGATGCCGGCCGGCTCTTCGAGCCCTTCACCCAGGCGGCGAGCGGTGCCACGCGTGACGCCGAGGGCATGGGGATGGGCTTGTACGTCGTACGCCGGCTCGTCGAGGTCTACGGCGGGACGGTCGACGTGCGCAGCGAAGGTGGCTGGGTCACCGTCGAGCTCCACCTGCGCCCCGGCAGCACCGCCCTCCCCACGAGCCGCAGCGAGCTCGTCGCCGGCTGAGCGGGCTAGCTGACGCCGATGCCCACCGCTTGGCCGACGAGGTAGGTCACGCCCGCGGCGAGGCCGCCCATCACCAGCTGCCGCGCCCCGCTGTAGAGCGCCGACCGGTTGGTGAAGCGGCTGACGAGCGCGCCGCCGAGGAACAACGCCACGCCGGCGAGGATCACGGCGAGAGCGAGCGAGCGCGCACCGAGCAGGTACGGCAGCAGGGGCACCAGGGCACCGAGGCTGAACGCGACGAAGGAGGAGCCCGACGCGACCCACGGCGACGGCAGGTCGTCGGGGTCCACGCCGAGCTCCTCGCGGGCATGGACTCGCCAGACCTGATCCGGGTCGGCAGAGAGCTGCCGCGCCACCTCGCGCGCCGTTGCGTCGTCGACGCCGCGACCGCGGTAGATCGCGGCGAGCTCGGCCTCCTCGGCCTCCGGCACCCGGGCGATCTCGGCCTTCTCGATCTCGATCTCCGCGCGGGTCAGCTCGCTCTGCGAGGCGACCGAGATGTACTCCCCCGTCGCCATCGAGAACGCACCGGCCGCCAGCCCGGCGACGCCGGTCAGGACGAGGGCATGTCCGGTGACGCCACCACCGGCGACACCGCTGATGATCGCGGTGTTGCTGACGAGCCCGTCCATCATCCCGAAGACGCCCGGCCGCAGCCAGCCACCGGTGACGTCGCGATGGTCGTGGTGGTGCTCGGGCGGGACGCGCTCGCTCTTGACGGTCACGGTTCCAAGGCTACGTCCGGCTCCGGCGCGGGCACGTCCTCCACAACGTCCTCACGAGGCAGACCGCGCTTGCGGATGAAGTACGTCGTGGCGCCCGCGAACACGATCCCCGCGACGTAGTCGTTGAGCCGCAAGCCGAAGAACCGGTGCGCCTCGTCGATGCGCAGCGCCTCGACCCAGCTGCGGCCGACGGCGTACAGCGCGAGGTAGAGCGCGAAGGCTCGGCCTCGACCCAACCGCCAGCGCCGGTCGGCCCACAGCACGACGCCCGCGACCCCGACGTTCCAGAGCGCCTCGTACAGGAACGTCGGGTGATAGGCCTCGGCGCCGGGGATGGCGTCGGGGTTGTCGGGGTCGATCTCCAGGCCCCACGGCAGGTGCGTAGGCCGGCCGAAGAGCTCCTGGTTGAAGTAGTTGCCGAACCGGCCGATGGCCTGCGCGATGGGTACGCCGGGGGCGATCGCGTCCGCCATCGCGCCAGCACTGAGGCCGCGCCGTCGGCAGAAGATGATGCCGGCGATGACGCCGCCCAGGATGCCGCCCGGGATGCCGAGTCCGCCGCGCCAGATGTAGAGCGCCTCCACCGGGTGGTGGACGTACTGCGACGACGACGTGATGACGTGGTAGATCCGGCCGCCGACGAGCCCGAACGGGACGGCGACGCCGGCCATGTCCGCGACCGCGCCCTTCGGGCCACCGCGAGCAACCCACCGTCGCTCGCCGATCACGACGGCGACGATGACGCCGAGGATGATGCACAGCGCGTAGGCGCGGACCGGCAGCGGACCGAGGTGCCACACGCCCTGACTCGGGCTGGGAATGTAGGCGAGATTCATCGCCGTACGCCCGCGGCCAGCTCCTCCGTCAGCTTCTGCACAGCCGCCGGCCCGCCGTCGCGCAGCGCCTGCACAAAGGCCGTGCCGACGATGACCCCGTCGGCGAAGGAAGCGACCTCGGCGGCCTGGTCGCCGTTGCTCACGCCCAGCCCGACGCCGACGGGCAGCGAGGTCTGCGCGCGCACCCGCGTCACAAGCTCCTCCGCGCGCGCGCCGACGGCCCCGCGGGCGCCGGTGACGCCCATGACGGCGGTGGCGTAGACGAAGCCGCGGTTGGTGCGGCCGACGACCGCGATC
>JAVEEG010000230.1 GCA_030840585.1 Frankiaceae bacterium | reverse complement strand
GCGGCGTGCGTCGCACCGCTACGCACGCGGCCTGCGGCTTTGCCGGATCGCCGCCTCACCGTCGCTCGCGACGGGCCCCGTTTCGCCGATCCCTCCTAGACCTCGCTCCTACGCCAGCCCGTCGAGGAGTTCGATCGCCGGCCGGCTGAGATGCGGGTTGAAAGAGGACGGCCGGGAGTTGGTGGACGCTTCGACGTTGTCGCCGACGACGCGGTGCTCGATGAAGTACAGATTCTCCGGCGTCCTGGGATCGCCGTAGGAGTACCACTCCCAGCGCACCTTGCTGGCGCGTTCGACCCGGAACTCGCCGGCGCCGATGTGGATGCCCTCCGGGTCCCACACTCGCAAAGTCTCGTGGTCGTCGAAGCCGATGAGTGCGCAACCCTCCGGATCGAGCGTGGCGGCGATCGCGCGGTGCACGTTGTCGTAGGGGCGGCCGAAGAAGTCGCCGTAGACGCAGAGGGAGCCGGTCTTGCGCCCGCCCGCGTTCCGCACCGCATCGACGAGCTCGGCCGCGCCGGGTGCCCGCTCGCGGAGGGCAGCAGCGGCTTCGCGCGATTCCCGCCAGCCCCGCACCCAGCTCAACATCGGGCCAGCATGGCGCACGCCTGTGTTGCTGTCAGGTAGACCGTCAACCGGTCGAGTCGGAGGGCGCGTGCCGTTCCAGGAACGCATAGACGTCGGTCGTGTCGACGCCCGGGAACGTTCCCGGCGGCAAGGCGGCGAGCAAGTGACTGTGCGCCCGCGCCGACGGCCAGGCGTTGCCGGCCCACTTGCTCGCCAACTCCGCCGGCGGCCGGCGGCAACAGGTCGCGGCCGGGCAGCCTGACTTGCGCCGCCGCTGGGTGTCGGAGCCGCGGAACCACTTCGCGTGCTGGAACGGCACCCCGACCGTGACCGCGAACTCCCCGCCACCGCCCGGCTCGACGTGCGACGTACAGAAGAACGTCCCCGTCGGCGTATCGGTGAACTGCGTGTACGACGCGTAGCGATCGCCGGAGCCGAACACCCGGCGGGAGGAGAACTGCCGGCAGGCGAGCTGGCCCTCGATCGCGCCGGTCGCATCGGTCGGATAGGTCAGCCCGTCGTTCTCGTATGCCTTGTAGATCGTGCCGCTCGCATCGGTCCGGGTGAAGTGCACGGTCAGCCCGAGGTGATGCGTCGCGAGGTTGGTGAACCGGTGCGCGGCGGTCTCGTGCGACACCGCGAACACGTCGCGCAGGTCCTCCATTGAGAGTGCCCGATCCCGTTTGGCTTCAAGGAGAAATCGCACCGCGGCGCCTTCCGGTACGAGCAGTGCGGCGGCGAAGTAGTTGGCCTCCACGCGTTGCCGGAGGAAGTCGGCGAAGTCGACCGGATCGGTGTGGCCAAGCGCGAAGTGACCGAGCGTCTGCAGCACCACGTAGCGCGGGTCGTGGCCGGCCGGTCGCTGCGGCAGGTAGATGCGCCGGTGCGCCGTGTCGGCGATCGAGCGGGTCGACTCCGGCAGGTCGCTTACGTGATGCAACGTGAAGCCGAAGTGCGCGGCGAGGTCGGTGATCGCCCGCTGCGGCAGCGCCCCGCCGCTGTGACCGACCGCGCGCAACGCCTCGTCGGCGGCCGCCTCGACCTCGGCGAAGTAGTTGTCCCGCTGGCGCATGTGCCGCCGCAGCTCGACGTTCGCCCGCCGGGCCGCCTCCGGGGTCGCGGCGAACCGCTCGTCCCGCCGCCGCAACTCGGCGTGCAACGCGACGACGTGCTCCAGCACGTCGGTCGGGATCCGCGGCCCCGGCCGCAGCGGCGGCAGCCCCAAGGTGGGGTACGCCGGATCCCGCTGGGCCCGTTCGAGCGCGATCTCCAGCGACGCGCGCCGGCTCGGCGCCTCCGGCCGGAGCAGTTCGTCGACCGGTACGTCGAGCCGCGCGGCGATCGCCTGCAGCAGTGACAGCTTCGGCTCGCGCCGGCCGTTCTCGATCATCGACAGGGCCGAGGTGGCGCTGCCGACCGAATCGGCCAGCTGCGCGAGGGTGAGACCGCGGGCGCGGCGGGCATGCCGCAAGCGCTGCCCCAGCACCACCACATCGAGGGTGACCTCTGCCACGTTCTTCACTGTAACGGAAGAAACGCGAAAGTTCACACCGAACAGAGTTCGACAACAGGCGTGAGCCGTCGCATAGTGAGTAAGACAACCGGAAGTTCACTCAATGTTGAGGAGCGATCCCGCACATGCCCGGTACCGCCCAGCAAGACCAGATCCAGCAGACCGACGCCCTCCAGCAGGAGTGGGAGACCAACCCGCGCTGGAAAGGTGTCAACCGCGACTACTCCGCCGCCGACGTCGTCCGGCTCCGCGGCACCTTGCAGGAGGACCACACGCTCGCTCGCCGCGGCGCGGAGAAGTTGTGGAACCTGATCAATTCCGAGGACTACATCAACGCCCTCGGCGCCCTCACCGGCAACCAGGCGGTCCAGCAGGTCCGCGCCGGGCTCAAGGCGATCTATCTCTCCGGCTGGCAGGTCGCCGGTGACGCCAACCTCGCCGCGCAGACCTACCCGGACCAGAGCCTCTACCCGGCCAACTCGGTGCCCGCCGTCGTACGGCGGATCAACACCGCGCTTAAGCGAGCCGACCAGATCACCTGGAGCGAGGGCAGCAACGACGTCGACTGGTTCGCGCCGATCGTCGCCGACGCGGAAGCCGGCTTCGGTGGCGTGCTCAACGCGTACGAGTTGATGAAGTCGATGATCGACGCCGGCGCCGCGGGTGTGCACTGGGAGGACCAGCTGTCCTCGGCCAAGAAGTGCGGCCACCTCGGTGGCAAGGTGCTGATCCCGACCAACCAACACGTCAAGACCCTCAACGCCGCCCGGCTCGCCGCGGATGTCGAAGGCGTTCCGTCGGTCATCGTCGCCCGTACCGATGCGCAGGCCGCGACCCTCATCACCAGCGACGTCGACGAGCGCGACAAGCAGTACGTCACCGGTGACCGCACCGCCGAGGGCTTCTACCGGGTGACCAACGGCATCGACCCGTGTATCACCCGCGCGCTCGCCTACGCGCCGTACGCCGACTTGATCTGGATGGAGACCTCGAAGCCGGATCTCGAGGTCGCGCGGCAATTCGCGGAAGGCGTGAAGAAGGAGTTCCCCGACCAGCTGCTCGCCTACAACTGCTCGCCGTCGTTCAACTGGAAAGCGGCGCTCGACGACGACACGATCGCGAAGTTCCAGCGCGAGCTCGGCGCGATGGGCTACAAGTTCCAGTTCATCACCCTGGCCGGTTTCCACGCTTTGAACTATTCGATGTTCGAACTCGCCCGCGGTTACGCCGAGGGCGGCATGACCGCGTACGTCGAGTTGCAGGAGAAGGAGTTCGCGGCCGAGCAGATCGGCTACACCGCGACCAAGCATCAGCGCGAGGTAGGCGCCGGTTACTTCGACCTCGTCGCCACCGCGATCGACCCGCAGGCCGAAACGCTCGCACTCAAGGGCAGCACCGAAGAAGAGCAGTTCCACTAGATCGCTCATGCGAAAGCTGACAACGGCGTCAGACACAAGGCCCGGCAAGTCCAACGGAAAGAAGGACACCATGCGCCACTGTGACGGACGACTGTTCGATGGCAGCGCCTGCAACAACGACCTGCTCGACTGCGCCGGTTGCGGCGCCAGCGGCTGTGTCGGCGACGGGTGCGACAACCAGAGCTTCACCGCGATGACGTGCTGCGGCCAGCAACTGGGCTCCGGTCGCACGTTGGCATCCGCCGCCGCCTGACGGAAGCGGCGGCGGAATAAGCGTGCGGCGGCGGCCCAGCTGGGCGGGTCGCCGCCGCACACTCAACTCACGAGTGCCGCAGTAGTTCGCCCAATACGCGCCCGGTGCGGTCGACGAACGCGAGCTTGCCGTGGTCGAGCCCCAGCCGGGTAGCGGCCGACAGCCAGCTACGCAGCGGCAACGAGTCGCAGTCGCCTCGGGAGTTTCCCGCCGCGACGAAGAAGCCGGTGGTGTCGTACGCGAATTGGCCGGTGACCACGCACGAGGCGAACGAGCCCAGGTACGCGTCGCCGAGCAGGCTCAGGCCGTCCTCGCCCGGTTTCTGGCCGGGCAGGAGCCAGGTGCCGCTGGCCTGGGTCGGCTTCACGACGGCAGTCATCCCGTTGGGTAGTGGCGCTGGTGTCGACAACGTCGCGTCGAGCGCGGCGGTCGGTGTGGGCGGGCTGAGCAGTGCCGCGGTTGCGCCCTTGCCGCCGGTCGGTGGCTCCGCCGGCTGCAGGTAGGCCTGTACGTCACCTTCGTTGTTGAGCAGCAGAAGGTGCGAACCGGAGAATCGGTAACCCCAGGTGAAGTCGATCCAGGGCGGCGACCCGTATTGGCCGGCACCGGAGCAGTACTTCGTCTTGAACGGCACCGACGCGACGAGCGCACCGCCCTCGGTGGCCCGCCATTGACCGGTCACGACACCGCAGTTGCGGAAGTCGGCGAAGTCGTCCGGTGACCCACCGAAGCGCACCACCTCGGGCAGCTCGCCCGGAGCGATGAGGCGCCCGGACATCACCCGCCAGAAGCCGACCAGTCGTTCCGCCGTATGTCCGGCCGCGGCGGATGAGGGCGTCGTCCGCGCGACCGGATGCCTGGCCGGCGTGCCGGCGGAGCAGGACGCCATCAAGCCGGCGAGCAGTACGGCGATCACCGCAAAGCGGATAGGTCGAGCCATGCGGTGCAGTGTTCCCTGCCTGGTGCAGGATCCAGCACGTGATCCAGACCTGGTTGACCAACACGTTCGGCTTGTCCGTGCCAGTGGTGTCCGCACCCATGGCCGGCGTCTCCGGTGGTGCGCTCGCCGCCGCGGTGAGCGCGGCCGGCGGGCTGGGCATGGTCGGCGTCGCGGCCGCCAGCCCCGATCAGTTGCGCGCCGAGCTCGACATCGCGCAGGCGAGCGGCAAGCCGTACGGCGTGGGGCTGCTCGCTTGGTTGCTGCCGGACAACGAGGAGCTTGTCGACGTCGCGGTCGAGTCGGACGCGGCGCTGATCTCGCTGTCGTACGGGCCGTACGCGCGTTACGTCGAGCGAGTGCAGGCCGCCGGCAAACTGGTCGCCACCCAGGTCGGCACGATCGACGACGCGCGCGCGGCGCTCGCGATCGGCGTCGACGTCTTGGTCGCCCGCGGCGGTGAGGGCGGCGGCCACGGTCGCAACGACGTCGCGACCTTGCCGCTGTTGCAAGCGGTGCTCGACGCGGTCGACGTACCGGTGCTGGCCGCTGGCGGCATCGCGACCGGCCGCGGGCTCGCGGCCGTAATCGCCGCCGGTGCGGCCGGCGGTTGGGTCGGCACCGCGTTCACGGTCGCGACTGAAGCGGCCAATTCCAAGGATGCGAAGCAGGCGGTCGCGGCGGCCGGCCTCGCGGACACGACGTACACGACCGTGCTCGACATCGGTCGCGGCGCCGCGTGGCCGGCCGAGTTCGGCGGTCGCGCGCTCAACCATCCGTACGCGGCCAAATGGCACGGCCGCGAGGACGAGCTGCGCGCGAACCCGGAACCGATCGAGCAGCCGGTGACGTGGGCCGGGCAGGCCGCCGGCCTCGTGGCCAAGCCGCGCGACGCCGCCGACATCGTCAAGGAACTGGCGACCGCGGAGACCTACCTCGGTGCCGCGGCCGCTCGTACCGGTAAGTAACATCGCCGCCATGAACATCGTCGTCTGCGTGAAGCAGGTTCCCGACACGTGGGCTGAGAAGAAACTCAGCGCCACCGACAAGACCGTCGATCGCGAAAGCGTCGACGGCGTCATGAACGAACTCGACGAGTACGCCGTCGAAGAAGCGTTGCGGATCAAGGAAGCCAGCGGTGGCGAGGTCACCGTTCTCACGATGGGCCCGGACAAGTCGGTCGAGACGATCCGCAAGGCGTTGTCGATGGGCGCGGACAAGGCCGTCCACCTGGTCGATCCGGGTCTGCACGGATCTGACGCGCTGGCGACGTCGTACGCATTGGCGAAGGCGCTGGGCACGATCGAGCACGACCTCGTGATCCTCGGCGTCGAGTCGACGGACGCGCGAATGAGCGTCGTACCGGCGATGCTGGCCGAGCGGCTCGGCGCGGCGCAGTTGACGTTCGCGCGCAAGGTCGAGGTCGGCGCCGGCACGGTGAAGATCGAGCGGCTGACCGACACCGGTTACGACGTCGTCGAAGCGTCGACGCCCGCGGTCATCTCGGTGGTCGAGAAAATCAACGAGCCGCGCTACCCGTCGTTCAAGGGGATCATGGCGGCGAAGAAGAAGCCGCTCACGACACTCACGCTCGCCGACGCCGGCATCGAAGCCGACAAGGTCGGGCTCGGCGGGTCGGCCACGACGGTCGACGAAGTCGCGGCGCGGCCGCCGAAGCAGGCCGGACAGATCGTCAAGGACGAGGGCGACGGCGGCTCGAAGCTGGCCGAGTTCCTCGCATCCCAGAAATTCATCTGAGAGGCACGCTGACATGGCTGAGGTTCTGGTACTCGTCGAGCACGTCGACGGCGCGCCCAAGAAGGTCACCTTCGAACTGCTGACGCTCGCGCGTTCGCTCGGCGAGCCG
>JAVEEG010000229.1 GCA_030840585.1 Frankiaceae bacterium | reverse complement strand
GCCAAGCTCATGGACTACGGGAAGTACAAGTACGAGACCGCGCAGAAGGCCCGTGAGGCACGCCGTAACCAGGTGCACACGGTCATCAAGGAGATGAAGCTCCGGCCGAAGATCGACCCGCACGACTACGAGACCAAGAAGGGTCACGTCGTGCGATTCCTCAAGGCGGGGGACAAAGTCAAGATCACGATCATGTTCCGCGGCCGCGAGCAGTCCCGCCCCGAGCTGGGGTTCCGGTTGCTCAAGCGGCTCGCGGAGGACGTCCAGGAGCTCGGCTACGTCGAGTTCGAACCGAAGCAGGACGGCCGCAACATGATCATGGTCATGGCGCCGCACCGTAAGCAGCAACAACAACACCGGCGTGCCGAGGCCGAAGCCGAACCCGAGGCCACGGCGCTGACCGAGACCGAATAGAGGAGACAGGCAAGTCATGCCCAAGATGAAGCCGCACCGCAGCGCCAAGAAGAACATCAAGGTGACCAGCAGTGGCAAGTTGATGCGCCTGCGCGCGGGACGCAAGTCAGGGGCTGCCTTCGCCTCCGCACCGACCACTGGCAGCCGCACGAAGCACAACCGTCTGCAAGGCGAAGTCGAGGTCGCGAAGGCCGATCGCAAGCGCATGACCAGGCTGCTCGGCCGCTAATCCCCGTTCGTCGACCCATTCGGTCCTACCGGCAAGGAGTTTTCCCGTGGCACGCGTGAAGCGGGCGGTCAACGCCCACAAGAAGCGCCGCGTCGTCCTCGAGCGGGCCAGCGGTTACCGCGGCCAGCGCTCGCGGCTCTACCGCAAGGCCAAGGAGCAGATGCTCCACTCGCTCGGCTACGCCTACCGCGACCGCCGGGCCCGCAAGGGCGACTTCCGGTCGTTGTGGATCCAGCGGATCAACGCCGCCGCCCGGGAAAACGGGATGACCTACAACCGGTTCATCCAGGGCCTCAAGATCGCGGGTGTCGAGATCGACCGCAAGAACCTCGCCGAGCTCGCGGTCAGCGAACCGGCCGCATTCGCCGCGCTGGTCGACGTGGCTCGCGCCGCCGTACCGGCCACGCCGGGACCGGCCGCCTCGACGGGGGAGTCCGCCGCCTGAGCGGGGCGATCAGCTCGCCGCAGAACACTCGCGTCGCGGCCGCTCGCAAGCTCCTGGATCCCAGGGCGCGGGCGGCCGCGCGGCTGTTTCTGGCCGAGGGACCGCATGCCGCTACGGCGGCGCTCGCGTCCCTCCGGCACGAGGTCACCGAGGTGTTCGTCACCGAAGCCGCGGTGGTGCGCGACGCGGACGTGCTGCGCACCGCGGCCGCCAACGACATCCCGGTCGTGGTCGTCACCGACCGGGTCGCCGCGACCCTGTCCGAGACCGTCACCCCGCAGGGCGTGTTCGCGGTGGTCCGGCCGGCCCCGCTCGACGCCGACTCCGTCCTCGCTGGCGCCCGGCTCGTCGCCGTACTCGACCGGGTGAACGATCCCGGCAACGCAGGTACCGCGATTCGTACGGCGGACGCCGCGGGCGCCGACGCCGTGATCCTCACCCAGGGTTCGGTGGACCCGCACAACGGCAAGTGCATCCGCGCGTCCGCCGGCAGCGTCTTCGCCGTACCGATCCTTTCCGGTCTTGCGCCCGCGGCCGCGCTCGAGCTGGCCGGTGGCGGCGGCGCGCGCACGACCATCGCGACCACGGTCGACGCCGAGGACGACCTCGACGCACTCGTCGACGCCGGTGCCCTCGCTGGCCCGACCTCGTGGGTGTTCGGCAGCGAGGCGCACGGCCTGGATCCGGCGGTCGCGGCGGCGGCGGATCGGCGGGTACGGATCCCGATGTACGGCAGCGCGGAGAGCCTCAACCTCGCGACGTCGGTCGCGGTCTGCCTCTACGCGAGCGCGCGGGCCCACCGGCGGTGAGCCGGCCGCTGGGTTCGGTGACCCGGGGTACGACGGCGCCGCGCCGGCTCCGCCGCGCCGACCGGTGGCTGGTAGCGAACTGGCCGGCGCTGCGGTCGACGCGACGGCCGCTGGTGGTCGACCTCGGCTTCGGCGCCTCGCCGGTGACGACGCTCGACCTGGCCCAACGGTTGCGGCGGATCAACCCGGCGGTCCGGGTCGTCGGTCTCGACATAGATCCGGCCCGGGTCGCGACCGCGCAGGCCACCCCGACCGACCTGCCGGTCGAGTTCGCGGTCGGCGGGTTCGAGCTGGCCGGGCTGCGGCCGGACGCCGTCCGTGCCTTCAACGTGTTGCGGCAGTACCCGGTCGACGAAGTCACCGGTTGGTGGGCGGAGATGACAGCACGGCTCGCGCCGGGCGGCTTCGTCCTCGACGGCACCTGCGACGAGGCCGGCCGGTTGGCGTCGTGGATCCGGCTCGACGGCGCCGGCCCGCAGGCACTGACGCTTGCGGTGGACTTGTCCGGAACGCCCGGCTTCGTCGCCGCCCGGCTGCCGAAGATTCTCATCTCGCGCAACGTCGACGGTGAGCCGATCCACCGGCTGCTCCACGACCTCGACGAGGCATGGGTCCGGCTGGCCTGGCGCTCGGTTTTCGGCCCGCCGCAACGGTTTGCCGGCGCCGTCGCCGAGTTGCGCGCAGCCGGCTGGCCGATCACCGACGGCCCGAGCCGCTGGCGGCGCGGCGAAGTGAGCGTTGCGTGGACCGCGATTGCGCCCGGTCTGTCGATAGGCTGATCGCGTGCCCGATAAGGGGATCTACGACGAGTTGCCCGACGGTGTGGTCGTCGCCGACGCTGACGGCCGGATTGTCGTGGTCAACCCGGCCGCGGAGCGCGTCCTCGGGCGGTCCGCCGACGAGACCGTCGGCCGCGACTACCGCGACGTTCTTCCGTTCGTCGACGGCCAGGGCAACGACTGGTGGCAGTGCACCCGCCCGTACGACGGACTGCCCACCCGCACCCGGCAGCCGGAGCGGTTGCTGGTGTTGCCGGGGACCGGCGGCGAGCCCGACCGCGAGCTGCTGATGACCGCGGCGTACGTCCGCGACGATGACCGCCAGCTGACCCGCCTGATCATCATGCTTCGCGACACCGCGGCGCGGGCGCGGACCGAACGCAGCGGCGCCGAGCTGGTGTCGACGGTCGCGCACGAGTTGCGGTCACCGCTGACCAGCGTCAAGGGTTTCACCGCGACGATGCTGGCGAAGTGGGACCGATTCACCGACGACCAGAAGAAGCTGATGCTGCAGACGGTCAATTCCGACGCCGACCGGGTCACCCGGCTGATCAGCGAGTTGCTCGACGTCTCGCGGATCGAGGCCGGCCGGCTGGAGTTGCGCAAGCAGGTCGTCGACATCGCCGCGCTGGTCCGGCGCGACATCGACGCGCGGATCGCCGCCGGTGAATCGGCGGACCGCTTCCGGGTCGCGGCGGCCGGCGAGCTGCCGGAGATGTGGGTCGACCCGGACAAGCTTGCGCAGGTAATCGGCAATCTCGTCGAGAACGCCGTTCGGCATGGTGCCGGCACCGTCACCGTCACGGTCGAGCCGCACGACGGCGGCGCGGCCGTGACCGTCAGCGACGAAGGCGACGGCATTCCGGTGCAGGCGCAGGCCCGGATCTTCACTAAGTTCTGGCGGGGTGCGGCGAGTCGCGGTGGCACCGGCCTCGGCCTCTACATCGCCAAGGGGATCGTCGAGGCGCACGGCGGCACGATCGGGGTGGGGCAGACGCCGAGCGGCGGGGCGCTGCTGCGATTTACCTTGCCGGCGGGCACGCCGAGCTTCGCGCTCTGACCGTCCTGTGTCTCCGGATTACGACCCGAAAGAAGTCGCTGCCTTGCAACCCGAAGTGCTCGATCAGGACGTTGCCGCGGCGCGTACGGCGTTCGCCGGCGCGGCCGATCTCGACGCGCTCGCCGCGGTCCATGTCGCGCATCTGGGCAACCGTTCGCCGGTCGCGCTGGCTCGGCGCGAGCTTGGTGCGCTGCCGCCCGCGGCCCGGGCCGATGCCGGCCGCCGGGTCAACGTCGCGCTCGCCGAAATCACCGCGGCGTACGACGAACGGCGGGCCGAGCTCGAAGCGGCGCGCGACGCGCATGTGCTGCACGCCGAGCGGGTCGACGGCACGTTGCCGACCGACCGCCGGCCGCGCGGTGCGCGCCATCCGCTGACGTTGGTGCAGGAGCGCATCGCGGACGTGTTCGTCGCGATGGGTTGGGAGGTCGCCGAAGGGCCGGAAGCGGAAGCGGAGTGGTTGAACTTCGACGCGCTCAACGTGCCTTCGCATCACCCGGCCCGGGAAGAGCAGGACACGCTGTGGCTCGACCCGCCGTCGGCCGGCGTCGTGTTGCGCACCCAGACCTCGCCGGTGCAGGTGCGGTCGCTGCTTGAACGCGGCGCGCCCTGTTATGTCGTCGCCCCCGGCCGGGTCTATCGCAACGATCCGCTCGACGCGACCCACTCGCCGGTGTTCCATCAGGTCGAAGGACTTGCCGTCGACCGCGGTCTCACGATGGGCGACCTGCGCGGCACGTTGGAACTGTTCGCGCGGGCGATGTTCGGCGACGACGTGCGCACCCGGTTGCGCCCCGATCACTTCCCGTTCACCGAGCCGTCCGCCGAGGTCGACCTGCTCTGTTGGGTCTGCCACGGCGCGTCCGCGGCCGGCGGCGACCCGTGCCGGACCTGCGGATCCGAGGGCTGGGTCGAGTGGGGCGGCTGCGGCATGGTGCATCCCGTCGTACTGACCTCGGCCGGCATCGATCCGCTGGAGTTCACCGGCTACGCGTTCGGGATGGGATTGGAACGCACGCTGATGTCGCGGCACAACATCGCCGAGATCCGTGACCTCGTCGAAGGCGACGTACGGCTCACTCTCGCGCTCGGGCTGGAGGCCTGAGATGCGCGCGCCGCTGTCGTGGATCCGCGACTACGTCGACCTGCCGCCGGACGTGTCCGCGCACGACATCGCGGCGCGGTTGACCGACGCGGGTCTGAAAGTCGAACGGGTCGAACGGATCGGTGCTGACATCGAGGGCGTCGTCGTCGCGCGGGTCGAGGCGATCGAGGAACTGACCGAGTTCAAGAAGCCGATCCGATGGGTCACCCTCGCAACCGGGACATCGGCCACCGGCGACGAGACCCGGCAGGTGATCTGCGGCGCGACCAACTTCGCTGTCGGCGACACGGTTGCGTACGCCCGGCCGCCGGCTCGCCTTCCGGGTGGGTTCGAGATCAACCGGCGTGTGGCGTACGGCCGCGAGTCCGACGGAATGATCTGTTCGGTACGCGAGCTCGGTATCGGCGACGACCACACCGGAATACTTGTGCTGCCAACGGAATTGCCGTTGGGCGCCGATGTCGTCGATGCGCTCGGACTGCGCGACGACGTGCTCGACGTGTCGGTGAATCCCGACCGCGGTTATGCCTTATCGATCCGCGGCATCGCGCGCGAGATCGCGACCGCGTTCGCGGTGCCGTGGCGCGACCCAGGTCTCGGTGCGACGCCGGCGGCGACGGCGAACGGCCCGGCCGTGCGGATCGACGACGAGTCCGGCTGCGATCGCTACGTTGCGCGGGTCGTCGCCGGTGTCGACCAGTCGGCGACCAGCCCGCGGTGGCTGCAGCAGCGGCTCACCCTCGCCGGCATGCGGCCGGTCTCGCTCGTCGTGGACGTGACCAACGCGGTGATGCTCGAGTTGGGTCAACCGCTGCACGCCTTCGACTGCGACAAGTTGCAGGGCGCGATCGTCGTACGCCGGGCAACTGCGGGTGAGCGGATGCGCACCCTCGATGACGTCGACCGTGCGTTGGATCCTGCGGACTTGCTCATCACCGACGACAGCGGACCGATCGCGATCGCCGGCGTGATGGGTGGCGCCGCGACCGAGATCGGGCCATCGACGACCGCCGTACTGATCGAGTCGGCCCACTTCGATCCGGTCTCGATCGCGTACACCGCGCGCCGGCACCGGTTGCCCTCCGAGGCCTCGCGACGCTACGAGCGCGGCGTAGACGACGCGCTCGCCGACGTGGCCGCGCAACGAGCGGTCGCGTTGCTGGTCGAGTTGGCCGGGGCGGTCGACACCGACGAGGTCACCGATGTCGATGCCCGCCGCGACCGCGAGCCGGTTTCGTTCGATCCGGCGTTGCCGTCGCGGCTCGCCGGCGTTGAGTACTCCGCTGAGACCGTGCGGCGGCGGTTGCTCGATGTCGGTTGTGACGTCTCCGGTGTCGATCCGCTGGTCGTCAGCGCGCCGTCGTGGCGGCCCGACCTGCGCGCGCCGGTGGACCTCGTTGAAGAGGTCGTCCGGCTCGAGGGGTACGACCGGCTGCCGGCGACGGTTCCGTCGGCCCCGGCCGGCCGCGGGTTGACCCGGTCGCAACGCCAACGCCGGCTGGTCGGTCGCGCGCTCGCCGCGGCCGGGTTCGTCGAGGTCGTGACCTATCCGTTCATCGGTGCCGACACCGGCGATCGGCTGATGCTTGAGCCGGGCGACGGTCGCTGGCCAGCCGTGCGGCTGGCGAATCCGGTGTCCGAGCAGGAGCCGTACCTTCGCCCGACGCTGCTGCCCGGGCTGCTCGCCGCGGCGGCCCGCAACATCGCCCGCGGCACTCATGACGTAGCGGTCTACGAGATCGGACCGGTGTTCCGGCCGGCACCCGGCCCGCCGATCGCAGCGCCGCCGGCCGGCGTCCGGCCCGGTGACGACGTGGTCGAGGCGATGGAGAGCAGCGTTCCGTTCCAGCCGCTGCACGCCGCCGCCATACTCGCCGGCGAGCGTCTCCCCGCCGGATGGTGGGGCGCGGGTCGCGCGGCGGACTGGACCGATGCGGTGGACGCGGCGCAGGCCGCGGCCGCGGCGGTCGGCCTGGCCCTGACGGTCGGCGCCGACGTGCACGCGCCCTGGCATCCGGGCCGGTGCGCGTCGCTGCATGTCGACGGCCGGCTCGTCGGGCACGCCGGCGAGTTGCATCCGCGGGTCGCGGAGGCGTTCGACCTGCCGCCGCGCGCGTGCGCGATGGAGCTGCGGGTCGACGAACTGCTGCTGGCCGCGCCTGATCTGGCCACGGCGCCGACGATGTCGACGTACCCCCCGGCGACGTTCGACCTGGCGGTCGTCGTACCGGCCGACGTGCCGGCGGCCTCGGTCGCGGCGGCGCTGCGGGCGGGCGCGGGGGAGTTCGTCGAGCAGGTCCGGCTGTTCGACGTCTACGCCGGCGGCCAGGTGCCGGCCGGCCACCGCTCGCTCGCGTACGCGTTCCGGCTCCGCGCGCCTGACCGCACGCTCACCGCCGAGGATGTCGCGGGCGCCCGGGCCGGCGCGATCGCGGCGGCGGAGCGCGAGCTCGGCGCCAAGCTCCGCGGCGCCTAGGAGCACCGCGAGAGCCGTCCAGTCCGGCTGACGCATGACTAACCGGTCGCCTGTATAGTCATGCGGCATGGGCACGAGCGCGGCGGTGGTTGGCGCCAGCGGGTACGCCGGCGGCGAGCTGCTGCGACTGCTCGCCGGGCACCCGCACCTCGACGTGACCGCGGTCGCCGCCGCGAGCAACGCCGGCCGGCCGCTCGGCGAGCTGCACCCGCAGCTGGTGACCCTCGCCGATCGCGTTCTCGTCGGCGCCGACGATCCGAGCGTCAGCGGCGCCGACGTCGTCTTCCTCGCGTTGCCGCACGGCGAATCCGCGGCCCTCGCCAGCGCGCTCGCCGACCACACCGTCGTCATCGACCTCGGCGCCGACTTCCGGCTCCGCTCGGCCGCCGACTGGCAGCGCTGGTACGGCGGGGACCACGCCGGGACCTGGCCGTACGGGCTGCCCGAACTACCCGGCGCCCGGGCCGAGATTCGCGCGGCCAAACGGATCGCGAACCCCGGTTGCTATGCGACCGCGATCGTCCTCGCCCTCGCGCCGCTGTTGGCGGGCAACCTGGTCGAGCCCGATGACCTCGTCGTCGTCGCCGCGAGCGGCACCAGCGGTGCCGGCCGCACGGCCTCCCAGCGGCTGCTCGGCAGCGAAGTGATGGGCGACCTCACGCCGTACAAGGTCGGTGGCGCGCACCAGCATCTTCCCGAGATCCGGCAAGCCCTCGGCGGCGAGACCACGATGTCGTTCACCCCGGTGCTCGCGCCGATGCCGCGCGGCATCCTCGCCACCTGCACCGCGAAACTGCGTCCCGGTGCCGACGCGAGCCGCCTGCGCGAAACGCTCGGAAGCGCGTATGGCGACGAGCCGTTCGTGACCGTGTTGCCGGAGGGTCAGTGGCCGCACACCGCGGCCACGTTCGGCTCGAACTCCTGCCAGCTCCAGGTCACCGCCGACACCGACGCCGGCCGCGCGATCGTCGTCGCGGCGATCGACAACCTCGGCAAGGGCGCCGCGGGTCAAGCGCTGCAGAACGCCAACCTCGCGCTCGGATTCGACGAGACCGCCGGGTTGTCCGCGAACGGGGTCGCGCCGTGACCGTCACCGCGGCCGCCGGCTTCGTCGCCGCCGGGGTCGCGGCCGGGCTGAAGGCGAGTGGCGATCCCGACGTCGCGCTCGTGGTCAACACCGGACCGTCGTACGCCGCCGCGGGTGTCTTCACCAGCAACCGGGTGCAGGCGGCGCCGGTGCTGTGGTCCCGCCAGGTCGTGTCCGGGGGGGTGCTCCGCGCCGTCGTGCTGAACTCCGGCGGCGCGAACGCCTGCACCGGACCTGACGGCTTCCAGGACACCCACCGGACGGCGGAGCATGTCGCCGGGTTGCTGGGCTGTGGCGCCGGCGAGGTGGCGGTGTGCTCGACCGGCCTGATCGGTGAACGGTTGCCGATGCAGCGGCTGCTCGACGGCGTGGACAAGGCGGCCGCCGGTCTCGACCTGCACGGTGGCGATGTCGCCGCGGAGGCGATCCGCACCACCGACACGGTCCGCAAGACCGCACTGGTGCGCAACGAAAATGTGACGGTCGGCGGGATGGCCAAGGGTGCCGGGATGCTCGCACCCGGACTCGCGACGATGCTCTGCGTCCTGACCACCGACGCGGTCGCGACCGCGGAGACACTCGACGCCGTGTTGCGCGACGCGGTCCGGCTCACCTTCGATCGGGTCGACGCCGACGGCTGCATGTCCACCAACGACACCGTGCTGCTCATGGCCAGCGGCGCGAGCGGGGTCGAGCTGCCGGCCGCCGATCTCGCCGCGATGGTGCACGCCGCCTGCGACGACCTCGCCCGCCAACTCGTCGCCGACGCCGAAGGCGCGACCAAGGACGTCGTCATCACGGTGCGGCAGGCAGCCAGCGAGGAAGACGCGGTCACCGTCGCCCGTACCGTCGCTCGCAGCAATCTGGTGAAGTGCGCGCTGTACGGCGAGGACCCCAACTGGGGCCGGATCATCTCCGCCATCGGTACGACGGATGCGGTCTTCGATCCGGACCGGATCGCCGTCACCATCAACGGCATCGAGGTGTGCCGCAACGGCGCTGGTCACCTTGATCGATCGCTCGTCGACATGAGCGGCCGCGACGTGCGGATCGACATCGACCTCGACGCCGGTGACGACGAGGGCTTCATCCGGACCACGGATCTCACCGTGGCCTACGTGCACGAGAACTCGGCGTACTCGACATGACCCGCGACGTCGAGGTCGCGACCAAAGCGGCCACGCTCGTGGAGGCGCTGCCGTGGCTGGAGCGCTTTCACGGCCGCACGGTAGTGGTGAAGTACGGCGGACATGCGATGGCCGACGAGGCGTTGCGGATCGCGTTCGCGCAGGACATCGTCTTCCTCCGCTACGCCGGCATCCGGGTCGTCGTCGTCCACGGCGGCGGGCCGCAAATCAACGCCGCGCTCGACCGGATGGGCATCGAGCCGGTGTTCACCGGCGGCCTGCGGGTCACGACACCCGAGACGATGGATGTCGTCGGCATGGTCCTCGTCGGCCAGGTACAGCGCGACATCGTCGGCCTGATCAACGCGCACGGCCCGTTCGCGGTCGGCATCTCCGGCGAAGACGCGCGGCTGTTCACCGCCACCCGACGGACCGCGTCGATCGACGGCGAGGAGATCGACCTCGGCCTCGTTGGTGACGTGACCAGCGTCGACCCCGGTGTCGTCGCCGGCTTACTCGCGGATGGCAGGATCCCTGTCGTTTCAAGCGTTTCTCGGGGTGAGGACGGTGGTGTCTTCAACGTCAACGCGGACACTGCCGCGGCCTCACTCGCCATCGCCCTCGGCGCGGAGAAGCTGGTCATGCTGACCGACGTCGAAGGCCTGTACGGCGATTGGCCGAACAGCACCGATGTCATCAGCCGGCTCACCGCGAAGGAGCTCGACGAGTTGCTGCCCACGCTGTCCGAAGGCATGGTGCCGAAGATGGAAGCCTGCCTGCGCGCGGTTCGCGGCGGCGTCGCCGGTGCGCACGTGCTCGACGGCCGGGTGGCACACGCGTTGCTACTCGAGGTCTTCACCGACTCCGGCGTCGGCACGATGGTGGTGCCCGAATGAGTAGCAACGCGAAGTGGCAGGACCGTTGGGACGCGGTCATGGCGCGCAATTACGGCACGCCACCGCTCGCGCTGGTCAGCGGCTCAGGTTGCCGAGTGCAGGACGCCGACGGTCGCGAATACCTCGACCTGCTCGCCGGCATCGCAGTGAACGCGCTCGGGCATGCGCACCCCGCCGTGGTCGCCGCGGTGAGCGAGCAGGTGGGTCGGATCGCCCACACGTCCAACCTCTACGTCAACGAGCGCGCGGTCGAACTGGCCGAGCGGTTGGTGCGCATCCTCGGTGTCGACGGCACCAGGGTGTTCCTCTGCAACGACGGCACCACCGCCAATGAGGCCGCGGTCAAGACCGTGCTGCGTGCCCGCCCGAGCCGGCGGCGGTTCGTCGCCGCCGAGCATTCGTTTCACGGCCGGTCGCTCGGCGCGCTCGCGTTGACCGGGAAGGAAGCGGCGCGCGCGCCGTTCGGCCCGTTCGGCATCGAGGTGACCCACATCCCGTACGGCGACGCCGACGCGCTGGCCGCCGCGGTCGACGACCAGACCGCTGCGGTCGTGCTCGAACCCACCCTCGGCGAAGCCGGCGTCGTACCGCCGCCGGACGGTTACCTGCAAACCGCGCGCGCAATCTGTGATGCCAACGGTGCACTGCTCGTCATCGACGAGATCCAGAGCGGCATCGGCCGCACCGGCGCGTGGTTCGCGCATCAACGCGACGGCATCGTGCCCGACGTCGTGACCCTCGCGAAGGGGCTCGGCGGCGGACTGCCGATCGGCGCCTGCCTCGCCACTGGCACCACCGCCGACGCGCTGCAGAAGGGCGACCACGGGTCCACGTTCGGCGGCAACCCGGTCGCCTGCGCCGCCGCCCTCGCGGTGCTCGACACCATCGAGAAGGAGCACCTGCTCGACCACGTCGTCGATCTCGGCAGCAGGTGGTCGCAGCAACTCACCAACGCCGGCGTCGGCGTCCGCGGCCGCGGGCTCTGGCTCGCGCTGCTCGTCGCGGACGGTCTCGCGCCGGCGATCGAGACGGCCGCGCGGGACGCGGGTTTCCTCGTGAACGCAACGGGTCCGGACGCCGTACGGCTCGCTCCGCCGTTGGTCCTGACCGAGGCGGAAGCGACGTCGTTCGCCGACGCGTTGCCGTCAATCCTCGACGCGGCGGCTGGCGCCATTAGTGTCGGCGGCGTGAACGCTGACGCGAACAGTGGGGGGACCCGTCCATGAGCGTGCCGCACGTCCTCGTCGTCGAAGACGATCCGAGTGTCCGCGGGTTGCTGCAGACGTTGCTGGCGGCCGAGGGATACGACGTCGCGGTCGCCTCGGACGGGCTGGCCGGGCTGGTCAAGGCGAGCAGCCGCCGGCCCGAATTGATCCTGCTCGACCTGATGATGCCGGACCTCGGTGGCATCCGCGTACTGGAAGAGCTGCGCGGCGATCCGGCGTTGTCCGACGTTCCGGTCATCGTCGTCACCGGCAAGGTCGAAGCCGTCCCCGGGCTGCAGCAGGTCCTCGGCGAGGACTCGGTCTTCGCCAAGCCGTTCGGTGTTTCCGAACTGCTCGCCCGGGTCGCCGAGGTGACCGGCGGGCCGCCGCGGACTGAAGCGGGCGAGGCCGAAGGGCAGCCACTGTGATCCGTCATTTCCTCGTCGACGACGACCTCACCAGTGCCGAGCAGGGTGCGGTGCTGGACGAAGCCGACGCGATGAAGAAGGACCGGTTCGCCGCCCGCCCGCTGGCCGGGCCGCTGTCGGTCGCGGTCATCTTCGAGAAGCCGTCGACGCGGACGCGGTTGTCGTTCGAAGCAGGCGTCGCCGACCTCGGCGGCCACCCGATCATCCTCGACGCGCGCAGCACCCAACTTGGCCGCGGCGAGACGATCGAGGACACCGCGCGGGTGCTGTCGCGCTACGTCAGCGCGATCGTGATCCGCACCTTCGGACAGGACCGGATCGAACGGCTCGCCGAGGCCGCAACGGTTCCTGTCGTCAACGCGCTCACCGATTACGCGCATCCGTGCCAGGCGCTCGCGGATCTGCAGACGATCCGGGAGCACAAGGGCGGGCTGGCCGGCGTTACGCTGACCTACCTCGGCGACGGCAACAACATGGCGCATTCACTGCTGCTCGCCGGCGCGCTCGCCGGGATGCACGTACGGGTCGCGTCGCCGCCCGGATTCGAACCGATCGACCAGGTCGTACGGCGGGCCGGCGAGATCGCCGCCGTCACCGGCGGTTCCGTTGAGGTGACCACGGATCCACTGGCGGCGGCCGACGGCGCCGACGTGCTCTACACCGACGTATGGGCGTCAATGGGGCAGGAGGCCGAGGCCGCCAGCCGGCTGCTGGTGTTCCAGCCGTACGCGCTCGACCAGCGCGTGGTCGACGTCGCGGCGGACGACGTCATCGTGTTGCACTGCCTGCCCGCGCATCGCGGCGAAGAGATCGCGGCCGAGGTCATCGACGGCCCGCACAGCGTCGTGTTCGACCAAGCCGAGAACCGGCTGCACGCACAGAAGGCATTGCTGTCGTTCCTGCTGGCTCGCTCATGACGTTGCCCGCGACGACACCGACGACGAAGGCGGCCAGGCAGGCTCGGATCAGCGCGCTGATCGCGGCGACGCCGGTCCGTTCGCAGAGCCAACTGGCCAAGCTGCTCGCGGCTCAGGGCGTCGCGGTCACCCAGGCGACGCTGTCGCGGGATCTGGAAGAGATGGGCGCGGTGAAGGTACGGCGACCCGGCCTGGGCACCGTCTACGCCGTCGGCGACGAGCTGCCCGGTCCGGTCTTGCGCGCACTGGGCGAACCGACCGAACGCCGGTTCTCCCGGCTGGCCGCCGAGCTGCTGGTCAGCGTCGAGGCGAGTGCGAACCTCGTGGTCGCGCGCACGCCGCCGGGCGGTGCGCACCTGCTCGCGTCCGCGATCGACCGCAACGAACTACCCGAGGTGCTCGGCACCGTCGCCGGCGACGACACGGTGCTCGTGGTCATCCGGGATCCGAATGGCGGGTCGGCATTCGCCGACCGGTTGCGAACGATGGCAGGAGCTGCTGAGCATGACTGACCGAGTCGTCCTCGCCTACTCCGGCGGACTCGACACGTCCGTCGCGATCGGCTGGATCGCGGCCGAGACCGGAGCCGAGGTCGTCGCCGTTGCGGCCGATGTCGGCCAGGGCGGCGAGGATCTCGAGGTCATCCGCCAGCGTGCGCTCGACTGCGGCGCGGTCGAAGCCGTGGTGGTCGACGCGCGGACCGAATACGCCGACGACTACTGCCTGCCGGCGTTGCGCGCCAACGCGCTCTACATGGACCGCTACCCGCTCGTTTCCGCGCTGTCGCGGCCGGTTATCGCGAAGCATCTGGTCGAGGCCGCGCGCTATCACGGCGCGTCGATGGTCGCGCACGGCTGCACCGGCAAGGGCAACGACCAGGTGCGGTTCGAGGTCGGCATCGCCGCGCTCGCACCGGAGCTGAAGGTGCTCGCGCCGGTCCGCGACTCGGGCATGACCCGCGACAAGGCCATCGCGTTCGCGGAGGAGAAGGGCCTGCCGATCGACGTCACGAAGAAGTCGCCGTACTCGATCGACCAGAACCTCTGGGGTCGCGCGGTCGAGACCGGTTTCCTCGAAGACATCTGGAACGGCCCGATCGAAGACGTCTACTCCTACACCGACGATCCGGCTGTTGCGCGGCCGGCCGACGAGGTCGTGATCAGCTTCGTCGACGGTGCGCCGACGGCGATCGACGGCCGGCCGGTGACGATGCTCGAAGCGGTGCAGGAACTCAACGCGCGGGCCGGCGCGCAGGGCGTCGGCCGGCTCGACATGGTCGAGGATCGGCTCGTCGGGATCAAGAGCCGCGAGGTGTACGAGTGCCCCGGCGCGATCGCGTTGATCACCGCGCACCAGGAACTCGAGAACGTCACCGTCGAGCGGGATCTGGCGCGGTTCAAGCGATCCGTCGACCAGCGTTGGGCCGAACTCGTCTACGACGGGCTCTGGTTCTCGCCGTTGAAGCGTGCCCTCGACGAGTTCATCGCCGCCGCCTCCGTGCACGTCACCGGCGACGTGCGCATGACGTTGCACGGCGGCCGCGCAACCGTCACCGGCCGGCGTAGCCCCGCGTCGCTCTACGAGTACGACCTCGCGACGTACGACGCCGAGGACACGTTCGACCAGAGCCTGGCCAAAGGCTTCGTCGAGTTGTGGGGCCTACCCAGCCGGATCGCCGCGCGGCGGGACCAGAGAATGGAAACGTGACCGGCACCGCGCCACCGACGAGGCTGTGGGGCGCACGATTCTCCGGCGGCCCGTCGGATGCGCTGACCCGGCTGTCGACGAGTGTGCAGTTCGACTGGCGGCTCGCGCCGTACGACCTGCTCGCGTCGAAGGCGCATGCGCGGGTGCTGCGCAACGCGGGCCTGCTCGACGAGAACGAGTGTCAGCGATTGCTGGTCGCACTCGACGAGCTCGACCACGACGCCCGGCACGGGCTGTTCCGGCCATCGACGGAGGACGAAGACGTCCATACGGCGCTGGAGCGCGGCCTGCTCGAACGGGTCGGATCGCTCGGCGGGAAGCTGCGTGCCGGCCGCAGCCGAAACGACCAGATCGCAACGGATCTGCGGCTCTACCTGCGCGACCATGTGCGCCAGGTCGCGTCGCGGCTGGTCGAGCTCGAGACCGCGCTGATCGAGCAGGCCGAACGCACGATGCACGTCCCGGCGCCGGGGCTCACGCACATGCAGCACGCGCAGCCGATCCTGTTCGCGCACCAACTGCTCGCGCACGTGCAGGCATTCGCGCGCGACCTCGCCCGGTTGCAGGACTGGGATCGCCGGGCCGCGGTGTCGCCCCTAGGGGCCGGTGCGCTGGCCGGTTCGTCGTTGCCGCTGGATCCGCAGGCCGTCGCCGCCGAACTTGGCTTCACCTCCGCCGCCGCCAACTCGATCGACGCGGTGAGCGATCGTGACTTCGCCGTCGAGTTCTTGTTCTGCGCCGCGCTCATCGGCGTGCACCTGTCCCGGCTCGGCGAAGAGGTCGTGCTCTGGACGACGAGTGAGTTCCGCTGGGTCGAACTCGACGACTCGTTCGCCACCGGGTCGTCGATCATGCCGCAGAAGAAGAACCCCGACGTCGCCGAGTTGGCCCGCGGCAAGGCCGGCCGTCTCATCGGCGACCTCACCGCGCTGCTGACCGTCCTCAAGGGCCTGCCGCTGGCTTACGATCGCGACCTGCAGGAGGACAAGGAGCCCGTGTTCGACGCGGTCGACACGCTGCTGCTCGTCGTACCTGCGGTCGCCGGGATGATCGCGACGATGCGGGTCAACGAGGCGCGACTGGTCGCGACCGCGGCCGACGGGTTCGCGCTCGCCACCGACGTCGCGGAACATCTGGTCCGGCGCGGGGTGCCGTTCCGCGAAGCGCACGAAGCGGTCGGCCATCTCGTGGTGTGGTGCTCGGTGCACGGTGTCGACCTCGGCGACGTCGCCGACGACGACCTGCGAAACATCAGCGAGCACTTGACTCCGGACGTCCGTAGCGTGCTCTCGGTCGAAGGTGCGTTGGCGGCGCGCGCGACTCCCGGTGGCACCGCGCCGGAGCGGGTGCGCGAGCAGCTCGACGACGTACGGAACTTGGTGCACGAGCACGCCGCATGGGCGAACTGAACCGACTCAGACTGGTCCGGCGGGCGTTCTTCGATCGTCCGGTCCTCGACGTTGCGCCGGAACTGCTCGGGGCCGTCGTCGTCCACGGTGACGTCGCGATCCGGCTGACCGAAGTAGAGGCGTACGACGGCGCCGACGACCCGGCCTCGCATGCCTTCCGCGGCAAGACCGCGCGCAACGCGGTGATGTTCGGCCGGCCCGGACACGCGTACGTCTACTTCACCTACGGCATGCACTTCTGTGTGAACCTCGTCTGCGGCGAGGAAGGTCGCGCGGCCGCGGTGCTGCTGCGGGCCGGTGAAGTCGTGGCCGGTGCCGAGGTGGCGCGCATGCGCCGCGCCGATGCCCCGGACCGCGACCTGGCCAGGGGACCGGCCCGGCTGACCAAAGCGCTCGCGATCGACCGGGCGCTCGACGGCGCCGACGTCTGCGACCCCCGCTCGCCGCTGCGGGTGCTTCGCGACGAACCCGTTTCGCCGGCACGGCGAACCACCGGGCCGCGGGTCGGTGTCGACGCGGCCGCCGACCGGCCGTGGCGCTGGTGGATCGACGGTGACCCGACGGTGTCGGCGTACCGGCCGCACACGCCGCGCCGCCGTCCTGCCAATAAGAGCTAGCGCGGATACGGAAGGATGCCGGGCATGGCCGCCGACATCCTCGACGACTTGGCGTGGCGCGGTCTGATCGCGCAGACGACCGACCTCGACGCATTGCGCGCCGACCTCACCCGCGGCCCGCTGACGCTGTACTGCGGCTTCGATCCGACCGCGCCGAGCCTGCACGCCGGCAACCTGATGCCGCTGCTTACGCTGCGCCGGTTCCAGCAGGCGGGGCACCGGCCGATCGTCGTCGGCGGCGGCGCGACCGGCATGATCGGCGACCCGCGCGAGGTCGGCGAGCGCACCATGCAGCCGGCCGAGACGGTCGCGGCGTGGACCGACCGGATCCGCGCGCAGCTCGAGCGGTTCGTCGAGTTCGGCGATGGCCCGACCGCCGCGCTGACCGTGAACAACCTCGACTGGACCGCCGACCTGCCAGTGCTCGCGTTCCTGCGTGACATCGGCAAGCACTTCTCGGTCAACGTGATGATTGCCCGCGAGACGGTGAAGGCGCGGCTCGACTCGACCGGGATCAGCTACACGGAGTTCAGCTACCTGCTGCTGCAGTCCATGGACTACCTCGAGCTGTTCCGCCGGCACGGCTGCCGGCTGCAGATCGGCGGGTCGGACCAGTGGGGCAACATCCTCGGCGGCGTCGACCTCATCCGCCGGGTCGAGCAGGAGGCCGTCCACGCGCTGACCACGCCGCTGGTGACGAACGCCTCGGGGGAGAAGTTCGGCAAGTCCACCGGCGGCGGCAGCCTGTGGCTCGACCCCGAGCTCACCTCGCCGTACGCGTTCTACCAGTACTGGATCAACGTCGACGACCGCGACGCCGGCCGCTACCTGCGCTACTTCACCTTCCTGACTCGCGACGAGATCGAGGACCTCGACCGGCAGACGGCCGAAGCGCCGGCCAAGCGGGCGGCCCAGCGCCGGCTGGCGGCCGAGATGACCACGCTGGTGCACGGCGCGGCGGAGACCGACCGCGTCGAGGCGGCCAGCCGGGCCCTGTTCGGCCAGGGCGACCTGCGCGATCTCGACCCGGCGACGCTCGCGGCGGCCCTCGCGGAGACGCCGTCGGCCCAAGTACGGCGACCGCTGCCGGCGGTGAGCGACCTGCTGGTCGCGACGGGCCTCGACGCCAGCCGGTCCGCGGCCCGCCGGACCGTGGGCGAGGGCGGCGCGTACGTGAACAACGTGCGGGTCACCGACCCCGAAGCGGCGCCGGACGAGGCCGAGCTGCTGCACGGCCGGTGGCTGGTGCTGCGCAAGGGTCGGCGCAACCTGGCCGGCGTCGAGGTCGCGCCCTAGGGCATTTGACCGCGGGGTCGCCCGTCCTTAGGCTTTCTACGCCCCACGGGAAGCCGGACGCGCGAGCGGCCGGGCCGGGGGTAGCCCCGCGAGCCGCGACACCTGATTCCTGTGCTTTGACAGGACGGGGGTGGCGGACATAGCGTGGAGCGGTTGCCCCACGACAGGCCGGAAGGCCTCGACTGGTGCGCGTCCGTTCCTTGAGAACTCAACAGCGTGCCAAAAGTCAGTGCCAAATACCCCGTCATCGGGCCGTCTCCGGACGTATCCGATGCGGATTCCTTTGGTGATGATAAAGACAGCTACGAACGTCTTGCTCATTGCCAGAGATCAAATGGGTTCGCCAGAACCCGACTCTTGTGTCGATGATCCCGCGCCTTCGGGTGTGGGTAATCAATAGACCTTAATGGAGAGTTTGATCCTGGCTCAGGACGAACGCTGGCGGCGTGCTTAACACATGCAAGTCGAGCGAGGCCCTCCTCTTCGGAGGAGGTGTCCTAGCGGCGAACGGGTGAGTAACACGTGGGCAACCT
>JAVEEG010000208.1 GCA_030840585.1 Frankiaceae bacterium | reverse complement strand
ACTCGCAGCGTCGAGCACGGCCGCCGGGTCGGCCTCGCCTCCGTGGTCGGTGTCCACCTCGGCACCCTCGTGCACGTGGCCGCCGCCGCGCTCGGCCTGTCCGCGCTGCTGGTCTCATCGGCCACCGCATTCAGCGTCGTCAAGTACGTCGGAGCGGCGTACCTGATTGGTCTGGGGCTGCACCGGCTGGCATCCCCGCCGGCCGCGGTGCCGGCGAAGGATCCCCTCGCCAGCAGCCGGTCGGTCCGCAGCGCACTGGCCCAAGGCGCCGTGGTGAACGTTCTCAACCCGAAGGTCGCGCTGTTCTTCCTCGCGTTCTTGCCGCCGTTCATCGATCCGCACCGCGGGCCGGTCGCGACCCAGGTCCTGGTGCTCGGCCTCACTTATCTGCTGCTCGGCATCTGCAGCGACGGCGCCTACGCGCTCGCGGCGGCCGCGGTGGCCAGCCGGGTCCGGCGAGGCCCGCTGCTGCGGCGCGGGCGGCGGGCCAGCGGCGCGGTGTACGTCGTACTCGGCCTGCTCGCCGCGCTGACCCCGAGGCATCCGGCCGCGGCGAAGTAGCGCTCAGATGTGCAGCATCGTCGAGCGGCAGGATGGGGCACCGCACGCGCAGGCGTAGAGCGCGGCCTCCTCGGCGTCCGGCTCGTGATCCAGCTCGAGCTGGTAGTCGAGGAACAGTTCCTCGCCGGCGGCGATGTTGCGGGCGGCGACGATGAGCACCCGGTGCCCGTCGAGCACGGCCTCGCAGTTGGGCTCGCAGCTGTGGTTGATCCAGCGCGCGCTATTGCCGTTGCGGCCGCCGTCGATCACCAGCCCGTCGCCGACGTCGAACAGGAACGTGTGCGCGGCGGTCTCGCCGCTGCGTTCGCGGTGCAAGCGAACCCTCGACCACGGCACCAGCGCCCCGCCGAACTCGATGACGTCCGCGCCGGTCGCGATGTCGCGGTTGGCGAACAGTCCGCGGCCGTGGATGGGGGAGCGTCGTACGACGACGCGAGGCGGCGGCATGCGGGCCCGGACTCGACCGGCCTACTTCGCCTGCGACCGGCTTAGGTCGCGGCGGGTGTGCCGTTCGGGATCCAGCCGCGCGACTTCCTGCACGTGGCCGGCGAGCATCAACAGCTGGTGCCGGACGATCAGCTCACCGACGCTTAACGCTTCGTCGAGGTCGAGGCTGACCTGGTCGACCGCGTCCTTCGCCCGGCTCACCTCTCGAACGATGTCACCGATGGCGATCTCCGGGAACTCGTCGACGAGGTGCTCCGACAACGTCGTCCAGTCGGGGTGGGCCGGGCAGCAGCGCGGCAGGCGCTCGGCGGCGCTGGCTGTGGCGGGAATGGTGATGGGACGCGAACGCTCAGACACTGATCCTCCGTGAGGTCCCTGGCGGCCCGAACGGGCACGTCGTGAAAACGGATGGGACGCTCGCTGCTGAGCTTGACCGAGTGTACCGGACCGCTACGCCGTCGTCGGTCGCGCCGCGGCCGAGCGATCTCTGGTGACGATGCTGCTGATGACCCGCGCAACCGTCGCGCGATGCCACAACATTCCGCGGGGCGTACGGAAGCCGTCGCGGTTCAACGCCGCCGCGATCGTGCTGAGGGATGCGCCTTCGTGATGCAGCTGCATCATCCGGGCCAGCCCGTGCTCGGCGCGCACCTCGTTCGCCGGGCCGCGGCTGGTACGGCGGGAATGCGGCAGCCGATCGGCCCGCGGCGTGCCTTGGCTGGTGAGGATGTCGAGCGGTACGGCAGGGCTCCACAGGAAACCTTGACCGGCCGCGCAGCCGAGGTTGCGGAGCAGCGCCAGTTGCTCTTCGTCCTCGATGCCTTCGGCGATCGCGGGGACGTGCACCGAGCGGGCGAGGTCGATGATCGACACGGTGATCGCGAGCTCGTCAGGTTTGTCGAGCATGTTGCAGATGAAGCCGCGGTCGATCTTTATCGCGTCGATCGGCAGCTTGCGCAGGTACGTGAGTGATGAGTGGCCGGTGCCGAAGTCGTCGAGCGCGACAGTCGCGCCCAGTTCGCGGACCCGGGACAGAACTCTGCTGGCATTCTCCGGATCGGCCATGACCGCGGTCTCGGTGACCTCGAACCGGATCGCGGTAGCGGGGATGCCGGCTGCGGCGATCGCCTCGCGAAGCGTCGTCTCCAACGCGGCGTCGGCGACGTTCATTGCCGAGATGTTCACCGACACGTGGCCCTCGGGCGGCAGCGCGCCGGAATCGAACAGTTCCCGGGCCGCGCGCGCCGCGGTCCGTACGCACCAGCTGTCGAGGTCGCCGATCAGGTTGCTCTCTTCGGCGATCTCGATGAACCGCGCCGGCTGGATGTCGCCGTGGCGCGGATGCCGCCAACGAGCCAGTGCCTCGTACGACGTCGTACAGCCGGATTCGAGATCGATGATCGGCTGGTAGTGCAGCCGCAGTTCGTTGCCTTCGAGCGCTGCGCGCAGATCGTGCGAGAGTTCGAGCCGTTCGACGATCGTCGCGCCTAGCGTCGCGTCGAACACAACCGCGCGGCTGCGCCCACGCGCCTTTGCGGCGTACATGGCCGCGTCGGCTTGGCTGAACATCGTCTCCGCGTCGATGTCGTGCGCCGAGGCGATCCCGATGCTCGCGCTGATGAACAATTGCCGACCCTCGACGTCGACGGGCCGGCGGAAATCTTGCAGGATGCGCTCGGCTACGTGCTGTGCTTCGGTGACATCGCAGTCCTCGCAGACCACGATGAACTCATCGCCGCCGAACCGTCCGACGGTGTCGGCCGGACGTACGACCGCGGCGAGTCGGGCGGCCGCCTCTTTGAGCAGTGCGTCACCGACCGCGTGGCCGGCGCCGTCGTTGATGGTCTTGAAGTGGTCGAGGTCGACGAAGAGCAGAGCCACCGGCCGGCCGGCACCGTCGCGCCGAGCCGCGGCGTGGGTGAGTCGATCGGCGACGAGAACGCGGTTGGGCAACCCGGTCAGCGGATCGTGCAGCGCTTGATGTTCCAGCGCGCGTTTTAGCGCCAGTGCCTCGCTCACGTCGCGCGCGATCACGGACTTTCCGACGGTGTCGCCGATCGCGTTGCGGACCGGTGAGACCGTCAACGCGACATCGACGAGGGAGCCGTCGCGACGCCGGCGAACGGTGTGAAAGTCGCGGGTCGTCTCATTGGCCCGGGCCGCGTCGAGCAACAGCTCCACTTCGCCGACCCGGCCGGCCGGGGTGAGGACCCCCACGTGCTGGCCGTGGATCTCGGCGGCGGAGTAGCCGTAAAGCGCCGCCGCCGCGTCGTTCCAGTTGACGATGTGGCCGTAGGCGTCGGTTCCGTAGATAGCGTCCCCGGAGGAGTCGACGATCCCGGACAGTCGGCGTAGCGAGTCCTCGTTGTGTTTGCGCACTGTCTCGTCCCGGAACGAGGTCGCGACCGCGTAGGTGGACCCGTCGGGGCGCAGCAACGGGAACGAGTTGACCGACAACCAGACCGTCTCGCCGGTCGACCGCCGTAGGCCGACGACCGCATCGCGCATCGGTTGGCCGGTGCGCAACGTGACCACGCTCGGGTATTCGTCGCCGGGCATCGGCGACCCGTCTTGGCGGAGCGCGCCCCAGCGTGCGTCGGTGGCCGTGCGCCCGCGCATCTCCTCCGACGACAGACCGAGAATCTGCTCCGCCGCCGGATTCGCGCTGACGATCCAGCCATCGAGATCCTGGACGATGATCCCTTCCGCGATCGCGTGGAAGATCGCGCGAAAGTGAGCCTCCGGCGCGTCGACCCGCGTCACCTCCGACTGCCAGTCGGCCGGTGCGGGAGCACCGTCGCCGCTGCGAACGTCCGCGACCACCACAACCTCCGGGTTCTACGGGCCAGACTCACATGGCGCCGTGCGGAGGGACCGCGGATTGCGTGAGTCCGCGGCCCTGGTATCCGAAGATAGCCAATTCGAACCACCAGGAATCTACCCATTAGGTGACGGGCAGTTCACATTCGGTTGAGTAGATATGCCAGATCGTAGGCATATACGAAGGCGAGGGCGACGCCGAGCCAGGCGCGAAGGGCGGCGTCAACAGCGTCGGCACGCAGCCGTGCCTCGTCCCGGCTGTCCGCGGCGGCGACCGCGAGCACGGCGACCCGTACGTCGGCCGACTTCTCCGTCTCCACCAACGAGCTCCACACGTACCGGAGAGTCGGAGTGCAGGGCAGCGGGGTTAACCGTCTGAGGGTCGAATGGTCCGAGCGTCTGTGCGAAGGGCCTACCAACGGGCCACCAAACCGGCCCGCCCGGACTAGGTGGCGCTCGGAGTCCGCTGCGCTGGACGCGCTGCAGGCGTCGGAGATGCTCCAAGATGAAGACTTGGAGCTGGTCGAGGCGGTGAGTCAATCGCTTATCGACGACGACGTCGTGGAATACGATCAGAATGCGGAAGCCGGAGACGACGACGGGATGACCTTCGTCGATGCTGGGAGACGGGACCGTGCCCGCGAGTGGAGAGGACCACAGGCGTGGCGAAGAAGACGGTGATCGTGACGCCGGTGCAGGTGCGGGCAGCAAAGCTGCTTATGAAGATCGACGCGAAGCGGGGGCGGGAGAGTCATCCCGCAGTGCGCGCTATCGCGAACGCGCGCCGGCTTCGCACTGATGAGATGGATGGCGAGCACGCCTCGGCATCGGCCTTAGACGGCTTGCGGCGTTCGACGTCCTGACTGTGTGACGCGAGTGCATCAGCTTGCGGTCGTCATCTCGTGGATCGGCTTGATCGTCGGCGTCTTCGTTCTAGCGTTTGGGGCGATCGTTTTGACGACTCGCCGCCTGCCGCCGTGGTTGCGAGAGAAGATGCTCTGGCGACCCTACGGTTGGTCTCAACTCTGCTTCGGCGCATTCGTATTGATCGAGACCGCGCCGCGCATCGCAGGTGCCCCGGCCGCGTTGGGCTTGGCGCTGTCAATCGTCGCGGTTGTGCCGCTCGTCGCGGGTCTCGTTTGCCTGAACCGCGCGCAAGCCGATGCGCGAGAGCGGTCAGCCCCAAGCGGCTAAGTGCCGGCGTGCTCCGCTACGACGTTGAGATCGATGAACTCCGGTGGCCCTTCGAAAATGTCGGCCATGATCTCTCGCGCCTTGGCGAGCCCTTCCTGTCGTGCCGGATCCTGTTCCCGGAGGCGAGCCTTCTCCTCGCTCTCGAACGTCACGATCATTTAGAGGGTGTTCGGGTCCTTCTGGTCCCGAGCCGTCGTCGAACGGACCAGGCCTGAGTCCGGTCGCTCTTGGGACTTGAACTCATCCATCAGAGTTTGGATTTCGGCTTCTTTGCCCGGCTTGACGCGGGTCTTGATGATCTGCGTCCACATGATGTCCGCCTCGCGTTGGCGCTCGTTGACGGCTCAGTCAATACCGCCGCGCGTCGCTTGTCACTAGGTCGGTCAACTGCCGCGTGGCATCAACACGTCGACCATGCGGAGCGCGCTGCGCTTGACGACGGCGCCGCCGGATCGGGCCAACGCGCCCGGTGCTGAGGGCGTAGTCGGTGGTTCGAGTTCGAGCGGATCGCCTTCGGTCAGCATGCCGGTGGTTACGACGTTCGCGTACACCCCGAGGCAATGGTCAGCGTGCGCGTTGATGGTCCTCAGGACGTCGCGGTCCACCTGAAGCTCACTGTGCTGGCGGGTCGGGATGGAGCAGCGGAGAGTGGGGATCTCCGCGTCGAAGCTGACGTTCGGTGCGCTGATCCGTCCGCCGCACCAATCGAACTCCGCGAGATCCGTACCGTCGCATTCGATCAGGATGTTGGGCCGGAAGCGACGAACGTCGAACTGTGATCCGGGCGCGCGCTCGGCCATCGCTCGAAGGCTTGCCCGGGTCAGCAGATGGATCGGGTACGCGTCGTACAGCGCACCTACCGGGGTGGCGTAACGGGCGAGCTCCGCGAGTTTGCGGACGGGGAACACCGAGAAATCGGGGAGTGGCTCGTCGTCTGACAGGGCGAACTGCCGGCGTATGTCGGTCTTGGTCGCCTGCGGCGTGCGGTAGAGCCGTTTCTCCGCGAGCGACGGAAGTGGCTCGAGCCGCGCCGGCTTTCCGACCAGCTCCGACAGTTGATCGTTGATCGCCGCGTCGGAACTCGCCACCTCAGTGCCGTCCGGGAGGGTGACGACCACGTCGAGCACGTCTCCCGGTTCGGCGCGCCGGTCAGCTGGGTCCTCGACGAACCGCGCACTGCACTGCAGGAGGAGTGGCCAGCGCCGCGCGGTGGTGAACGTGTCGAGCTCGACGTCGCGTACGGCCCACATCCGGTCGGCATGCAGGCCGCGCTCGCCGATGGCAGACCGCGCGACCCGTTCCCCGGCCATCGACTTAACCGGGTAGCGCCAGATCTCCGCCACGGTGCCGACGACCGTTCCCATGCCGGCGACCTTACGCGTCGAGCGCGAGTTTCGGTTACCGGCGATGCCCCGTGGCGTGCGCGCGATTGAGCCCCGCCCAACGGTTTTGGGCGGGGCTCAATCGGGTTGTTGTCGGAGCAGGCCGATTAGCCGTTGGCTGAGTTCTTCCCGGCGGTCGCGACGTAGCTGACGCAGTCACCCTGATTCTTGAACGGATTGACGTTGTCCGTCAGGAACCGCCAGCCGCCGTTCTTGCAGTACGCCGCGTTGTCAAGCGTCTCAACGAGGGGCAGCAGGGGATAGGTCGCAGATCTCGTGTCGCCGCAACCACCGTTGGCCGTCAGGTCCACGACCTTCCCGCCCTGGCTGTAGGTGACTGTGCCGGACCCGGACACCAAGAAAGCGCTCGGAGCAACGGCGTAGGGGGTGCCAGTGAGGTTCACGTTCGCCGTGCCGTCGGGACTGTTGCAGCCCGCCGCCCACGCGTAGTCCATCGTCGACCCGAAGAACGACGATCCGGTGCTTTGGCTGTACGTCAGGTCGGTCGTGTCGATGCACGCGATCGCGGCACAGGTGGCGGATTGACCGTACTGCGTGGTGACCGTCTGCCCTTGGGCAACCAGACGCACACGGCTGAACGTGGTCGTGACGGACTCGTCGTAATCAAGGTTGCGGTTGGAGTAGTTCTGGCCAGGACCGGTCGCGGTGAGCGTCAGGTAGGTGGAGGTCGACGCAGGCGCCGGCGCGGGTGCGGCGAAAGCGATGGTCGAGCCGGCCAGGGCCATGGCCGCGGCACCAACTGACATCAGTCGTACCTTGTTCAAGGGGTGTCCTCTCCCCGTGTGCAGTGAGTCCCGACCCGCTCGACGATGACCATGTCAATCGTGGGGTCGAACTTCACCTCAGCACTCAATTGCGCTGTAGCGGCACCTTGTCAGAGTGCGTCCCGCTTTAGGGTGAGAACCGCGCCATTCCAGGCGCATTTGGTTAGAAGTGCCTACTACGACCAGCCGATCAGGTCACGGGAAAGCAACACGTGTGCTGCGCGGGAGCCTCAGGCGGTTGGACCGACGTGGTCGAAAGACTTCGCGACGATGTGCCACTCGCCGTCGATGCGCGAGAGCAGGAAGAAGTCGATGAAGTCCTGGCCCCAGAAGCCGGACTCGGCCAGCTTGACTGCCGCGGCGTCGCCGGAGATGTCGATCGACAGAATCCGCGTGTCGTATTCACCTGCCGGCTGGTCGGCCACTGCCGTATCCATACCGCCGAAGATCGGCTCGTCGTACCGGTCGGGCCCGACATGCCCGAACATGCGAGCGTCCGGGTGGAAGGACTCCTTGAAATGCATGCCTTCGCCGGTCTTGCAGCCCTTGATGTAGCCCTCAACCTTCGCAGTGATCTGTTCGGTATCGATCAACGTTGCGTTCATCGGCCCCCCTCGGGCAATCGCTACCTATCGAGAGCCAACGTCTCGCCGCAGGCCAAGCCTGTCAATGATTCAGAAGGACGTCCTCGTGCCTGAGTTGCAACTCTGCGGGCCCCCTGGAGCCTCAGTGGGACATGAGGACGAGGATGAGGACGATGCGGTGCTTAGCGATGGCGGGCTGCGCGCTCGCGCTGGTCACGACGCTCGCGGCTTCCCCCGCTTCTGCCGCGACCGGCGACCCGGTCTTTGACCAGGTCACGTGGGGGCACGCCAGCCTGACGGTGAGCGGAACCGCCATGGCGCTGCAGTCGTTGTCGGTGCACGTTACGGATCCGCGGGCGAACCCGAGCAACTGCTGGGAGTTCTACGAGACGCGTTCAGGTGGCACCGGCACGTTGCCGCTGAGCTGGAGCACTGCCACCCTCGCCAGCGGCACCGACAGTGACGGTGTCTGGACCACCTCGTTCTACCTACCCTCGACAGCGGACGGGACCTGGACGCTCGCTGCCGCTCGAGACTGCAGCGACGTCACCGACCCCGAACACCCGGTCAGCGGGGCGCCGACGTTCGCCGTTACCGGCCACCACCAGCCGCGAGTCACGTTCGGCTACGTGCCGCTGCCGGTGCGCGTGGTCTACCCCTACGTAACGGTCAAGGGCCGGGTGTACGACGCAGACACGGGCGCGGGCATGCCCGGCGTACAGCTCGGCCGGGACCAGGACACTTACTGCCTGAACGACCGGGGCGACGGCAACGCCAATCTCCGCTACAGCGCCACGACGAACGCGAATGGTTACTACGCCTTCCCCGTCGGCCGGGTGGCACCCGGCGCCCTGCAGTGCCTGGGCTTGTTCGGCGCGGTGCGGCACAACCCGGACGGGTTCGCGGTCTTCGTTTGGTACAGGTGGGACCCCGCTATCCACCTGCCCTACCTGCCGGCGGTCTCGGCAGTACCAGCCGCGACCAGCGCGAAGGCCGGCAGCCTCGTCACCGTCAACGGGCACATCGTCGGCGCCAGTCCGAGTTGCGAGGTCGACCTGCAGCGGCTGCACGGCTCGACCGCGTGGCGGACGGTCTCGACCAGCTTTGTGCACAACAGCCTGCGCATCGCGCTGACCGCGCAGCCGCCGGCCGGACGCCACATCTACCGAGTGCTGTACCCGCATTGCGCGCGCGACCCGGACCAGGTCGCCGCCTCGTCGTCGCGATTCACGATCACCGGCACCTGACCGGGCGCCTGCGCGCAACATCGACGGCCTGTTGGACGCCCGCCTCGCTATGGGCGCCCGAGGCGTGAGGCGTCGGCTGAATACCCGGCGCTTCAGTGCTTCATTGACTGCGA
>JAVEEG010000185.1 GCA_030840585.1 Frankiaceae bacterium | reverse complement strand
AGAACGTCTGGAAAGTGGGGGTCGTGGTCAAGCCGGGCGAGGGGTTGCCGCCGCCAACAATGACGGCGAAGTCACCGGTATTCGCGTTCGCGGGCACAAGCACAACCGCGGAGGCTGCCGTAACGAGCGCGACGAGCCCGAGTCGGACCTTGGATGAAAGCCTCATGCGACACCCTCCCGCGCAGACCGATGGCTCGCATAGATACAAGACGGTAGTCATACGCTCAAGGTGTCTAAAGCGTTCCCTGCCTCGATCAACGCAGCCGTCGGCACCGAGACGACGTGAGCCCGCACATCGCCGCGTGGCGCGCTGGTTGTAGGGACCAACGCGCCACGCGGACGCGGTTCAGATGTCGTGCGTCAGTTGAGCGTGCATACCAAGGCGTAACTGGTGACAGTCGGGCCTGAGGTCGGGTTGAACACGCAGTGGAGCGAGAGGCTGTAGCCAACCGTGATGCTGCCACAACCCGAGGTGGCCGCTCCGCCGCCGCTCACGACCGAGCCGGTACGGGTGTAGGTGCCGGCAACGCCGACGGTGCCGCACGGCGTATTGCAGGAGCCGTGGAAGCTACCGGCGCCCTGCGAGTACGTGCCGATGGTGTCGTCGCCGGTAACGTCGCAGGTCGCCTGGCCGTTCATGCCGGCGACCGTGCCGGCACCGGTGCCGCTGAACGTGAACGTCTGCGCGCCCCCCGCGAGGGTGAGACCGGGGGAAATGGTGCCGCTGCCGGCGATCACGGCGGCGTCACCGGTGGCGGCGTTCGCCGGCACCATCGTTACTGCAGACGCGGCGGCGACCACCGCGACGAGCCCGAGACGAACCTTGGCTGAGAACTTCATATGCCCCTCCTTGGGATGGCAGTGGCTCGCGACGGTGCGAGCCCGGTAGCTATACGGCAGGGGGCACTGAGGCGTTACCTGAGATGTCGGGACCGCGCGAGGGCGCCGAACGCCGCGTGGCGCGCTGGTTCGGGATTGACCAACGCGCCACGCGGTCTAGCTCAGCCGAAGTTCGTCAACTGAGATGACAGATCAACGCATAACTGGTGACAGTCGGCCCAGAAGTTGGAACGAAGTTGCAAATGATGGCGATGACGTGATTGATGAGACAGCCCGCATTGACGGTGACGCTGCCGGTCACCGTAGCTCCGGTACGACTAAAACTGCCGCTGACGGAGACCGACCCGCACGGCGTGTTGCAGTTTCCGTTGACGGCACCAGAGCCCTGCTGAACGGTGCCCGCGGGGTCGTTGCCGTTGACGGTGCAGCTGTACGAGCCCGTTACCCCACCAATGGTGCCGGCGCCGTTCCCGCTGAACGTGATCGACTGCGCAGTCGGGGTAGTGGTCAGGCCGGGCGAGATGGTGCCGCTGCCGGCGATCGTCGCGGCATCACCGGTGCTTGCGCCTGCCGGCACGACCGCGAACGCCGAGGCGGCGGTCACGAGTGCGAGGAACCCGAGACGTACCTTGGCCGAAAACTTCATGTGCCCTCCTAGGGACGACGACGACCCGCATGAGTACGAGCCGGTAGTTATACGAACTGCGCCGCTAATGCGTTACCTGGGTGTTCGGATCGGGCGTGAGAGTTTCCGAACGCCTACGTTGCGCGCCGGTCAATTGACCAACGCGCCACGTAGGCGTCGTTCAGTTGTGCTTGGTCAGCGAATATGGCAGACCAAGGTGAACCCCACGATCGGCGGCGTTCCGCTCGGGGCAAACACACACGTAATTGTGACCGGTCGCGTCGGGATGCAGCCGGAGGTAATGCTGCCCGATGCGCTCACGGCCGCACCGGTACGGGTGTAGTTGCCGCTGACGCCGATGGTTCCACAGGGCGTGCTGCACGTGCCGCTGAAAGCGCCCGCCCCTTGGGTGGTGGTGCCAATGGTGTCGTTGCCGTTGACGCTGCAGCTGTACTGGCCAGCGACACCGCCGACGACGCCGCCGCCGTTTCCGCTAAAGCTGAACGTCTGCGGACCGCCAGCGTCGGTCAGACCAGGCGAGATTGTGCCGGTACCCGTGATCGTCGCGGCGTCGCCGGTGTCGGCGTTCGCCGGGACGACCGCGAACGCAGAGGCGGCGGTCACGAGTGCGAGGAACCCGAGACGTACCTTGGCCGAAAACTTCATGTGTCCTCCTAGGGACGACGACGACCCGCATGAGTACGAGCCGGTAGTTGTACGCCCTAGGGAAGTAAAGCGTTACCTTTTAGTTGGAATGATTTTAAGTGACTAGAGCGACACGCTAGGTGACAGCGACCGTCACCGCGTTCGAGCCTTCGACCACGGTCACGCCGCTCACGCTGCCGGTCTTCGGCGTCCCGCCACCGGTGGTCGCCGACACCACGTACGTGTTCGGCGCCAGGTTGTTGATGGTGCAGGCGTTCGTCCCGCCACCACTTGTCACGCACGTGACTCCCGCGGCGGCGAGGTCGCCGCCCTTCACCGTCACAGTCGTCGCCGCACCGGTCCCCGTGATGGTCACCGTCAGCGACGTCGTAATCGTCTGGTTGAACGTGAACGTCAACGACTGCGTCCAGTTGGTGCCGCCACCGTTCGGTGCTTGCGTGACCGACTGTGACGACGGCGTCGAATAACCGGCCGCGTCTGCCGCGCCGAGCGCCGCCGCAACGGTGTACGCCGCCGGCGGCACGTAGACCGACACCGTCTCGTTGTCCGCGGTCACCGACGGGCTCGGGCTGATCACCGCGGACGTCGCGTTGTTGGTGATCGTGAACGTCGCGGTCGGCGGCACCGCGCCGGCCGCCCGCACGCTCTTCGCGGTCAGCTTGATCAGCTGCTCCGACACCGACGCGGCGACACTCACCGGCGATGCGGCAACGCTAAAGATGGACGTCGTCGTACCGAGGTGCCCGTTGACCCCGTCGACCTTCACCCGGTAACTGCCCTGCGGCACCTGGTTGAACGTCGTCGTCGGGGTCGCACCGATTGTCGCCGGCTCGGCCGGTGCCGCCGTCTGGATCACGGTCAGGGCGTCCGAACTCATCAGCGTCACCGCCGCACCGGCCATCGAATCGCCGGTCGTCGACGTCACGCTGACGGTAACCCGTTGCGGCGCAAGGGGTTGTAGCGCGAACTCCACCGAGGCGACCTGCCCACCGCTGACCGTCACCGACCTCGTCGCACCCTGGAAACCGGTCGACGCGTTCGACGACACGGTCACGACGTAGTTCGTACTCGGCGCGCTGTCCGGGATGCCGGTGAAGGTGAACTCACCCGGTACACCGCTGGCGCTCGCCGAGCCCGGCGTCTGGGTCAGGTTGATGCTCGACAACGGATCGGTGCTCGTCAGCGTCACCGTCAGGCCGTCGCTCGAGTTCCACAGCGACTTCGTCGTGCCGTCGAGCGCCTGGCCGATCACCGTGCCGCTGATCGTGTTGGTCCGCGGCGCCAGCGTGACGACGATCTCCTGATCCGGCAGCCCGACCTGGAACGTCACGGCCTGGCTGAGCGGTGCGTACCCCGGCTTGGTGACGACGAGCGAGTACGTCGTCGGCGGCAACGAGTTGAGCACGCAGGATCCGGCCGGCGTCGCGGAGTTGTCCGTCGTACAGCTCACGCTGCCACCCGACAGCGCGCTGGTGTTGTGCAACACGACCGTCGCGCCGTCGATCGCCGCGGCCGTCCCGTCGGCCTGTACGACGATCGTGCCGTTGATCGGGTTGGCGTCCATCACGATGTCCGAGACCGACACGTCGCCACCGGTTGCGCCGATCGACACACCACTCACCGACGCGTTCGCATAGCCGAACACCGACGCGGTGACGTCCCACGTCGAGTTCAACTCGAGGCCTTCGCGATCCGTCGTGCCTGTGATCCGGTACGTGCCGTCCGCAGCGGTCACCGATGAGAAGGTCGTCGAACCTTGGGTCGCGTGCACGGTCACACCACCGAGCGGGAACTGATGGTTGCCGTCGGTGCGACCGAACACGGTGCCGGTGAGCGTGCCGAGTTGCGTACCGAGAACATTGGCGGTCGTCGTCGTACCCGGCGTCACGTTGAACTGCTGCGGTTCGAAGTGATAGCCCGGCGCGCGCGCCGTGATCGTGTACGGGCCACCCGCGACTGACAGGTCGGGGATCGTCACCGTGTTGCTGCCCGGCGCGGAGGCGATCGTCGTGGTGGCTATACCGGTGCCGCTCACGGTGAACACCGCACCATTGATCGCAGCGGCCGTCGTGTCGTCCTGCGCCACCAACTGCAGCGCGCCGTGCTCGTGCAGCGTGAGCGGTGTCGAGGAGAAGTCCGACACCGGCATGCCGACGCCGGCCACGTTGTCCGCCGACGCGGTGTCGGCCGGTACGACGACGGTGTAGTCGGTCACGTTGTCGAAGCCGTCGAGGCTCGCCCGCAGGTGGTACGTGCCGGGGACCGCACCGTTGTGGTTCTGCTGGTTGTTCGGCAGTGACGGGTCGGTCCACTTCAACGTGCCGTCGCCGTTGACTGTGACGACGACCGAACCGGCACCCGGCGGCACCTGCGTCACCTGCACGACCGCATCGGCCGCCGTCTTGCCGTTGACCGACGGGTCGGGGTCGATCGCGATCTGAACGGTGACCGAGGTCGGCGGCACCGGCAGGGTGATCGCGGTCGCGTCGCTCGACGACGGGAACTCGAAGTTCTGCTTCGAGGTCTTCGGGTAGCGGTCCTGCGCCGCGTTGCTCGACGGGTCGACGGTGAGGTCGACGGTGGCCGCGACGAAGCCGCCGTCGGCGACGGACAAGCCACTGAACGTGCCGCCGCCGCACTCCGCCGGGCGGCTGACCGGCGTGCCGGCGGCCGCGTTGTTGATGCCGAAGCAGCCGTCGCTGTCGGTGAAGACCGTGACCGGCGCGCGGTGCGGCACCGAACCGGAGTAACCGACGACGCCGGTGACCTTGACGGTCGCGTTCGTGACCGCAACCTTGACGCCGTCGACGAGACCGTAGACGCGGCCGATCATCGGCGTGCCGTCGCGGATCAGCACCAGCGGCAGGGTCAGGTTCTGGTTCAGCCCGACGATGACACCGGTGAGTGTGCGGGTCTCGCTCGTCGCCGAGTCGGTCGCGGACAGCGTGTACGCGCCCTGCGGTACGGCGTTGAATTCGGCCACACCGCTGGAGTTCGTGTTCGCCGTCAACGTGGTCGAACCGGCCGTCAACGAGACCGGGATGCCGGCGCCGACGTTGACCGCGTCGCCCGCGCTGTTCGGCTCCTGCACGACGATGTCGACGATCGCGAACCGGTTGATCGACACGTCGTAACGCTGGGTCTGTCCCGGCAACAGCGTGAGCTTGGCCGGCTGGACCGGGACGAAGTTGGACGCGTTGTCTGGTACGACGAACATCCAGTACGTCCGCGCCGGGACGAAGTCGATCTCGTAGTCGCCGGTGACTCCGATGGTGCCGACGCAGTTGGTCGCCGCATCGATGCACGCGGTTGGCGCATTGAGCGCAGTCGGCGCGGCCGGGCAGGTCGTCGGCGCGGTCGGCGGCGTGTTCAGCGTCAAGGAGGTCATCGGGACGGCGACGACACAACCAGTGACGACATCGCCTGGGCTGCTGACGTGGCCGAGGATCGTGCCTTCGGGCGTCAGCGCGATCGGCTGCGCGGTGACCGTCGTACCGTCCGGCGCACCCTCCGGCACCTGCACCCGCAAGGTCCCCGCCTCGTAGCCCGGGGCGGTGAACAACAGCCGGTACAAGCCCGGACCGAGCAACGGCGCGGCGTCCGGCAACGTGTAGGCGACGCCCGGGTGCACTGACGTCGTCGCAACCGGCGTCGTCGTGCTGACGCTGTCGTCGTACACGTCGACGGTTGCGGTGCAGCTAGGCGTCGCCACCGGGCAGTTGAGCGCCGCGCCGGTGTGTGCGTCGACGATCGTGCCGGTGATTTTCGACGTCTTGCGGACACCGTTCGTCGGATCCGGATCGAGCGCCATCGCGAACGTCTCGAGGTCCTGACCCGCGTGCAGGCTGACCTGCGCGTAGTTGGTGACATAGCGGAAGGCGGTGGCGGTCAGCACGTAGTCGCCGGGCGCGACACCGGTGAAGGTGAACTTGCCGGTCGAGCTCACGCTCATCGTCTTGTACGTGCCGTTGTCGCCTTGCAGCACCAGCCCGGCGGAGCCGTTCAGCGGGCCGACCGGCAGCAGGCTGCTGTCATCGATAGCACCGGCGAAGATGGCCGTCGCCGAGGTGAGCTGCGCGTCACCGCGGACGCTGGATGCCTTGCCGTTCAACGAAACTTGCAGGGTCTGCGGCGCGAAGCCGGGCGCGCTGACGGTGACGTTGTAGTCGCCGATCGGCAGCGCCGGCAGAACGTAACTGCCTACCGGCGAACCGCTTCCGGTCGTGCCGCTGACGCTCGTGACCGAACGGCTGAGCGTCCCCTTTGTCGCGGTGATGGTGGCGCCGGCGACACCGTTGCCGTTGCCGTCGGCGATCGTCCCGACCACCGACTCGAGACCAGGCTTCAGGGTGATCGGCTGCACCGCCGAGCCCTTCGCCGCGAGGGTCACGATCGCTGACTCGACGTCGTAGCCGTCGCGGCTCGCAGTGATGAGATACGTGCCCGGCGTCGACAGGCCGCCGATGCTCCAATGTCCGACGTCACCGGTGCCCGGCGTGTTCGTCGCGAGTGTCACCGCGCCGTTGGTGAGGACCACGTGCGCGCCACCGAGCAGATGTCCATGGGTGTCGCGCACGGTGCCGGAGAGGCTGCCCTTGCCGGCGACCAGCGGCACGGTCAGCGTCGGCAGCTTCTGCCCGATCTGCGCGTTGATGATGAACTTCGCGCTCTGGTAGCCGTGCTTGTCGAGCTGCACGAGGTAGTAGCCCGGTGCCTTGATGCCGGCGAACGCGAACGACCCGTCGTTCGCGCTGGTGGTCCGCCGTACGACGGAATCCGTGCGCGGGTGACCGAGGTCGATCGACGACGCGCTCAACTTGCCGACCTCGTTGCCGAGCGCGATCGTCTCCGAAGTATTCACGAACGTGACGCCTTGCAACGCCTCGTCGATGAGCGACGTCGGCCGGATGCTCACCGTCACGCCGCCGGGGGCAGATCCGGTCACGGTGCCGTTGAGCCGGCTGCCGGTGCTCTGCGCGCCGCCGCCCGAACCGCCGCCGCGCTTGCCCGAACCGCCGGAACCGCCGGAACCGTTGCCGCCGGAACCGTTGCCGCCCGAGCCGCCACCGTTGCCGTTCTTGCCGTTGCCCTTGTCGCCCTTCTTGATCTCCAGCTGGGTCAGCGACGCGGTCTCTTTCTTGTGCGCCCGCTGGGAGATCAGGTCGAGTCCGACCAGCGCGACCGACGCCCATACGGCGACGACCACCACGGCCGCGATGAGACGGGTGAGCGTGCGGTTGAACACCGGCTGGCTGACGAAAACGGAGTTGAGCCGCACCGGCACGGTGTGTCCCTGCGCGGTGACGACGAACGGCATCCGGCGGGCCTGACCGATCCAGCGACGCCGGGACGTCGTGGCGCGGGCCCGCACTTCGGCGGATTCGCCGGCCGCCAGGTCGACGTCCTTCTCCCGCAGCCATACGTCGAGACCCGCGGCCGGCGTGACCGACAGCTGCAGCGACAGCGGCGTCGTACCGCGGTTGGTCAGCAGGATCCGCAGCCGCTTGGTCCGAACGGCGGCCGGCTCGGTCGGCAGCACTTCGAGCGACAGCGCCGCGGCGTCGCCGACGGCAAGTGCGGCCTCGGCCTCGACCGTGATCGGCGCGACGCCGGGGGAGTCCTCGATCGACTGCGCGATCGCGATGAAGCCGTAACTGCCGGCGGGCGTGCCGGCCGGTGGCCGCAGCGACAACGTGACATCGGCGGTCTGGCCTTCGGCCAGCGGCGGCGTGCGCACCGGCGCCGGGGACCAGCCGGTGTCGAGACCCAGGATGCTGACCAGGAACGTGCGGATGGACGCGCCGCTGTTGGTGAGGCGCAGCACAATTTCGGCCCGCTGGCCGGGCGCGGCGGAGACGTCACCGACGACGTGAAGCTCGGCGCTCATCAGCCGCCGTCCTTGACCGTGATGGTGAGGTCGGGAACCACCGCGGTGCCGTCGACCGGGACCGACGTCGTCGAGTACGCCGCACCCGGGGTCGGGTAGTCGACCTGGACGATGTAGTTCTCCGGCGCGTCGACGTCGTTGAAGCAGAAGTGCCCCGGTGTCGTCGAGTTCGCCGACTCGGTCTGCATCGTCGCGACCGGGTTCGTCGGGTACGACGAGGAGCGGTACAGCACGACCTGCACGTCGGGCACCGGTGCGTTGGAGTGGCTGGCGTTCACGACCGTGCCGCAGATGCTGATCGGCAACGCGACGGTGAGGTTCTTGTACAGCACCTGGCCGGCGACGAGCTGCACGATCTGTGATGTCGGTCTGGTGCCGTGCCGGCTGACCGTGACCGTGTAGGTGCCGGGCGGGATGTTCTCGAAGTGGTACGCCCCGGCGTGCGCGTCGAGCCCCGGCCCAGGTGACACCGGCACCGACGACGATGTCATCGCGAGCTGCTGCGCACCGTTGGACAGCGAGATGAGCGTCTCGCCGACACCGCTGCCGATGTTCTCTTCGGAGGTGACGGTGAAGCCGTACATGACGGCGGTCGACGTCACCATCGACACCTTGATGCCTTGGGTCGTCACCGACGTGCCCGGTGCCGCCTGCGTGGTCGCCGTACCGAACGCGTCAAGGGCGACCGACAGCGACTGGCTGGCGAGGTCGCCCCGGCTGAACGTCACGGTGTAGGTGCTCGGCACCGGCAGGCCCTGCACGTCCCAAGTGCCCGGCGAACCAAGGGTCTGTGTCACGGTCTGCACACTGAGCACGCCGTTCGTGACGGTGACCGTGACCCCGGGAGCCGGCTGGCCGTCCACGCGCGTGATCACCGATCCGGACAGCGCGCCGGACGCGCCGCCGAGGGTGATGCCGACACCGGTCAGCTGCTGCCCGGGAGCGAGCGACAACGTGACGGTCTGCGCGGCGAAACCATCCGCCGTCACGACGACGGTGAAGCTCGCCGGCGTCGGCAGCGACGCGAGCTTGAACCCGCCCGGATCGCTCTGCGACAACGAGATCGTCTGGATCGACGTGGAGTTGTAGGTCGCGGTGATGCTGGCGCCCTTGACCGGTCCGCGGACGCTGGTCACGTGACCGGAGATAAGGCCGTCGCCCTTGCGCAAGGTGATGTTGACGCCTTGTCGGTTCTCGCCACCGGCGACGTCGATGCGTTGCGTTTCGGTGGCGTAGCCGGGTTCGGTGACGACGAGGTCGTAGAAGCTCGGCGACGGCACATTTGCCAGCGCGAACGATCCGTCGCCGCCGACAGGGGAGGTTTGCAGCACCGCGCCCGCGGCGATCGCGAGCGCGCTCGTCGGCGTCCCTGCCGCGCCAACCGGCGTCCCCGGAACCTGCAACGTCACCGTCGCGCCCTGCAGCGAGTCGGCGGCGATCTTCCCGCTGATCGTCGCCGGCAGGCCACCGAGCCGTACGTCGATCCCGCTGAGGTCCTGACCGGTCTGCAACGTCACCGGCGACGCGTCGGCGGGGGCCAGCGCGGCGGGGTACCAGAGGTCGGCGAAGCCGGCGCCGCGGAAACGCAGCTTGTACTCGCCGGAGCCGAGCGAACTCAGGTGATAGGTGCCGTCGCTGCCGGTCGCCGCGGAGGCGATCGACGTCGAAGTGTCGCTGGCGGTGAACGCCTCGACCGAGACGCCGGACAGTTTCTGGGTGGATGCGGTGAGCAGCCGCGCGGTACCCGAGATCGATCCGGTGCCGGTGGCACCCGCGTTGTCGTGTGCCTGCGCGACTTGCAGGGCGAGCTCGCGGTCGGCGGCGGACCGGCCGACGACGCTGGACAGCGCGTAGGTGATGACGAGCGCGAACACCGTGACCGATGCCAGCAGCCCGAGCAGGGACACCGCGCCGCGCGCGATGAGCGGCCGCTGCATGAACGTGCCGGTCGTCTTCGGTTGCTGGTCCGGCTCGCGACCGTCGTCGATCCGCAGGATGAACGGCCGAACGACGGGTTGGCCGATGAAGCGCCGGCGGGCCTTGACCTTGACCTCGACCGCGGCATGCTCGCCGGGTGCAAGATCCAGTGTCGCCGGGGTGAACCGGTAGCGGACCTTCTCCTGGTCGTCGTGGCCGAGCAGTGCGCCGGCGACCTGCGTGTTGCCGACGTTGTCGACCAGCAGCCCGAACGATCCGCGCTTGCCCGCGGTGACCGTGCGCGGATCGAGATCCATCTGCACCATCGGGGCCGCGGCGATCTCGAGGTCGAGGTCGACGACCGTCGTACGGGTCGGCGGGGTGAGCTCGCGAAGCTGTACGGCGAACCGCCGGTCGCCCGCGCGCAGCCCGGGCGGCGTGGTGACGGTGATGGTGATGATGTCGCTCGCGCCGGGGAACAGCGACAACCGCTCCGGCTCGGTCTGCACCCACGTCGGGTCGAGGCCGAGGATGCGCGCGGTGTAGCCGCCGATCAGATCGGTGGTGTTGGTGACCGTGACGACGAACTTGACCGGCGACCCCGCAGTGGCGGGGGCGCGACGGCGATCGACCTCGACGCGCATTAGTGCAGCGCCCCTAAGGTCAGCGGAACGCTCACCGGATCGCCGGCACCGACATGGACGAGAGCGGTGACCTGCGCGTACCCGTCGCGCGTGGCGGTGACGGTGTACCAACCGGGGGCGAGGCCGGTCATGAGATAGCTGCCGCTGGTCGCGCCGCCACCCGCGCCGACGGTCAGCGTCGTACGCAGGTGCTGGCCGTCGGTGACGGTGATCGTGGCGCCGACACTGGGGATCGGACCACCGCTGGTCGGTTGCTGCACGACGCCGGCGATGGTGCCGAGCGCCGAGTTCATCGTCACCGGCGGCACGGTCGGCGGGGTGATCCCGTCGAGCTTCAACGGCAAGGTCACCGGCTGGAAGCCGGCGAGGCTGACCGTCAGTGTGTAGACGCCGGGCACCGGCAGGCCGGTGATGGCGTACGTGCCCTTCGCGTCCCCGGTCGTCAGCGACGTGGCGCTGATCGGGATCGGCGCTCCACTAATTGTGATGGTCGCGCCGCCGACCGGTGCGCCGTTGTGGTCGACGACCTTGCCGAGCACCGCGTCGGTCCCGCCGCGCAGGACGACGTTATTGATTACGGCGCTGCCGCCGGCGGAAAGCGTGACGTCCTTCGACGTCGATGTCGATGCGTCCCGCCGGAACGTCAGGATGTAGAGCCCCGGTGTCGGCAACCCGCCGAGGGAGAAGTGGCCGACCCTGCCGACCGTCGGCGTGCCGGTAGTAAAGGTCTGGCCGTTCACCGTCGTGCTGACCGTGACGCCGCCGATCGGTCCGTGGCCATCGGTCACGACGCCGCTGATCGTGCCGGCGCCGGCGGACAACCGGGTCACCGGCTCGTACCGGTGCTGCCCGCCGCCGACGTCCTCGGACAACGTGCTGGCGAGATAGCCGGCGGTGATGAAACTGACCTGGTAGCTGGCCGGTGCGGGCAGGCCGCCGACGGTGTAGTTGCCCTTCGCGTCGGTGAGCACCGGCTTCACGACCGGCTTGTCACTCGTGCCGGTCAACGGCCGCACGATCACCGTGGTCCGTACCGGCGTGGCGACCTGACCGGCGTCGACCTGTCCCGAGATCGTCGCCGGGAAGCCGGCGACCTGGATCGATGCGGCCTTGGTCACCTGCTGCGGCGCCGCGGACAGCAGCCGCGCGGCGAGCTGTGTCGGCGAACCCGGGTACCACGTCGTGTGGTAGCCGACCGCGCTGAATCGCAGGTAGTAGCTGCCGGGGAACAGGCCGATCACGACGTAGCTGCCGTCGGCCTGCGTCGCCGACGACGTGACCAGCTTCAGCCCGGTCCGCGACGGCCGCAGCGCCTCCACGACGATCCGGCCGACACCGTCCCCGCTCGTCGTCGAGACCACGCGGCCGGCGATCACGCCACCGACACCGGCGGGCAGCGGGCCGCCCTTGGCCAGCACGTCACCGGGTGTCGACTCGGCCGCGAGGCCGGCGACTCCGGTCGCGACGAAGAACGACGCGGGTGCGGCCTTGGTGACCGGGTCGGTGTTGAAGACCTTGGTGAGACCGAACAGGAACGCACCGGCCCACAGCGCGACGATCGTCACGAGCACGATCGTGGTGAGCACGCCACGGGCGATGACCGGTCGTTGCCGATGGATAAGGCCGGCATTTTCCAGCACTGCCAACGGAACCGCGCCCGGCATCGTCACCGGTGCGGTCGCCTCGGCGTGCACCGTGAACGGCCGGTCGATGTCGTTGCCGAACAGGTGCCGCGGTGAGCGACTGTCGAGGTTGACCGGCTTCGTCGCGCCGGCCGGAACCGTGACCGACGTACGGGAGAACCGCAGCTTCAGCGACCGGTCGGAGTCGGCGGCGGTGAGCGCGACATCCAGCGGCACGTTGCCCCGGTTGCCGACGTCGACGACGAAGTGCGCCCGGCGCCCGGTACGTACGACGGCTGGGCGCGGCTGCACCTGCACTCGCGGCACCGGCGCCACGGTGAGCTCCAGATCGACCAGCTCGGTCGTGCCGGAGGTGTGCGAGTCGAGCGCGACGGTGAGCGGGTGGGTGCCGGCCGGATACGAGTCGGGCAGCTCGATGCTCAGCGTCAGTTCGCCGTTGCTGTCCGGGAACAGCGAGAGCACCTGCGGGCGGCTGGTCACCCGCTCGGCATCCACGCCGAGGATCCGCGCGCTGATGCCGTCGATGACTTCGCTGGTGTTGGTGATGTCGAGGGTGAACGTGACGATCGAACCCGGATCGGCGGACAGCCGCCGCCGGTCGAGGGCTACCCGGAGCTGGCCGCTCATGGCGTGGCCGTCGGGCTAGCGGTCGGCCCAGTAGTCGGCGCCGGGTCGGACCGGTGCCGGTTCAGGTCGGTCGACGACGAGGTCGGCTCGGGGAGTGGTGCGGGGTCGACGTACGGCGGCGGCGTGGACTCGGCCGGGTCCGGCAACGGCGGCGGCGCGCTGTTGCCGCCGCTCGTACCTCCGGGCTTGCCCGCGTTGCTGCCGCCGTTTTCGTTGCCGTTGTTGGTGTTTTGACCGCTCGTGCCGCCACCCGCGTCGGTGCCGTCACCACCGTTGCCATTGCCGCCGCCGGTGCCGAAGATCGGTCCGTTGCCCGGGAACGTCGACGACGGCACCGGATTGCCGACCGGAAGCAGGGCCGGCCGCGCCGCGCCGACGTACTGGCCGGCCCCGGTGATCGCCTGCACCTGCACGACCGCGCCGGTGTGCGGGTCGGCGATCATGAAGCCGCTGCCGATGTAGATGCCGACGTGGCCGGGCAGGCCCTTCACGAACTCGCCTGGGTTGAAGAACACCAGGTCGCCGACCCGCAGTTGGCCGTCCGCGACGTGCGGCAACCGCAGCCACTGCTGCTCGGACGTGCGCGGGATCGCGATGCCGGCGGTGGCGTATGCCGCGCGGGTGAAGCCACTGCAGTCGTAGTACGGGCCGTTGCCGCCCCACTGGTACGGGTCGCCGAGGTGTGCGTACGCCCAGCTGATCGCGGTCCGCACCGCCGCGTCCGCACCCGGCGCAGTGACCGCGAGGTCGGCGTAGCGCGACATCAGCGTGAGGACGTCGGAGACGTACCAGTCGGCCGCGTTGTACGAGTAGATCGCGGTCGCGAGTTGGGTCGGGTCACCGAGGTCGGCGCCGCCCTTGCAGAGGTACGACGCAGCGGCCGCGGCGGCGTCCCGGATGTCCTGCGGGTTGGCGACGCCGTCGCCGTCGGCGTCGACGCCGAACGTGTTCCAGGTGCCGGGCAGGAACTGCATCGGCCCGACCGCGCGATCCCATTTGCGGTCGCCGTCAAACCGGCCGCGGTCGCTGTCCTTGATTGCGCGGATGCCGTGCGAACCGTTCAACCGCAGGCCGAGGATGGGTGGGTTCTCGATGCCGTTCCAATTGGGTTTGGCCGAGCCGCCGGACGCGCCGTGGTGCGACTCGATCTCACCGATCGCGGCGAGCACCGGCCACGTCATCCCGCAGTTCGGGTTGAGCAGGTTGGCTCGCGACGCGGCGCTCTCGTACGCCGCCATCACCACCGGCGGCGGCGAGGCGATCCCGTCACCACCGCCCGGGATCACCTGGGGTGCCGGTGCGGTCGTGATGGTCGCCTGCTGGGTCGCCGGCTGCGGCGTCGCGAGCCGCGTGGTCGTCGCGACCTCGGCGAATCGTTGCGCCGGAACCAAGCGGTAGTGGGTGCCGAACTTGCCGACGACATCGGTCGGGCGGACGGGCGCCGACGGAGATGTCGACGGCGCGAGCGCCTGTGGCAACAGCACCGGAACTGCCGCCAGGCATGCGCTGACCGTTGTCTTGGCCAGCACAGAGGACATTGGCTCACTCCGGTGCGACAACAGGGACCTGGCCATCCTGTTCCGCTGCGGCGAGCGTGTCCGCGGATTGCGGAAATGGGGTCCGAGATTTCTCCTACTCGCGCAGCGATGGGCATAAATGTCTAGGTAGGAGTGACAAAAGCCAGCAGTGCGCTGATGTGTGTCACCAATGTGGTCATTCGCCTTGACGCGGGTGATGTGCGCGTCGAGCATCGGGCGCGTGATCGAGCAGGTCGACTCCGCGGTCGAAAGTTTCCTCCGGCGTGAAGCCGCGCTGCCCGCGCACGAGATCGAGGTGTCGTTCGACCCGCCGGACAAGACCTTCGCGTCGTCGGTCAACCGGCCGACACTGAACGCGTTCCTCTGGGACATCCGCCGCAACGGCGCGTACACCTCGACCGGACTGGTGACGCGACGCGACAACGACGGCAAGCTCGAACGCCGCGGCTCCGCGCCGTACGTCGATTTGCGGTACTTCATCAGCGCATGGGCAGCGGATCGTCGCGACGAGCACCGGTTGCTCGGCCAGGTGCTGCAGTGCTTGCTGGTGCACTCGGTGATGCCGGCTCAGGACATGCCGCCGACGATGTCCGAACTCGCGTCGATCGAGATCCGGCTGGCGACGAGAGACACCCGCAAGCCCGACTCGTTCTGGGGCGCGATCGACGGAAAACTGAAGACCGGCATCGAGATCGAGCTCACCCTTCCGGTCGACGTCTTCGCGTGGATCCCGACCGCGACGGAAGTCACCGAGATCCAGGGCAACGTGTCGCGCCGGCCGGATGTCGAGCCGGAGGAGGACCCGCTCGCAGGGCAGATCACCCGGCGCCGCAACAGCGGTTCCGTGGTCGCGGAAGGCCGGCGCTGACGACTCGCGCGCAACTTCGAACAACGCCGGACACGCGCCGCGGTCCCGGTTACGGTGAACGCTGCGTGCCAGTTGCGCTGGTACGACGGGGAGGGAGCCCGCCATGGCCGCTCAAGCCCACGATCACGACCGCGAAGGCGGCGACAAGAAGGTAACGTCGCGCCGCCGTGGTCCGGTCGGCGAGCAGGTCGTCGAGTCGATGGCGGGCACCGGCCAAATGCCGGATGGCGTGCGCCTTGGTGGGCGGTTCGACCCGGAAGAGACCGCGGCCGACGAGGTCGCCCGGCGCGTGATGCAGCAACGCCCGGCCGGCGACAACGCGTCGATCATCGCGGCCGCACGGCGAGCGGGTGCCTCGGTGCCGAGCGGCGTACGGATCCATCAGGGTGGCCGGGCCAACACCGCAGCCGCATCGATGCAAGCCTCCGCGTTCACCGTCGGCAAGGATGTCTACCTCACCGACGACGCGGTGAAGACACCTGAGCAACGAATCCGCACGCTCGCCCACGAACTCACCCACACCGGCCAGGATCGCGGCCACGGGCACGCGCACAACGAGCCGGTCGTGCAGCGGCTGTGGAGCCCGTTCAAGAAGAAGACCGGGCCGCTCGCGCCGCCGCCGCTGAAGGACTCGGAAGAAGAAGCGGAGGCCCGGCACGGAGGCAAGCAGGAGGAGATCAAGAACGCGCTCACCGACGCCCCGCAGCAGTCAACCGATCTCATCGGCAACGTCGGCCAGGGCATGCACGACGCGACGGCCAACAAGATCGGGTCCGAGACCTCGGACCCCAACTGGAAGGGCCCGGAGCGGGGCACGGACGGCTGGAACCAGGATCGCGGCGCGCTGAGCCACAAGTCGATGGATGACTGGGCCAGCGGCCACAAGTCCGACGCGGCGAACATGCAGCTCGCCAGCACCGTCGGTTCCGAAACGTTCGGCGACATCGGCGGCGGCATCTTCAGCGGGCTCGACGCGCGCAGCGGCAAGGACAAGGTCGACCGCGGCCTGGCCGGGACGAAGGCCGGTTTGTTCGGCGCAAAGGGCCTCACCGACATGACCAGCATGTCGATTCAGGCCAGCAAGATCTCCGGTCACTCGGCGCTGAACGACAGCCAGTCGTTGATGGGCCAGGGCGCAATGGACCACGCGAGCGGTTGGCTCGGCGGTCTCACCGGCGGCGTCGGCATGGCGCAGGACTTGAAGTCGTGGGGTTCGGACACCGTCGACTGGTTCAAGGGCAAGCGCAACATGGAGAAGAGCGACGGCACCAAGCTCGGCGATGCGAAGCAAGTCGGCCTGAGCATGGGCCGCGGCCTCTCGAAGCTCGGCAGCGCGGGCAACAAGGGCGTCGGTGCGGTCTCGAAGATGGCCAACCTGTCGTCGCAGATCGCGCACAGCGCCGGCAACATGAGCGTGGCCGGCAACGCCGCGAGCGTCGGCGGCGCGCTCGCGCACACGCTCGCGCCGATCCAGATGGCGCTCGGTGGCGTCGACGTGCTCAAGGGCGGCTACAACATCTTCCGCAAGGGTCAGCACCGCAAGAAGCTGACCGAGATGAAGGGCCAACTCGACGAGACGAACGCGACCGACCAGCAGAAGCTCAAGGCGCTGAACCACCTCACCGAGGTGGCGAAGAAGAAGCAGGTCCGCCAGGGCATCAACATGGCGACCGGTGCGGCCGGCGTCCTCGGTGGCGCGCTCACCGTCTCCGGCTTCGGTGCGCTGCCGGGCGCGATCATCGGCGGCAGCGTCGGCGCGTTCAAGCTCGGCCAGCTCGGCGTTCGCAAGGGCAAGCAGAAGGGCCGCGACTGGGCGGACAAGTACAACCAGAAGGACGACAAGGACAAGAGTTGGCTCGGCAAGAAGATGGCCGGCATGTTCGACACGTCGAAGACGACGGAGAAGAAGACGGCGCGCTACGAGGAGACTGCCGACATCCTGCTGAACCAAATGAGCGGCACCGAGCAGGAACAAGCACTGAAGACGCTCGGCATCCACGACCTGTCCGCCGTTGCCATTGCTGACCGCAAGGCCCTCATCGTCGAGAAGCTGAAGAAGAGGACATGAGCCAGATCCTCGATCTACTGGAGAAGGTCCTCAGCGAGGACGTCTACAAGGTCCAGCGGCATGCCGCGACGGCCGAGACGCCCGACTATCTCGAGGCGCGGCTCGACGACGACTTCGAGTTGCAGGCCGTCGTACTGCCCGGGTTGGAGTCGGAGCTGCCGGACGTACGGCTGCTGCAGCTCTACATCCCGTTGCCGATCGACGTATCCACCGACAAGCACGAGGCGGTACGCAGCGCGCTGACGCAGGTGAACTTCGACGTACCGCTGATGGGGTTCAACCTGCACGAGGAGATGAGCTTCCTCTACTTCCGTACCGTGCAGGTCGTGCCCGCGTCACCCGACGTCGGCACCGGCGCGACGTTGCTCGACATGGTGTCGATCGCGCACTACCTCGTCACGCGTTACGTCGAGCCATTGGCGGAAATCGCTCGCTGATCGACGGGTCGATCAGCCGGCCGAGCTTGCGGTACTCCGCCTGTACGGCGCGCATGATGTGGTGCATACCGATCGGCTGACCTGCTTCGGCCGCGACCATCGCGGCACCTACGGTGACGTTGCGGATGTCGCCGCCGGCCAGTTCGAACGTCGCGCACATCGCGAGGTCGACGTCGTCCGCGAGTTGGACGTGCGGGCCGAAACACGTGCGCCACAACCGCTGCCGGGCCGCCTCGTCCGGGAGCGGGAAATCGACGAGTACGTCGATCCGCCGCTTGAACGCGTCGTCGAGATTGCCGCGCAGATTGCTCGCGAGGACGGCGACACCGTCGAAATCTTCCAGTCTTTGCAACAAAAACGCGACCTCGACGTTGGCGTACTTGTCCTGCGCGCTCTGCACTTCGGAGCGCTTGCCGAACAACGCGTCGGCCTCGTCGAAGAACAGCAGGCAGTTGACGCCTTCGGCCGCGCGGAAGATCCGGTCGAGGTTCTTCTCGGTCTCACCGACGTACTTGTCGACGACTGTCGCGAGGTTGACCTGGTAGACCTCCAGGCCGAGCGCGGCGCCGATGACCTCGGCGGCGAGTGACTTGCCGGTGCCCGGCGGGCCACCGAACAGCGCGACCGTTCCGCGCTTGCGCGACGATCCGCCGCCGACCTTCCAGGTACCCATGACGAGGTCGCGCTGGCGCGCGCGGGTACAGACTTCTTCGAGTTGCTCGACGACGGCCGGCGGCGCGACGAGGTCATCCCAGCCGACTCGTGGAGTGATCCGGCGGGCGAGCCGTTGCAACGCCTCGCCCGACTGCGATCGCGCGGCGACGACGAGGTCGTCGACCGCGAGTGCGCGTTGCTCGCCGAGTGCCTGCAATCCGGCCGAGAGCACCGCGCGGTTCACCGCCGGCGGCGACAGGTGCAGGTGACCGACGGCGCGGGCGATGTCATCGCGATCCGGCAACTCGGCCGCGTGCTGGTCGACCGCGATGTCGAGTGCCTGCTGCCATACGACGACCCGGTCGTCCTTCGTCGCTTCGACCGGCGCGAGTTGCCACGGAACGCTGGTCAGCAGACCAGGCCGCCACGGCGTCGCGCCGTACAGCACGAACGGCACGTCGCCGGCGGCGAGCCGCGCGACCCGATCGGGTACGGCGACGACCTTGGTCGCGGGGCCGGCGACGATCGCGAGGCTGTCGAGGTGCGCGCGGACAAGAGCTTCGCCGAGCACGTCGTCGACTCGGTCGTCGTCGTCGATCTCGTCGAGGTCGAGGTGCATGGTGTCGAGGCCGACGCTCGACATGGCGGCGGCGGCAATCGCTGGGGCGAGCCCGCCGAGCGGATCGTGCAGGTAGCAGAACCGCAGCCCGGCCCGTAGCGCGGTGGCGACCCGGTGCGCGTCATCGCCGGCGAGCTGGCCGGTGGGCGCGAGCGCCGAGGCCAGCGCGTCGCCGGGGCGGCGGGGCAGGACGAGCAGGTGCTCGACGACGGCGGGCGGCACCGACAGCCGGCGGCCGGCGTTGACGACGACGAGACCGGGCCGGACCAGCGCGCCGTCGCGGTCGAGCAACCGGTGCGTCGCGATCGCCGGCAACCCGAGCCGTTTCACGACGACGTGCGCGCGTACTTCGCCTTCCGGACCGGTCTGATGCCGGCCGGGATCGAGTACGTCGGCGACGTCGGGATCCAGATGCGGCGCGGCCGCGGCCAGCAGCAGGTCGATCTCGTCGGGGCTTAGCCGTAGTCGCGTGGCGAGGTCGCGCAGTGGAAGCCAGGCGCCGTTTTGCTGCGCTTCGTCCGCGGCGGCCTCGGTGGCGGCCAGCCCGTCGTGCGGCGCCGTCGGTTCGCCGCCGGCGCTGCGGGCCCGAAGCTCCAGTACGGCGAGCCGGCCGAGGACATGGTTCAGCGCCGCGGCCGGGGTGTCGTCAGGTTGGGCGGGCGGCGGCGACTTCTTCGCGGCGGCAGGGGACTTCGCCGCGGTCGCGCGTTCAGCCACCGCCATGCGTCACAGCGTCCCGCACTTCAGCCCGCCTCGCGGCCGTTTCCCCCGCGTCGAGTGAGACGAACTTGGGCGGAAACGGGCCAAAACTGCCCAACTTCGTCACACTCAACGGGTTAGGTGTCGGTGCCGGTGGAGTTGTCGTCGGTTTGGTTGTCGTCGCTGTGCCGATCCGGCGGGGGCGGGCCGGCGAAGAGGTGCTCGACGACGGTCTTGCCGTTCTGCGGGTAGACGTGCAGGAACACCGCATCGCCGGCGTTGATCGCCGAAAGTGCGACCCGCGCGCCGTCCTTCACGAGGTCTGACGAGGCGATCACCGTGTACGTCGCGGTGCCGCCGCCGGCCAGCCGGACCGTGACGGTCGACGTCCCGACCGCGGTCACGGTCCCTTGCACGCGCTGCTCGCCGGTGCGACCGCCGAAGCCACCAGGGCCACCGGGGCCACCCGGCCCGCCCGGCACCGCCTGGCCACCAGGGCCGCCCGGACCACCCGGGCCACCCGGCGCAGTCTGGCCGCCGGAGGCATCCGGGGCACCCTGCCCGCTTGGGCCCGCCGCGCCGCCCGGACCACCGGGGCCACTCGGGCCGTTGCCGAGCGGTCGTTGCGCCGCCGCCGGGTTCGCCGACGTCGTACTCGATTGGCTGGAATGCCAACCCGCTACGGCGACCGCGCCGGCGACGGCACCAGCGGCCAGCCACGCGACCGGCCGCAGCCCGGCCTTCCACCGCGACGCGCCACTCACCGGCTCCGAACCGGCGGCGTACGGCGGCGGGCCGGGGTACATGCCGCTGTCGAGGAAGTCGCCGTCATCCGGGGCCGCGTGCTCGCTCATGTCGCTAGTCCACCGCCCCGGGCTGAGCCGGCTCTGAGCGTTCGCTGCCAACAACCTGTGAACCGGCCAGCGGCAACTCGACCCGGAACGTCGCGCCGTTGCCCGGCTCGGAAACCACGTCCACCCGCCCGCCGTGTGCGGCGACCAGTGCGGCGACGATCGACAGCCCGAGACCCGTCCCGCCGGCTTCTCGGTTGCGGGCCGAATCGGTCCGGTAGAAGCGCTCGAACACCCGGTCGCGGGCCTCCGCCGGCAACCCCGGACCTTCGTCCGCGACCTCGACGACCGCGTGCGCCAGCCCGTCGGACGTCGCTACGCCGACCCGAACCCGCACCGCCGTACCCGCGGGCGTGTGCCGCAACGCATTGGCCACCAGGTTCTGCACCACTTGACGCAACCGGGCCTCGTCGCCGAAGACGACCGGCGGCCGGTCGATTACGTCGAGCGAGATCGGCCGATCCGGATCCAGCAACCGCGCATCGTGCACGACGTCGTCGGCGACCGCGAGCAGGTCGACCGGTTCGCGGACGAGTGGTCGTTCCTGATCCAGCCGCGCCAGCAGCAGCAGATCCTCGACCAGCAGGCCCATCCGGGTGGCCTCGTCCTCGACCCGGCGCATCACCCGCTCGACGTCCTGCGGCGCCGGGGCCGCGCCCATCCGGTACAGCTCCGCGAACCCGCGGATCGACGTCAACGGCGTACGGAGTTCGTGGCTCGCATCGGCGACGAACCGGCGCATCCGATCCTCCGATGCGCGGGCCGCCTGCTCGGACTCGCGTTGGCGATCGAAGGCGTGCTCGATCTGGTGCAGCATGCCGTTCAGGGCGCCGGTCAGCCGGCCCACTTCGGTGCGCGGATCATGTGCCGGAACGCGACGCGATAGATCACCGGCGGCGATCGCGGCGGCGGTCGCCTCGACCTCGATCAGCGGTCGCAACGCCCGCCGGATCACGACGTAACCGAGGCCGGCGAGCAGCAGCAGTACGCCGCCGCCGATCGCGGCTTCGAGGACGACCAGCCGGCTCACCGTGTGGTCGATGTCGGAAAGCGAGGACGCGACGACACTCGAGTCGCCGTCGGGATAGACCGTGACCTTTACCCGCCACGACGCTGCGTCGTCGTCCGCGCCGCCGACGGTGAACGGATGCCCGGACAGCGCGGTCGCCCGCTCGGCGGTCAGCCCGGTCAGTGCCGGCCCTTCGGACGGCTCGGTGGCGTCCGCGGGCGCGACGCATCGCGTCGATCCGCTCGCGCTGTACTGCGCGACGTAGAACTGCGCCGGTACGCCGCCCGGGCCGTAGAGCCCGCCGGGCGGGCCGCCGCGGCCCGGACCGTCGAGCGGTCCGTGCGTGCACGCCTCGCGCCCGATCGGCGCGTTGACGAGTTGGGCATCGAGGCGTTGCAACAGATAACTGTGCAGTGACGCGGTTGCGACGATCGCGCTGACCGCGAGACCGGCGGCGACCAGCAACACCACCGCTGCGACGAGTTTGATCCGCAGCGGCGTACGGCGCAGGAATCCATTCACCGCCGGGGTTGTCGGAGCACGTACCCGACCCCGCGCAACGTGTGCAGCAGCCGCGGCTCGGTCGTGTCGAGCTTGCGGCGCAGGTAGGAGACATACGACTCGACGACGTTCGCCTCGCCATTGAAGTCGTAGTGCCACACGTGGTCGAGGATCTGCGCCTTCGACAGCACCCGTCCAGGGTTCTGCATGAAATAACGCAGCAGCTTGAACTCGGTCGGGGACAGCGGTACGAGGGTGCCGTCCTTCCAGACCTCGTGGGTGTCCTCGTCGAGTTCGAGATCCGCGAACGCCAACCGCGACGTACCCGCCTCCGCCGGCGGGCGTTCGGCGAACCGGCGTAACACCGCGCGGATCCGGGCGATCACCTCTTCGAGCGAGAACGGCTTGGTGACGTAGTCGTCGCCGCCGAGGGTCAGCCCGGTCACCTTGTCCTCGGTCGCGTCCTTCGCGGTGAGGAACAGGACCGGCGCGCCGATGCCGTCCTGGCGCAACCGCCGTACGACGGTGAACCCGTCGATGCCCGGCATCATCACGTCGAGGACGAGCAGGTCGGGCTTGAACGACGACGCCACCCGCAGCGCTTCGCCGCCGTTCGATGCGGTCGCGACCTCGAAGCCGGCGAAGCGCAGGCTGGTCGCGAGCAGGTCGACGATGTTCGGCTCGTCGTCGACGACGAGCAACCGGGCTTCAGGGGTTGCCGCACTCATGCTGGCCAGGGTCACTGCTGCGGCTGAACGTTTGCTGTGAGGTCGTACACGGTCACCCCGCCGATCGTCGTCGAGCTGAACGTGCTCTGCACCCACGACGTGATCGCCTGCGACGTCGATGCCATGCCCGGGCCACCGCCTGGGCCGCCGCCTCGGCCGCCGCTCGCGAGGAAGTAATGCACCTTGCCGGCCCGGACAAATGCCTGGAATTGCGCCAATGTCGGGGTCGGGTCAGAGCCGTTGAAGCCGCCGATCGCCATCACCGGCTTGCCGGTCGCGAGCTGCACGCCAGCCGCGCTGTTCGACCCGACCGTGGCCGCCACCCAGGTGTACGACGACGCGTTCTGCTTGAGTGCCGTGACGAGCTCGCTGCTCGGGGTCGCGGTGTCGAGCAGGCCGCCGAGCCCGCCGGGCGGGCCGAGGACGGCACCGCCACCGAAAGGCCCGCCACCAAATGGCCGGCCACCGAACGCGCCGCCCGGGGGCGGGCCGCCGAACCGGGCGAATCCGCGCGGGCCGAAGCCGTTGCCCTGACCGGACGGTCCGGCCGACGGGATCGCACCCGTGTGCGGTGTCGTCGCAGTGTCGATCGCGTACGCCACCGGACCGGCGACCCCGGCCGCAAGCGCCGCGACCGCGACCACCACACCGGCCCGCCGCCACCACGCCGGGCCGGCAGCGACCGCGACCGCGGCGAGCAGCCCGACCGCCAGTACGACGCCGCGCAACGCGGGATTCCAATCCGGAGTGCGGCCGAGCAAGTGCGCGGACCACCAGGCAGTCGCGGCGAGCGCGACGGCCAGCGGTACCCGGGCTCGGACGGACCCGCGGTGCCGCCAGAGAGCAACCGCACCGATGCCGACCAGCGCACCGATAGCCGGTGCGAGTGCGACCGAGTAATACGGGTGGATGATGCCGGCGGCGAAGCTGAACGTCAGGCCGGTGACCACCAGCCAGGAGCCCCACAGCAGCACCTGCGCACGCTGACCATTGGTGCGCGGCGCCCGCCGGCCGAGATAGAGCAGCGCGACCAGGAACACCAGCGCGGCCGGCAGCAGCCACGACACCTGACCGCCGAACTCGCCATTGAACATCCGGCCGAGACCGGTCGATCCCCAGCGGCCGCCGCCACCGGGCGGACCGCCGCCGACGCTGCCGGTCTCGTTGCCCGTCAGGCGGCCAAAACCGTTATATCCCAACGTAAGTTCGAGGATCGAGTTGTGTTGCGAGCCGCCGATGTACGGCCGATCCGACGCCGGGATCAACGCGACGGCGGCGACCCACCAGCCGGCGGCGACGACGGTCGCGGCCCCGCCGGCCAGCACCTGCCGGACGCGTCGACCGAGCGGCACCGGCGCGGCGTACAGGTAGACGAGCGCGAACCCGGGCAACACCAGAACGGCCTGCAGCATCTTCGCGAGGAAGCCGAAGCCGACAAGTGCGCCGGCCAGCACCAGCCAGCGGGTCCGGCCGTCTTCAAGCCCGCGCACCATCGCGTACGCCGACGCGACGAGGAGCAGGACGAGCAGCGAGTCCGGGTTGTCGTAGCGGAACATGAGCACCGCGACCGGTGTCGTCGCCATGACCGCCCCGGCAATCAAGCCGGCGGCCGGACCGAACCGGCGGCGCACGGTCAGGTAGAGCAGCCAGACCGCGGCCACGCCTTCGAGCGCTTGCGGGACGAGCAGGCTCCACGTGTTGACGCCGAAGATGCGCGCGGAGAGACCCATCACCCATAGCGAGGCGGGTGTCTTGTCGACGGTGATGAAGTTCGATCCGTCGAACGATCCGAAGAAGAACGCCTTCCAGCTAGTGCTGCCGGCCTGCGCCGCGGCGGCGTAGAAGCCGTTGGCGTAGCCGGACGAGCCGAGCTGCCAGAGGTACAGCAGGCCGGTGACCGACAGCAATCCGGCGAGGGACGGCCGGACCCAGCGCGGGTCGCGCCTCTTCGCGTCCGGAGCAGCGGCGTCGACGGGCTGGTCGACCACGGCGGTCATGGCCGGAACACCCAACTGCGTAGCAACACGAACCGCAGCGCGGTCGCGAGCAGGTTGGCGGCGACCAGCGCGGTCATCTCGACCAGCCGCGACGGATCGGTGAATGCGTTGAGGATGGCCAATGCGGTCGCGGTGAGTCCTAAAGCGAGACCGAAGACCAACAACCCTTGCGCGTGTTGCCGGACGGCGCCGTGCCTGCCGGTGACGCCGAACGTGATCCGCCGGTTCGCGGCGGTGTTCGCGATCGCGGTGACCAGCAGCGCGGTCGCGTTCGCGACCTGCGCGCCGGTGACACCGCGCAACGCGACGTAGAGCACGAAATAAGCCAGGGTGCTGACGGCACCGATCGAGGCGAATCGCAGGAGTTGTCCGCGCATCAGCCGCGCGACGCCGCGCAGGTCGCCGAGGGCGGTCGCGAGCAGGTCGACCCGGCTATCGGGGTCGTCGGTCCAGTCGACCGGTACTTCGTGGATCCGCAAGCCGGCGCGTTCGGCCAGCACGAGCAATTCGGTGTCGAAGAACCAGCCGTTGTCCTCGACCTGCGGCAACAACGTGCGGACCCGATCCGCGCGGACCGCCTTGAAGCCGCACTGCGCATCGGAGAACCGGGTGCGCAACACCGAGTGCAGCAGCAAGTTGTACGCGCGCGAGATCAGCTCGCGTTTCGGGCCGCGGACGACCCGCGCGTGCCGGGCAAGCCGGGTGCCGATCGCGATGTCGCTGTGCCCGGACAGCAGCGGCGCGACGAGGGGGAGCAGCGCGGCGAGATCGGTGGAGAGGTCGACGTCCATGTACGCGACGACCGGCGCCTCGCTGTCGCTCCACGCCGCGCGCAGCGCGTGCCCGCGTCCCTTGACTTCGAGCCGGACCGCGCGGACGTCCGGCAGCGTCGCGGCGAGGGCCTGTGCCCGTGGCCAGGTCCGGTCAGTGCTCGCGTTGTCGGCGATCGTGATGCGGGCGCGAACCGGGAACGCGTGGGTGAGGTACGCGTGCAGCCGGCGGATGTTCGGCTCGAGGTCGGTCTCTTCGTTGTGCACCGGGACGACGATGTCCACTGCGAGGTCGGTGCCAACCGCAGCGATGGTCATGGGAGCACAGTGGTGGTCCGGCGTAGGAGGACGCTGAAGTCTTGCTGTGAGCTAGCTGAGAGTGAGGCGTTGGCGGGCCCACTCGGCGTAGACAGCCGCGCCGTCGGCGAGCAGCCGGTCGTCGAACGCCGCTTCCGGCGAGTGGTTGTACGGCGCCGTCGCCGGGTCTCGGTCGGGCAGGCAAGCGCCGAGGAACGCCATCGTTCCCGGCACCGCGTCCAGCACCCGGGAGAAGTCCTCCGAACCGGTGAGTGGGTTGGGCATCTCGACGAACCGGTGCTCGCCGTGCAGTTCGCGAACCGTGTCGCCGAACGTCCCCACTTCGGTCGGGTCGTTGACCGTCACCGGATACAGCTCGGACGCGACCGCGTCGACTTCGAGGCCGTGCGCGGCCGCGATGCCCTCGCACACCCGGACGGTCTCGGTCAGTACCCGCGCGTGCGACTCGACCGAGAACGAGCGCACGGTCGCCTCGAACGTCGCCTCTTCCGGGATGACGTTGTGCGCGGTACCGGCGTGGAACGCACCGATCGTGACGACCACCGGATCGAAGACGTCAAACCGTCGGGTCACCAACGTCTGCAGCGCGGTGACCATCTCGCACGCGGCGGGGATCGGATCCTTCGCCCGGTGCGGCGCCGAGCCGTGCCCACCCGCACCGCGCACCGTCACCCGCAGTACGTCGGCGGCGCTCATGACCGGACCGCGCCGGGTCGCGAACACGCCCGCCGGCAGGAACGCCGACGTCACGTGCAACGCGAGCGCCGCCTCGACTCGGGTGCCGCTCGCGTCGAGCACACCCTCTTCGACCATGTGCCGCGCGCCGTCGTAACCCTCTTCGCCCGGTTGGAACATGAACACAATGTCGCCATTGAGTTCGTCGCGGTGCGCGCACAGCAGTTGCGCCGCACCGACGAGCATCGCGGTGTGCAGGTCGTGGCCGCAGGCATGCATCGTCTCGCCGCCGGCGGCGTAATCGAGACCGGTGTTCTCGTGCACCGGCAGCGCGTCCATGTCGCCGCGCAGCAGCACCGCGCGACCGCTGCCGCCGGCTCCGCCGCCACGCAGCACTCCGGTGATCGACGTCGACGTCGTACCGGTGCTGACTTCCAGCGGTAACCCGTCGATCGCGGCGAGCACCGTCTCCTGCGTCAGCGGGATGTGAAGGCCGATCTCGGGGTGGCGATGCAGCGTGCGGCGCAGCTGTACCAAGTCGTCCTGCAGGGCTCGCGCGTCGTCGATCACGGTCATGGCGAGACGATATGCCGCATGCGGTTCGTCGTACTCGGTGCGGGCGCGGTCGGCGCGACGATCGGCGGCCGGCTCGCCGACGCCGGATACGACGTCGTGCTGCTCGCCCGCGGCGCGCATGCGTCGGTCATGGCCCGCGACGGGTTGCGGTTGGCGATGCCCGATCGGGTGATCACCGCGCGGCTGCCGGTCGTCACCGATCCGGGGGAGTTGCGCTACGACGCCGGCGATGCGCTGTTGCTCACGACGAAGACGCAGGACACGGCGGCGGTGTTGGAGGCGTTGCCGCGTCGTGACGCCGCGGTGTTCTGCATGCAGAACGGGGTCGCGAACGAGCGACTGGCCGCGCGTCGTGGCTTCGACACGTACGGCGTCGTGGTGATGTTGCCGGCGGTGTTCCTGGAGCCCGGTCACGTCGACGCGCAAGGTTCGCCGCACTCCGGACTGCTCGACCTCGGCCGCTATCCGTACGGCGTCGACGACCGTGCGATTGCCGTCGCGGCGGCGTTGGCGGCGAGCGGCTTCGTGTCCGAGCCCGAGCCTTGGGTGATGACATGGAAGTACGCGAAACTGTTGCGAAATCTGGGAAATTCGCTGGAGGCGTTGACAGGTCACGATATCGACGACGCCGAACTCGACGTCGTAAGGGACATCGACGCGCGGGCCCGCGCGGAGGCTGAGGAGTGCTATCGCGCGGCCGGCATCGACTGGGCGAGCGACGACGAATGGAGCGCGCGGCGCGGCATGCAGGTGCAGTGGACGCCGGTCGAAGGGCGCGACCGGATGGGTGGTTCGACCTGGCAGAGCCTGGCCCGCGGCACCCGTGCGGTGGAGGCCGATTACCTCAACGGCGAGATCGTTCTGCTCGGGTTGCAAAACGGCGTCGCTACGCCGGTCAACCGGATGCTGCAACGGGAAGTGATCGATCTCGCGCGCCAAGGTGGCGCGCCCGGATCGAGGCGCCCGTCGGACCTGCTTGCACTGTTGCCAGGATGAGCCGCATGACCGACCACCAGGTGCCCACCCGCGAGCTCGGCCGATCCGGACTAGTGGTCTCGATGCAGGGCCTCGGCTGCATGGGCATGTCGCAGTCGTACGGCGAGGCCGACGAGGCGACATCGCTCGCGACGATCGACCGGGCGCTGGAGCTCGGCGTGTTCTTCCTCGACACCGCCGACACCTACGGGCTCGGGCACAACGAGGAGTTGGTCGGCCGGGCCCTGCGCGGACGTCGCGATCGGGTCGTTCTCGCGACGAAGTTCTCGATCGTCCGCGAGGGTGACCAGACGAGGATCGACGGCCGGCCGGAGTACGTGCACTCGGCGTGTGACGCGTCGTTGCGGCGGCTCGGCGTCGACTACATCGATCTCTACTACCAGCACCGGGTTGACCGGACCGTGCCGATCGAGGAGACGGTCGGCGCGATGGCCGAGCTGGTCGCGGCCGGAAAGGTGCGTCACCTCGGTCTGTCCGAAGCGAGCACGTCGAGCATCGAGCGCGCGGTCGCCGTACATCCGATCGCCGCGTTGCAGAGCGAGTGGTCGCTGTGGACCCGCGACATCGAGACCGAGGTGCTCGCGACGGCGCGCGCGCATGGCATCGGCATCGTGCCGTTCAGCCCGCTCGGTCGCGGCTTCCTCACCGGTGCGATCACCTCGCCCGAGGACTTCGGTCCGGACGACTTCCGCCGCAACAACCCGCGCTTCCAGGGCGAGAACTTCGACCGCAACCTCCGGCTCGTCGGCGCGGTCAAGGAGATGGCCGCGGAGAAGGGGTGTACGGCGGGGCAACTCGCGTTGGCGTGGGTGATGGCGCAGGGGCCGGACGTCGTACCGATCCCGGGCACGAAGCGGCCGGCGTACCTGGAGGAGAACGCCGCCGCCTGCTGGGTGACGTTGTCGGCCGACGACCTGGCCCGGCTCGACGCGGTCGCCCCGCCGGGGGTGGCGGCGGGCGAGCGCTACCCGTTCGCGCACACGTACGGCGACAGCCCGGCAGTGTCCTAGGCGCGTCGTAGCCTGAACGGCGTGCGGGCCGAGATCGACTGGCAGCCGTCGTTGTTCGACGGCGGCCCGCCGATGCTCGATCCGTCGTACACCGGCATCCGGCGGATCGTGCTGGACGAGCGGTCCTGGGTGGACTACTGCCCGAGCTGGCTGGCCGGGTCGGACGAGGTGTTCGACCTGCTGGCCGGCGAGGCGCGGTGGCAGCAGCGGACGGTTCGGATGTATGACCACGCGGTGCTTGAACCCCGGCTGACCGCCGGCTGGTCCGCGGACGCCGAGTCGACCGACGCGCCGCCGATCCTGTCCGATATGGCGCGCGAGCTGAGTACGCGGTACGGCGTGGGCTTCGACCGGATCTGGGTGAACCTCTATCGCGGCGGCGCGGACAGCGTGGCCTGGCACGGTGACCGCAACCGGTTGGTCATGACCCGGCCGATGGTCGCGACAGTGTCATTGGGCGCGCGGCGCAAGTTCCTGCTCCGACCGCGGGGGACATCCCGCGCGGTCTACCGGCTGGAGCCGGGGCACGGCGACTTGGTCGTGATGGGCGGGCACTGCCAGGCGGAGTGGGAACACACGGTGCCGAAGACCGCAAAGCGAGTGGGCGCGCGGATGTCGGTGACCATCCGCCACTCGCAACCCGCGCCGGGCGAGCAGTGGTTGCGCGAGCAGCCGGCCGCCTCATGATCAGCGCGGATTGACCGGCATAGAACGCGGTCAATCCGCATCGTCAGCGGGTCAGGCCGCGTCAGCTAGCGCGGCTGGCCAGCCATTCGAAGTTCTCCATCAGCCGTGGCTCGCCGGTCTCTTTGCGCATCGCCTTGCAGAGCTTCTCCGACATCCGCCACGCGCCGGCGACCCAGAACAGGTCGTGCACGAGCGCCTCGTTGAGGATGCCCTGGCGGACGAACGTCCCGAGCGTCTCGCAGGACCGAAGGAACGCCTGGATCTGGCGGTACTCCGCCGATTCGACGGGGTGCTTGCGGACCAGCTGGCTACGCGTCGGCGGCGTCTCGAAGCCGTCATGCAGCAGGTGCCAGCCGTCGTCCGCGCCGGTGACCGCGTTGACCTGCGCGAGCTGAAGGATCAGCTGCGCGTCGGCGGTCGAGGGCGGCGTCGTCACGACTCGTAGGTCGTCGGTGGGCCGTACTACGTGTGTGTCCTGGGTCATGGTGCCTGCCTACTCCTGTGGGCGGCCGGCGACAAGACCCGGGCGCGGATCTATAGCCTGCCGTGCGTGAGCGAGGACGAAGAGGTCTACCGGCAATTCCGGTTCCGGCTGCCGGCCGGCGCGACCGATCTGCTGGTCGTCCGGCACGGCGAGTCCGCCCCGGCCCGCCCCGACGAGCCGGCGCCATTGGTCGACGGGCACAGCGATCCGGAGCTCGCGCCGGAGGGCCGTGAACAGGCCGAGCGATTGGCGGAGCGACTCTCCCACGAACACATCGACGCCATCTACATCACCACTCTGCGCCGTACGGCGGAAACCGCCGCGCCACTCGCGACCCGCCTCGGCCTGACCCCGATCGTCGAACCAGATTTGCGCGAGATCTACCTCGGCGAATGGGAAGGTTTGGCGTTCCGCAAGTACGTCAACGAGAAGCATCCGCTCGCGATCCGGATGTTCGTCGAGCAGCGGTGGGACGTCATCCCCGGTGCGGAGAGCAACGAGTCGTTCGCCGGTCGCGTGCAGGCCGGGCTGGAACGCATCATCGCCGCGCACCCCGGTCAGCGCGTGGTCGTCGTCGTACACGGCGGGGTGATCGGCCAGATCTTGAGCCTCGCCACCGCCGCCGCGACATTCGGGTTCGTCGGCGCCGACAACGCCTCGATCTCGCAAGTCGTCGCGATGCCGAAACCATTGGTAATGCGGCGTTTCAACGACACCGCCCATCTCGACCCGATCTTCTCGATCGCGCCCGAACCGCTAACGTAACCAGCCATGCGCGACACACGTACCAACTGGTTGTGGATCGGCGTCGGCCTGCTTCTCGTCAGCCTTTTTGCCGCATTCATGACGACATCGGGGTTGAACAACGAGGGCAGCAGGGACTCGCTGGTGATCGAGAGTTGGGTAGAGCGGAGCGCGTTCTGGCTCGGCTTACTCTTCGTCGCCGGCTATCTCCTCGACAGCATCACTGCGGGACGCGGCCGGTGACCTGACCCCTCACCTTTGGCTATGGTCGCCGCCCTCCTGCGGTGCCACGATCGCCCTTGTAAGCCGGACACGTCCGGTGCCCGGCCTCTGTCCGGGGTGGGGTGGTCACATGGCGCAAGTGCTCGTGAGCAACATCGAACGCGACGGCGAAACCCGTAACTTCCAAGCGCACGGATCCGCATGCATCGGTAACGCCGGCGGCGCGACGATCTTGCGTGGCACGTTCGAGCCCGGCTGGCGCTGGTCGAACGACATCGCGCCGATCGCCGGGACGCCGACGTGCCAGACCCGCCACCTCGCCTACCTCATCTCGGGCCAGATGGCCGTACGTACGGACGATGGCATCGAGGTATCGCTGAAGCCGGGCGACATCTTCGACCTGGCACCGGGGCACGACGCATGGGTCCTCGGCGATGAGCCGTGCGTCATGATCGACGTGTCGCCGGACGTGACGACGTACGCAACGGGCGGTACGGCGACGAAGGCGCAGGAGGACAAGTACCAGGCGACGGTGCGGCGCGGGTACGCGGCCTTCAACAGCGGCGACGTGGCGACGCTGTCATCACTGCTGGCCAAGGACGTCGTGCACCGCGTACCGGGAGCTAGCGCGCTTGCCGGTGACCATAAGGGAATCGACGCGGTGCTGTCGATGTACGGCCAGCTCGCCGAGCTGACCGACGGCACGGTGCAGGCGCATCTCGTCGACGTACACAGCGACGGTCACGGCCACGTCGTCGCCGGGCACGTAATCACGGCGACCCGCAACGGGGTGACTCGGGCCAGCCGGGCGTCGATCCTGTTCACCTTCCTCGGTGACAAGGTGAGCGAGATGCACGAGCTGCGGGCCGACATCCCCGGGGACGACGCCTTCATGGCCTGACCCGCTAACGTCGCCACGTGAGCGACGTAGAGGTCAGTGAACACATCGCGGCGCCGCCGGCTGTCTTGTACGGGATGGTCAGCGACCTGCCGCGGATGGGTGAGTGGAGCCCGGAGAACACCGGCGGCAAGTGGGCACGCGGTGCCGGCCCGATGGTCGGTGCGACGTTCCGGGGCACGAACCGGGCCGGGTGGCGGTGGTGGCGCACAGTAGTGACGGTCACCGCCGCCGACCCGGGTCGCCGGTTCGCGTTCGACGTGCATTTCGCCGCGGTGCCGATCAGCACGTGGGAATACACGTTCGCCGAGGCCGACGGCGGCTGTCTCGTCACCGAGTCGTGGACGGAGCGGCGGCCGGGCTGGATGCGTGCCGTGTCGGCGCCGCTGATGGCCGTTCCGGATCGGGCCGCCCACAACCGCGCGAACATGGAAAAAACGTTGCAGGAGTTGAAAAAAGCGGCCGAGGGTGAGTTGGCATGAGAGCCGCCGACCTGCTGCGCAACCGGGTCGCCGCGATCGCCGGCGTGACCGCGGAACTGCGCGCGGAGACCGCGTCGCTCGACTGGACCAAGCCATTGTTGCCGGGCACGTCGCCGTTGGGCCTCACGTTCTGGCACCTGCCGCGGACCTACGACTGGCTGGTCAACACCTGTATCCGGGACACGGCCGAAGTGGCCGACGGTCCGGCGTACGGCGACCTGCCCGACGCGGACCGCTACGGATTCGGTACGGCGCTGTCGCCGGACGACGTCGCGACCGCCTCCGCCGCGGTCGACCGCGCGCAGCTGGAGACCTACGCCGCCGCCGTACATGCGCAGGTCGACGAGTTCCTCGCGTCGTTGTCGGACGACGACCTCGATGCGGTCGTGGGTGAGTTCGCCGAGCGACAGCAGCGGCGGCCGGCGTACGCGACGCCTGGCGCGCTAGACGCCGTCGCGCATCTACACGCGCTGCCGCTCGGCGTGCTGTTCGCGCGGCCCGGGTTGTCGCACCAGATGATGCACGTCGGTGAACTCGACCTGCTGAAGCAACTCGCCTAAAGATCGACGTCGACGACCACCGGTGCGTGGTCGCTCGGGCCTTTTCCTTTACGCGCGTCCCGGTCGACGTACGCGTCCTTGACCGCGCCGGCGAGCTTCTGCGTCGCGTAGAACAGGTCGATCCGCATGCCCATGTTCTTGTGGAACATGCCGGCCCGGTAGTCCCAGTACGTGTACGGCGTGTCGTGCTTCATCGCCCGCGGGATGACGTCATGCAGGCCGAGGCCGCGTAGCTCGGCGAGCGCGTTCCGCTCGGCGTCGGTGACGTGCGTCGAGCCGACGAACGCGCCCGGGTCCCACACGTCGTCGTCGGTCGGCGCGATGTTGAAGTCGCCGGTCACGACGAACGCGTCGTGCGCCTTCACCTCGTCGGCGAGCGCGGTCCTCAGCGCCGCCAGCCATTCGAGTTTGTACGGGTAGTGCGGGCTGTCGAGCGACCGCCCGTTCGGCACGTACACCGACCAGACCCGCACGCCGCCGCAGGACGCACCGACCGCGCGCGCCTCGACCATCGGCGGTGCGCCGATCAACGCCGGGTCGTCTTCGTCCGGCGGCGGTGCGTACGGCGGCTGCCCGGGGAAGCCGAGGCTCACGTCGTCGAGGCCGACCCGGGAGAGGATCGCGACGCCGTTCCAGCGACCGTCGCCGTTCGTCGCGATCTCGTACCCCAACGCCTCCGCACCCTCGCCCGGAAACGCGTCGCCGGCGCACTTCGTCTCCTGCAGGCAGAGCACGTCAGGGCTGGCAAGTTCGAGCCATTCGTTCAGCCGGGGCAGCCGGGCGCCGACCGAGTTGACGTTCCAGGTCGCGATCCGCACGCGGACAACCCTATGGTTCGGGTCGATGGTGTCCGACGAGGACCTGCGCGCGCTGCCCAAGGCGCATCTGCACCTGCACTTGACCGGGGGCATGCGCCGGGAGACGTTGCGCGAGCTCGCGCTGCGCGCCGGCGTGCACCTGCCCGAGCGCCTCGTCGACGAGACACCGGACGACTGGCACGTCATCGGATGGGCCCGGTTCCAGCGGTTGTACGACGTCGCGCGAGGTGTGCTGCGGTCGGCGGAGGACATCTCGCGGCTGTTGCTCGAACGGGCGTGGGACGAGCGGGCGGCCGGCTCCCGATGGCTGGAGATCCAGGTGACGCCGTCGGGATACGTGCCCCGGCTCGGCGATCTCGTGACCGCGACCGAGGTCTTCTGTACGGCGGCGATCGCGGCCTCGGATGCGACGGGTGTCGGCATCCGGTTGGTGATCGCCGCCAATCGGACCCGGCCGCCGTGGGAAGCGGAGACGCTCGCTCGGCTCGCCGTCCGGCTTGCGGCGGCGGGCGCGCCGATCGTCGGCTTCGGGTTGTCGAACGACGAACGGCAAGGGCGGGCGGCCGAGTTTGCGAAGGCCTTCCGGCTGGCCCGCGACGGCGGCTTGGTCGCGGTGCCGCATGCCGGTGAACTGCTCGGGCCCGCGTCGGTCGCCGACACGGTCCGCGAACTCGCGCCGCGAAGGCTCGGTCATGGCGTACGGGCGTCGGAGGACCCGGCGGTGCTGGCGTTGCTCGCGTCTCGCGGCATCGCGTGCGAGGTGTGCCCGGCGTCGAACGTCGCCTTGGGTGTCTTCTCAGACCACGCGGCGGTACCGCTTCGCGCTTTGGAGTCCGCGGGTGTTCCCGTCGTACTCGGCGCCGACGACCCACTGCTGTTCGGCGCCGAGTTGGTCGAGCAGTACGCCGCCGCCCGCGACGTGCACGGCTACGACCGCGACGACCTGGCCGGGCTGGCCGCCGCAAGCGTCCGGCACGCCGTCATGCCAACCGAGTTGGCGACACAGATGCTGGCCGACATCGACGCGTGGCGGCGCCGCGGTGACTAAACGGCGCGATCGACTGGCCAGTCTCGTCGCAGCCGGATCACAGCGGCACCTCGTACTCGATCAGGACGGCATCCCAGCGTGGGACCGGGGATACGTCGGTGGCATAGCCGAGCCGCATGACCAGGCCGTTGAGCTCGCTTGGGGTCCAGTGCGTACCAGTCGGCGAAATCGCGGCGACCCGGACGTACTCACCGGCAACCGAGGCGGCCATGTTGCCGCTGAAGACCACGCGCTCCGTCGTCCCGTCGAAGATGCTCGTCTTCGCCGCGTTGCTTTGGTTGGTGTTGCCGAGGTTGTTCATCTCGAGGCCCTGGACCATCCGGACGCAGGAATCCGTCGTGTCCTCGAAGTTCAACTCGACGTAGCTGGTGCCGGACGCGACGGTCTGCCGAATGTAGTCGGTGCTGTTCGCCATCGGTATGTCGTCCACGCGCGTGTACGACGACGATCCGATCGCGGACGCGTCGTCATTGGAGAGGTTGCCAGCGCCAACGCTCGTGCCCATGCCGTTCGGCTTGAGCATCAGGACCTTGCCATCGGCCAGCGGGTAGTCCGCCGACGCGGTCGTGATCGCGATGTCGTCGTAGTCAGCGGTGAACGTGTTCGCGAGGGTCGTTCCGAACCACACCGCATAGACATTCGTGCCGGCGGTCCCGGCCACGGTCCGGCCGGTCTGCGCCACCTGGTTCACCTGCCAACTCGCCGCCCACGTCGTCGTCGACTGGTCGATGCGCAAGTCGATGACATACCACTGGCCGGCGGAGACCGTTGAACTGGACTCCACGGATGTGCCGCTGCTGAACTGCAGGGCGAGCTTCTGCGTCGAGGAGTGGTACAGCAACTGGAGTTGGGTTCCGCTGGACGGGCCGGTTCGCGCCAGTTCGACGTCGGCGGCCGGCAGGCTCGACAGCAGCACCGAGAACCGCACCACGGCCACGGAGGTCGCGACGGTCAGCAAGCGCTCTGCGTTCGTCGCGGCGCCGTTGGCATTGACCTTCATCGCGTAACTGCCGTGCCGCACGGTCGTGCTGTCGAGAGTGACGTTCGTGGTGTTGGCGCCGAGGGCAAGGCCGGTGGCGTGGCCGCCAAAGATGCGGCCCATTTCGAACCCGTCCATCCACTCGATCGCCGGTGCGGTCGTGGGACAGGTGCCGAACGACGCCGCGGCCGAGAAGGAGTTGGTGCCGTTGGCAGCGACGGCGGAGAACGCCGCACCGGTCCCCGGCGCGGTGAGGCTGCCGAGCGCGAGCACGGCTGACCCGGCAATAAGCAGCCGTGGCCAGCGCACGAAGGCCCACTCCTCATGTGTGTCGCGGATCTGGATACCGGTGTCGGCGAACTACGCGTATGGGTTGAGAACCAACTTCACCTAACTAGTCCTAAGAGACCACCGTTGATCACCCCATATGGGGATGCGGCCACCGGCCGGGATTGACGACATCTGTACGAACTTCGAAAGCGCGACCATAGGGGGCGTCTTGTCCAGAACACGCAAGGCTTTGGCGAGTCTGGCCGTCGTCGGAATGATGGGCGCCGTCGGCGGGTGGGCAACGTGGTCCGCGTTCTCGGCCACTACGGCGAGCAGTAACAACAGCTTCGCCGCCGGCACAGTGCAGGTCGCGGACAACTCCCTCGGTTCGTTCATGTACCAGGTCAGCAACGCGAAGCCTGGCGACTCGGTGACCAAGTGCATCAAGGTCACGTACTCCGGCACGCTCGACGCCGCCGTCAAGCTCTACGTCTCGGCGGTCGGCAGCGTCGGCCAGTACATCGACATGACCATCACGCCCGGCTCCGGCAGCCCGACGTTCCCGGGGTGCACCGGATTCACGCCGGACTCCGGTGGCGCGATCTACACCGGCACCCTCAAGTCGTTCGCCGACACCTACAACAGCTACGCCAACGGCTTCGTCGACAACCCCGGCACCACCGCAACGAAGTGGGTCGCCAACGACAGCGTCGTCTACCAGATCACCTTGACGTTGCAGGACAACAACAACGCCAACGGTGGTTCTTCAGCGCTGACCACTGGGTCGCATTCCTTCACCTGGGAAGCGCGCAACGTCTAGCCGTTGCGGGTCCTGCTGACTCGGAGGAACCCATGCGACGGCTCGACGCGGCGTGGCTGGTCGGTCTCGTCGCCGGCTTAGCTGCGGTGTCGTCCCTGCTCCTGTGGTGGCAGGTGCCAGGCGGCCGAGGCGCGGTCGGCGCGGACATCCGGTTCGTGAGTGCACCCACCGGTGCACTGGCGGTTTCGCCGTTGGGTGAATTCCTCGCCGCGGTCGATCTGCAACCGGGACACGACCGCTCGGGCACGCTCACGATCGTTAACCAAACGGCGCGCCCGCTCACGGTCTCGCTGCGCATGGTCGAAACGACCCAGGATCTCGACGATGTCGTCCGTGTCATCGTGCGAAGCCCGCAGGGCACGCTTGCGGACGGCCCGCTCGGCATCGTCGGTAGTCGCGCGACGAAAGCCGTAACGGTCGCTTCGGGTCAACGGGTGCCCGTCCTCATCACCGTTCGGATGTCCGGCAAGGCTGTTGCCTACCGCGGTCGCAACACCGAGGTAGCGGTGCACCTCGAGTCCCGGGTGCCGTCGTGAAGCGCCGAATCGAGTTCTTCGCCGCACTCGCTGCCGTCGCCCTGGCGATGAGCGTCGCCGGCCACTCGGTCTTTGCCGCGTTCAGCCGGACAACGAGCAGCAGCGGCAATGCATTCGCCACCGGCACGGTCAACATCGGTGACAACGACGGCGCGGGCGCGATGTTGAGCCTGACCGCTGCCGCGCCCGGTGCCAGCGACACCGGCTGCATCAAGGTCACCTACACCGGATCACTCGCCGCCGCCGTCCATCTGTACGCCTCGGTCAGCGGTGGGCTCGCGTCGTACCTGGATCTGACCGTGACGCGGGGCACGGACAGCAACCCGGCGTTCGACTCGTGCGCCGGCTTCGCGGCGGACTCCACCAACTACATCGGCGCCGGCGCGGGTGTCATCTACAGCGGCACTCTGGCGTCGTACCCGGCGTCGTATGCCAGCGGCATCATCGACGCGTCCGCATCGGCGCCCGCGACGTGGAACACGAACGACGCGCACTCCTACAAGTTCGTCATCACCCTTCAGAACAACTCGGCGGCTCAGGGGCTCAGTGCGACCGCGACCTTCGACTGGGAAGCGCGAAACCAGTGAGCCGCCACCGCAAGCCGCCACCCGCGAGTCGCCGCGTCGTCCGCGGCATCCTCGCCGGCCTGGGCGCCGGATTCGTCGCCGCGCTGGTGGTGCCCGCGGCGATCGGCTGGCGGCCACTGACGGTCATGTCCGGCAGCATGTCGCCGAGCATCGACACCGGCGATGTCGTCGTCACCCGGCCACTGGCGGCGACCGAGATCGCTCCCGGTGATGTCGTCACCTTCCGGGATCCCCTCGATGCCCATCGGCTGATCACTCACCGAGTGCGGGTAGTTGCGGTGCACGGTCGCGCCGTGGACGTCGTCACGCGGGGAGACGCGAACACCGGGGTGGAGAAGTGGAGCGTGCCGGTCGACGGAAGCGTCGGCCGGGTCGTCTACCGGCTGCCGCGTCTCGGCTATGCGCTGCACCCGCTCGCGATGCCGATGGCGCAACTGTTCTTCCTCGGGCTGCCCGTGATGCTCTGGGGACTGATGACGCTGCGCGCCATCTGGCGATCTGACTCGCCGCCTCGTCGTCGCCATGCCGCCCACGCGGCCGGCGTCTGGCGTTCGGTCGGAGCGCTCCGTGCGCAATCGACGTAACCTCCGCCGCGCGGCCAGGCTTGGCGCCGCCGGCGTCGCAGCCGCGATGGGTGCGCTGCTCCTCGCCGCACAAGCGGTAGCCGCGGTCACCGGTGCATCGTCATCGACGTCGAGCGACCCGGTGACCCTCGCCGATGACGACGGCGCGGTGGCGATGTTTACCGCGACGAACGTCGGCGGCGGAGACGTCATGTCGCGATGCCTGCAAGTCACCTACGAAAGCTCCGGTCCAGCCGACCTGAAGATGTACGCCGCGCTGACCGCAGCGGGCCTCGCGCCGTACCTGCATCTCGTCGTCGAAAGCGGATCCGGCGGCAGCTTCGCCGACTGCTCGGGGTTCGCCGGATCCGTCCTGTACAACGGAACTCTGGCGGCGTTCGCCGGCGCACACACCGACTTCGCCTCGGGACTGACGGTGCCGGTCACACCGTCAGCCAACCCGGTCAGCTTCCGCTTCACCGTGCAGGTCGGTAACCAGGCAGCCGCGCAAGGCCGGACCGCTGCTGCGGACTTCTGGTGGGAGGCGCAGACGGTCGACGCGTCGACGTCGTCACCCGGCTCACCCGGGCCGTCGGCCGGACCGACCGCCCCCGCCGAACCGACGGCGCCCGCACCGGCCGTCGTTCCCAGCCCGGCCGTCTCCGCGACCCCTGACGGCGGAGGTACGCCGAGCGACGCAGCGGCTTTCCCCGCCGCCTCGACCGAACCAACAACCGGCTTCATGGAGTCTCCGGCTTCCCCCGCCGGTGCGGTGTCGGCTCCAGCGATACCGGTTCGGGTACGCATTCCACCCGCGGACGCAACGCAGCAAGCCGCCGCATCCGGCGGACTCTCGCTCGCCGCACCGGCGACAGGTACGACGGGTTCCGGTCATGCGGTACGGCGCCACGGCTCGGGGCGCGCGTTGCCGGTTTGGCTGGGCCGAGCCGCCAACTTCGCGGCAATCGCGGGGAAGCGCACCGGCTTCCCGATCCTCATGCTGCTGCTGGCCTTCTCGTTCCTCGTCATGCAAGACCGGATCGATCGTCGAGAACCGAAACTCGCTCTGGCGCCCGTCCACGCGGAGCCAGATCTGCCGTTCGAAATCCCTGAGGAGCAGTCATGACCCGGCGGTCCAACGACTCGATGATCAACGAGATGGTGCCGCTAGCCAACCGGCTGCTTTACATGCAGGTGGTGCGCTTGGTGGCGTCGCTTGGCGTACTGGGTTACGTCGCCGCAGCCACGGCACGGGTCACGGTCGCGCCCCGCCTGGTGGTGGTCGGCACGCTGGCGTATCTGGCGTTCGCGGGCGTTGCGCACCTGTTCTGGCACCTGCTCGGCCGGCGCAACATCACGCTCTTCGGCGCCCTTCTCATCATCGACGGGTTCTATCTGTGCTGGGTCGCCAGTGTCAGCGGCGGGTCCGTCAGCCCACTGCGATGGATCGCCGTACTGCACGTGATGATGACTGCGCTGCTGGCGTCCTACCGGACCGCGGTCAAACTCGCGGTCTGGCACACGCTGCTCGCGCTGGTGACACTGCAGATCCTGGACGCCGGCTACGGGGCCGAGGCGTTCGGAGTGAAGCATCCGCCAGCGCTCGACCACATCGCGACCGCCTGCTTCGTCATCGCGGTCTGGCTCTCGGCGGTCGGTACCGCGAGCTTTGCCGCGATGAACGAGCGCGAGTTGCGGCGGCGCAAGATCGACCTCGAGGATCTGGCCCGGATGGCCACCGATCTGGAGCAGGTGTCGACTCCGGAAGAGGTGGGATCGACGTTGCGCCGCACTCTCGTCGAGGCCTATGGATTCAGCCGCCTCGAAATCCTCGCGGTCCACCCTGATGGTGTGTATCCGTTGGAGGCCGGTGCGCCGGCGGTACCAGCGGCAGGCCTGGACGAAGTCGTCTGCCGCGCTATCGAGGCTCACCGCAGCGTCCTGGTGGCGTGGGCCGATCCGCGGCTGAACCCTTATCTCGCCGACCGGATGCCGAACGCGGAAAACCTTGTCGTCACACCGCTGTTCGCCGAGGGCAACGCTATCGGCGCGGTGGTGGCCGAGCACGGCTCGAAGCAAACGCAGCGGATCGAGCGACGCGTGGTGTCGATGCTCGAGCGCTTCTGCGCCCACGCCGCACTCGCACTGCGCAACGCCTGGTTGCTGGAAGAGGTCAGGAAAGTCGCCGCGACCGACGGCCTGACTGGCCTTGCGAACCGCAGGACCTTCGAGGAAGCCCTGACCCGCGAGGTCGCGAGGTCGGCGCGGAGCGCGTCGGCGCTCGGTCTCGTCATGCTCGACATCGACCACTTCAAGAAGCTCAACGACACGTACGGACATCGGGCCGGCGATGCCGCGCTGCAGAATGTCGCGGCGGTGCTGCTGGACTGCGCACGCGAAATGGACATCGTCGCCCGATACGGCGGCGAGGAGCTCGCGGTCATCATTCCCGGCGCGGGGCCGTGCGAGGCGGCCGCTGTCGGCGAACGGCTTCGCGCGGCCGTCGAGGCTCTCGGCGCGGAGCCACGAGTCACCGCGTCCGTCGGTGTCGCCAGCTATCCCGCGGCGGCCGACAGTGCCGAAGGCCTGGTGCGGGCGGCGGACGCAGCGATGTACGACGCGAAGCGGGCCGGCCGCAATCGCACGTCGGTGGCAGCGGCAGTCGACTCGGTAGCGTCCCGCACGCGGTGATGCCGAGCGCGTAGGCGGCGGCGCGCGACCGCGATGTGACGTTTGCGGCTTTGGTTACGTCCCTGATGATGTGCCGACAATCGCAGCCGATCGGGGTGGGGGACATCGCCGGCATCGAGGACCTCTACCGCGCCCACGCGCGCCTGGTCTTCGGGTACCTGTTGCGCCGTACCCGTGACGAACATCTGGCCGCGGACCTGTTGCAGGAGACCTTCGTGACCGCGACCCGCGCGTTCCTGGGTTGGTCCGGCGGATCGGCCGAGGGCTGGCTGCTCGCCATCGCCCGCAGCCGGCTCGTCGACCACGCGCGCAAACAACGCGCCGAACTCCCGCTTCCGACCGAGGACGAACTCGACGCCCCCGCGCTGCCTGCGCACAGCACGGTCGAGATCGACGACGTGATGAGCCGGCTCAAGTCGGAACAGGCGCGGTTGTTGCGGATGGTCTACGTCGACGGGTTCCGTACGTCGGAGCTCGCCGTCGCGAGCGGACAGAAGGAAAGCACGGTCCGGATGGCGTTGTTGCGGGCCCGCGAGGCATTCCGCGTCGCCTGGAATGCCAACGACAGCAATGGGGAGAGCAAGCGATGACTGACGAGCCGGCGGAGTTTCCGGACCTGCCCGCGTTCCGCGGCGGCGCGACGAAACGAGCGGTATGGCGGGGGATCTTCCGTACATCGTTCCTCGCCCTCGGATGGCTTGTCGTGATCACGTTCGTAGCTGCCGTCGGCGGGCACGCGGCCATGGTCGGTCTCGGCCGCAAAGCGCAGCTCGATCGCGTGGTGGTGGCGTGGCAGGCTGCGCACCCCGAGTTCCGCGTTGGCACCTACGGCACGTCCTCCTCCGGCC
>JAVEEG010000334.1 GCA_030840585.1 Frankiaceae bacterium | reverse complement strand
CGAACACCGCCGCCAGCCCCGCGTTCACGTTGCCGCCGACCAAACGCTCGTCGTCGACCTCGACGTCGTCGAAGAAGAGCTGCCACTGCTTGTCCGATGGCGGCAGCACGGTGGGGATGTGCTGGCGCTCGAGACCCGGGGCGTCGGTGGGCACGATCAGGAGCAGCGGCAGCCCGAGGCTGCCGTCGGCCTCCCGGGCGCGGGCGACCACCAGGATCTCGTCCGCCTCCTCGACGCCCGAGATGAACGTCTTCTGCCCGCGGAGGATCCACTTGCCGTTGTCGCGGCGGGCGGCCGTGGAGAGGTTGTGCGAGTTCGACCCGGCGTCGGGCTCGGTGATCGCGAAGGCGAACTTGACGGTCCCGCGGCCGATGCCCCGCAGCCAGCGGTCCTTCTGCTCCGGGGTGCCGTGGCGCGTGAGGATGCTGCCGACGATCGCGGGCGAGACGACGATCAGGAGCAGCCCGCAGCCCGCGGCGGTGATCTCCTCGCCGACGGCGGCCAGCGCGGACATGCCGAGCCCGCCGCCGTCGTACTCCTCCGGGATGTTCACGCCGAGGTAGCCGCGGCTCGCGAGAGCGTCCCACAGCTCCAGCGGCGGCTCCCCGGCGGTGTTGATCCTGCGCGTGTAGTCGGGTCCGAAGCCGCCGGCGATCCCCGCGACGGTCTCGCGCAGCATCGCCTCCTCCTGCGAGGGAACGAGCGATAGGGCGGGGGCGGCGACGGTCGACACGCGAACCTCCATAATCCCAGGTCATGGCGGGTGAGCTCACACGGCTCATGGGACGGGGTCAGATCCGAGTCTCGGACGGCGAGCGGGAGGACACCGTCGAGCTGCTCCGCAAGCACTACTCGGAGGGCCGGCTCACGCACGACGAGCTGGAGGAGCGCGTCGAGCGCGCCTACCACTCCACCGTCCGCGCGGACCTCGACGAGCTGATGTTCGACCTGCCGTCGGAGCGCGGCCGCCGGGCGGCCAAGCGGATCGAGAGGGCCAACCGCGCCGCATTCCGGGCGCACCTCACCTCGTACCTCGGCGTCAACGGCGGCATGGTGATGATCTGGGCCGCTACCGGCGGGGGCGAGTTCTGGCCCGCGTGGACGATGGGGCCGTGGGGCATGTTCGTCGCCTGGCACGGCCTCGCCGCTCGCGCCGTCACGAGCCGCGTGAGGCGCCGCGGCGCCTCGGGACGAGGCGGCAGTAGCCGCCCACCCCGCGCGCTTCCGCGGTAGGTGCTGCATCATGTAGTGCGTGTCGGCTGAGCGCGCAACCGACAGCGACGGCTTCCTGTCTGCGGAGCAGGCGCTGAGCTTCTTGGACAACGCCTCCGAGGTGCTCGCGCAGTCGCTGGACTACGAGCGGACGCTCGAGGACATCGCGGGCCTGGCCGTGCCGGAGCTCGCGGACTGGTGCGCGGTCGACATCGTCCAGCCGGACGGCACGCTCCGCCAGATCACCAGCCGCCACCCCGACCCCGAGCAGGAGGAGTTCCTCATGGAGCTCCGGCGGCGGTTCCGCGCGAACGTGCGCGACACGGCGGGCGTGGCGAAGGTCGTGCGGACGGGCGAGGCGGAGCACGTGCGCGACACGGGCGCGATGCCGGTCGCCACGGTCGAGCTCAAGGAGGAGGAGCGCGAGCTGTACGAGCGGCTCCATCCGCGCTCGTACGTGATCGTCCCGCTCGGCACGCGCGGTCGCACCCTCGGGGCGCTCACCCTGCTCTCGACGCGCGAGGGTCGTCACTACGGCCAGCGCGACGTGGACTTCGCGCACCACCTCGCGCGCCGCTTCGCCCTCGCGATCGACAACGCGCGTCTCTTCAACGAGAGCCGCGAGGCGCGGGCGCGGGCCGAGTTCCTGGTCCGGGCCGGCGAGATCCTCTCCGGGTCGATGGACTACGAGGAGACCCTGAAGAACGTCGCTGCGATCGCGGTCCCGGAGCTCGCCGACTGGTGCGGAGTCTCGCTGCTCGAGGAGGACGGCTCGATCCGGCAGGTGGCCGCCGCCCACGTGGACCCGGACAAGGTCCGGCTCGCCTGGGAGTTGCAGGAGCGCTACCCGACCGATCCGGACAACCCGGCCGGGGCGCCCAACGTGATCCGCACGGGCGCGACCGAGGTCATCGCGGAGATCACCGACGAGATGATCGACGAGAGCGTGCCCGACGCCGAGTACCGGCAGATCATCAAGGACCTCGGGCTGCGGGCGACGATCGTCGCGCCGCTGCGGGCGCACGGCCGGGTCTTCGGCGCGGTCACGTTCGTCGCGGCGGAGTCGGGCAAGCGGTTCGAGGACGCGGACGTCCGGCTGGTGGAGGAGGTGGCGCGGCGGGCCGGCGCGGCGGTCGACAACGCGCGGCTGTACACCGAGCGCGCGCGGATCGCGCACACCCTCCAGACGGAGTTGCTCCCCAGCGACCTGCCAGAGATCCCGTTCGTCGACGTGGCCGTGCGCTACCGCGCGGCGGGCGAGCTAAACGAGGTCGGCGGGGACTTCTACGACATCTTCCCCAGCGCGGTGGAGGGCGAGTGGATGGTGGTGATCGGCGACGTGTCCGGCAAGGGCGCGGAGGCCGCGGCGGTGACGGCGCTGGCGCGCTACACGCTGCACGCCGCCGCGCTCGAGAGCTCGGAGCCGTCGGAGCTCCTGACCAAGCTCAACGCCGCGCTGATGGCGCAGCGGCGCGGTCGCGACTTCTGCACGGCGTGCGTGGCCCGGATCACGCCGGACGAGGACGTGACCAAGGT
>JAVEEG010000227.1 GCA_030840585.1 Frankiaceae bacterium | reverse complement strand
CGTGCGCGTTGCTGGTCGCCGACGCGATCGACGACAACTTGGTCGACGTGCTGACGTTGCCAGTGCAGAAGCTCATCCCGATGCAGCGCACGTCAGGCGACTAGCGGCGCAGCCAGCTGAGCAGGTCGTCGACACTCTTGGTGTTGATGACCCGGTCTGCCGGCACGCCGCACTCTTCGGCTCGTTCGCAGCCGTAGGGCTGCCAGTCGAGTTGGCCCGGCGCGTGCGCATCAGTGTCGATCGCGAACTCACAACCCCTCTCGACCGCAAGTGACAGCAACCGGCGTGGTGGATCGAGTCGCTCCGGCCGGGAGTTGATCTCGACCGCGACGCCGAACTGCCGGCACGCCTCGAAGACGATCTCCGCGTCGAACTCCGACTCCGGCCGACCGCGGCCGACGACCAGCCGGCCGGTGCAGTGACCGAGCACGTCCATATTCGGGTTCGCGATCGCGGCCACCATGCGCGGCGTCATGTCCTCGCTCGGCATTCGCAACTTCGAATGCACCGACGCGACCACGACGTCGAGCTCGGCGAGCAACTCCGGCTCTTGATCCAACGCACCGTCGTCGAGGATGTCGACCTCGATCCCGGTGAGGATCCGGAAAGGCGCCAGCTCCTCGTTCAGCCGGCGCACCACCGCGAGCTGCTCGCGCAACCGTTCCGGCGACAGGCCGCGGGCGACGGTCAACCGCGGCGAGTGATCGGTCAGCGCGGCGTACTCGTGCCCGAGCTCTTTCGCCGCGCGCATCATGTCCTCGATCGGCGAGCCGCCGTCGCTCCAATCGGAGTGCGTATGCAGGTCGCCGCGCAGTGCCGCGCGCAACGAACCGCCACCGCGCACCAGCGGACCTTGCGCCTTGTCCAGCAACGCGGTCAGGTACGCCGGCGTCTCGCCGCTCATCGCTTCACCGACCACGGCAGCGGTCACCTTGCCAATGCCGGCCAACTCCTCCAACGTGCCTTCGTCGTACCGTCGTTTCAGTTCACCGGCGGCCAGGCCGGCCAGTGTCGTCGCGGCGTTGCGAAAGGCGCGGACTCGGTACGTCGGCTCGCGGGTGCGCTCGAGCAGGAACGCGATCTGGTTGAGCGCGTCGACGGCGGCGCGCACTTCCGGTTCCATGTCACGGACGCTACCCAGGAGTACGGGAGAGGCTGCACTCGTGACGCCATCCACTCGGCCGCAGGTGAAGGCCGCGACGGTGAAGCGGATGCAGCGCGCGGCCGCCGACATCGCGACCGAGTCGCTGGCCCGGATGGAGGCGACGTTGCCGTGGTTCGCGGCGATGTCGCCGAACCAACGTTCGTGGATCGGACTGGTCGCGCAGGCCGGGGTGGCTAGCTTCGCCGAGTGGCTCGCGCACCCGCACGCCGGCCACGACATCACCGGCGGAGTGTTCGCGACCGCGCCGCGCGAACTGGCCCGCGCGGTCACGTTGCAGCAAACCGTGGAACTCGTACGGATCGCCTGCGACACCGTCGAGGATCACGCGCCCGACCTGTCCGCGGCCGGTGACGAGGACGCGCTGCACCGCGCGGTGCTGCGCTACAGCCGCGACCTCGCGTTCCAGGCCGCACTCGTCTACGCCCGGGCCGCCGAGGAGCGCGGTGCCTGGGATGCCCGGCTGGAAGCACTCGTCGTCGACACCGTCATCGTCGGCGAGCCCGACGAGGAGTTGCTGTCGCGCGCGGCCGCGCTCGGCTGGACCGGGCATACGGCGGTCGCGGTGCTGGCCGGTACCGCGCCCGAGGGCGAGACCCAGCGGTCGATCGACGAGATCCGGCGGGTGGCCCGCCGCGACGGGTTCGACGTGCTGGCCAGCATCGGCGGCCGCCGGCTGGTCTGCGTGCTCGGCGTCGAGGGGGATCCGATGCCGGCGGCCGCGCTGCTGTCCGGGCAGTTCGCCCCGGGGCCGGTCGTGCTCGGCCCGCCGGTGACCGACCTCGCCAGCGCTCCCGCGTCGGCCCGGGCCGCCCTCGCTGGGCTTGCCGTCGCGACCGCGTGGCCGGCCGCGCCGCGACCGGTTACGGCGGACGCCCTACTGCCCGAGCGTGCCCTCGGCGGCGATCCCGAGGCACAGGCCGCGTTGGTAGGTATCTACAGCGGCCTCGATGCCGCCGACCCGACGCTGACCGCCACCTTGTCCGCATTTATGGAGTTCGGTGGATCCCTCGAAGCGACCGCCCGCGCGCTGTTCGTGCACCCGAATACCGTCCGTTACCGCTTGAAACGCGTGATCGACATGACCGGGCTGGTCCCGACCCAGCCCCGGGACCGGTGGACCCTCGGGCTCGCGCTGACCCTCGGCCGGCTCGACCGCGGCGGAGCGTCGTACCCGGTCGAGTTGTAGGAACCCTACAAACGCTTGCCCACTAATTGGTGTGCGGCGGCACCCACCCCAAGGCCGCGGATTCGGTTGGGTGGACTACGTGCTCGCCCTCCTCGCCCCCGGTCAGGGTGCGCAGACCCCCGGCATGTTGATCCCGTGGCTCGACGACGCCGACATCGCGGCGGCGTTGCGCTGGTCGGCCGCGGTGACCGGCATCGATCTCGTTGCCCTCGGCACCACCGGTACGGCGGAGGAGATCCGGGACACCGCGGTCGCCCAGCCGCTGCTGGTCGCGCTGGCCCTCGCGGTCGCCGACCGCCTGCTGCATGACAGCGACCGGCCGATCGTCGCCGGACACAGTGTCGGCGAGTTCGCCGCGGCCGCGCTGGCCGGAGCGCTCACCGCCGAGACCGCGCTGACGCTGGTCCGCGAGCGCGGCCGGTTGATGGCCGCCGCGTCCGCGCAGCCGCCGACCGGGATGAGCGCGGTACTCGGTGGCGATGCCGACGAGGTCGCGGTTGCGCTTGACCGGCACGGCCTCACCGCCGCGAACGTCAACACCGCCGGCCAGGTCGTCGCCGCCGGTCCCCTCGACGCACTCGAAGCATTCGCCGCCGACCCACCAGCCCGGGCGCGGGTCCGGGCACTGCAAGTGGCCGGCGCGTTCCACACCGACTTCATGACCAGCGCGCGCGACGGCCTCGCAGTACTCGCCGAGAACGCGCCGCGCACTGATCCCCATCGCACCTTGCTCGGCAACGCCGACGGCGCCGTCGTACGCACCGGTGACGACGTAGTGCGGCGGCTGGTCGAGCAGGTCGCGCGACCGGTCCGCTGGGACCTCTGCATGACAACGCTCGCCGACCTCGGTGTCACGGCGACCGTCGAGCTCGCGCCTGGCGGAACGCTGACCGGTCTCGTCCGCCGCGCGATGCCGGGCGTGGAGACATTCGCGATTACCACGCCTGACGACCTCGCGACCGCGCGGGCAATGCTCGACCGCCATGCCGTCGCGACCAGCGAACCGGCGCCGTCGTGGCGGGTCGCCGTCGCACCGGTCGCCGGCACGTTCCGGCGGGCCGAAACCGAACCGGGTACGACGCTCGCGCCGGGCGCGCCGCTCGGCGTCGTCGTCTCCAACCGCAGCGAGTCGTCGGTGGACGCGGTGCACGGCGGGGTACTCGTCGAATGGCTCGCGTACGACGGCGACCCGGTCTCCCCCGGCCAGGCGCTCGCGCGGTTGCACCCGGTCAACGAGGACGCGTTCGCATGAGAGCCGCCACATCGTTGCGGCACTCACGCATCGTCGGGCTCGGCGAGCACCGGCCGGCCGGGACGCTGACGAACGACGACATCAGCGCGCGCGGCCTCGACACGAGTGACGAGTGGATCCGCACTCGCACCGGCATCGTCAGCCGGCACGTCGCCGCCAGCGACGAGACGGTGGTCTCGATGGGCATCGACGCCGCCGCAAAGGCGCTCGCCGCCGCCGGGCTCACCGGTGCCGACGTCGACCTCGTGATCCTCGCGACCTGCACGATGCGCAACCCGATCCCCGGTGGCGCGGCGCGGATCGCAACCGGCATGGGTGCCGCTGGTGTCGGGGCGTTCGACGTCAACGCCGCATGTGGTGGGTTCTGCTACGCGCTGTCGATCGCGAGCGACGCGATCCGCGCCGGCAGCGCTACCCGCGCCGTCGTCGTCGGCTCGGAGAAGCTCACCGACTGGCTCGACTGGACCGACCGCGGCACCTGCATCCTGTTCGGCGACGGCGCCGCGGCCGCGGTCGTCGAGGTCTCCGACGAGCCCGGCATCGGGCCGGTGGCGTGGGGAAGCGACGGCGATGCGTACGCGAGTGTCGGCGTACCCGAAGGCGACTGGGCGATCCGGATGGACGGGCCGGCCGTGTTCCGGTGGGCCACGACGCAACTCGCACCGGTCGCGCATCGTGCCTGCGAACTTGCCGGGGTCGAGCTCGCCGACATCCGCGCGTTCGTGCCGCATCAGGCGAACAACCGGATCGTCGATGCACTCGCCCGCGCGTTGAAGCTGCCGGACCACGTCGTCGTCGCCCGCGACATCGCGACCACCGGCAACACGTCGGCGGCGTCGGTACCGCTCGCGTTCGCGTCCCTCGTCAACACCGGAGAGGTCAGCAGCGGCGATCTCGCCTTGCTGCTCGCGTTCGGTGCCGGCCTCACCTACGCCGGGCAAGTCGTCCGCATTCCCTAAGGAAACAAAGGAGAAAACCGTGTCACAGCAAGAGATCCTGGCCGGCCTGGCGCAGATCGTGAACGAGATCGCCGGCGTACCGGTCGGTGACATCAGCCTCGACAAGAGCTTCATCGACGACCTCGACGTCGACTCGCTGTCGATGGTCGAGATCGCGACCGCGGCCGAGGACCAGTTCGGCGTCCGCATCCCGGACGAGGACCTCAAGGACCTCAAGACCGTCGGCGACGCCGTGTCGTACATCGAAAAGGCGGGCGTCGCGGCGTGAGAGTTGTCGTCACCGGTCTCGGCGCGACCACGCCGCTCGGCGGTGACGTCGCGTCGACCTGGTCGGGTCTGCTCGACGCGCGATCCGGCGTACGGCGGATCGATGCCGAGTGGGCGGCGGAGTTGCCGGTACGCATCGCCGCACCGGCCGCCGTCGATCCGACCGACGTGCTCGACCGGGTCGAGGCGCGAACCCTCGACCGGTCGCAGCAACTCGCCCTCGTCGCAGCCCGGGAAGCATGGGCCGACGCCGGCTTCTCGACTGACGTCGGGGTCGATCCGGAACGCCTAGCCGTCGTTGTGGCGAGCGGCATCGGCGGGGTGCTCACGTTGCTGTCGCAGTACGACATCCTGCGCGAGCGCGGGGCCCGGCGGGTGTCGCCACACACCGTGCCGATGCTGATGCCGAACGGCCCGGCCGCGACGGTCGGCCTGGCGTTGACCGCGCGGGCCGGCGTCCACACGCCGGTGTCGGCGTGCGCGAGCGGCGCCGAGGCGGTCGCGCTCGCGCTGGACCTGCTTCGGGCGGGTCGCGCGGACGTCGTCATCGCCGGTGGCACCGAAGCGGCGATCGCGTCCCTGCCGATCGCCGGCTTCGCCGCGATGCGCGCGCTGTCGACCCGCGAGGACGAACCGGAAGCGGCGTCCCGGCCCTACGACAAGGCCCGCGACGGGTTCGTGCTCGGTGAGGGCGCGGCGCTGCTCGTGCTCGAAACCGAGGAACACGCTCGCAGCCGCGGCGCCCGGGTCTACGCCGAACTCGCCGGCGCCGGCATCAGTGCCGACGCGCATCACGTCGCGGCGCCGGAACCCACCGGTGCCGGTGCCGCCCGCGCACTCGCGTTGGCGATGCGCGACGCAGGACTGCAGCCGTCAGACATCGTGCACGTCAACGCGCACGCGACGTCGACACCGCTCGGTGACGTCGCGGAGGCAAAGGCATTGCGGACCGCACTGGGCGATGCGGCAGCGGCGATCCCGGTCACCGCGACGAAGTCATGCACCGGCCATCTGCTCGGCGCCGCCGGTGCACTCGAAGCCGCGGTCACCGTGCTGTCGTTGCAACACGGCGTCGTACCACCGACGCGCAACCTCGACGATCCGGACGACGATGTCGGTCTCGACGTCGTGCGGTTCGAGCCGCGCGCGCTGCGCGCAGACGGTGGCGCCGCACTGTCCAACTCGTTCGGTTTCGGCGGTCACAACGTGACCTTGGCGTTCAAGGCGGTCGGATGACCCTCGTCGGCTCCGAGCTCGACGTACGCGTTGCGCGGCAACGAGATCCACGCGATCCGTGGTTGCGGCTGGAACGGTTGTGTGACGACAACAGCTTGCGCGTGCTGCATGCGACCGGTGGCTCCGGTGCCGTCACCGCCATCGGCCGCGTCGACGGCGGCGAGGTCGTCGTCTTCGCCACCGACCCGACCGTGCAGGGCGGCGCGCTGGGCGCGGAGGGTTGCATTGCGATCCGGTCCGCGTACGACGTAGCGATCCGCGAGCGGACGCCGGTGATCGGCGTGTGGCACTCCGGCGGCGCGCGGCTGGCCGAAGGTGTCGCGTCGCTCAACGGTGTCGGCGAGATCTTCACCGCGATGACGCTGGCGTCCGGCCGGGTGCCGCAGATCTCCGTCGTACTCGGGCCGGCCGCGGGTGGTGCGGCGTACGGTCCGGCGCTCACCGACATCGTGATTCTCGGCCCGCACGGCCGCGTGTTCGTCACCGGTCCGGACGTCGTGCGCAGCGTCACGGGTGAAGACGTCGACATGCTGCGGCTCGGCGGGCCGGAACCACACGGCCGGCGTAGCGGCGTCGTGCACATCGTCAGCGAGACCGACGACGACGCGTTGGCCCGAGCCCGGCAGGCCGTGTCGCTGCTGTCGCATCACGGGCATCTCGGCGCGGTCGACGACAGGCCGCTCGCCGAGCTGTTGCCCGAGTCGCCGAAACGCGCGTACGACGTCCGCCCGCTCGTCAACGGTGTGCTCGATGGCCCCGGCCTCGAACTGCATCCGCGCTGGGCGCCCAACATCGTCACGACCCTCGGTCGGTTCGGCGGCCTCGCGGTCGGCGTACTCGCGAATAACCCGATGCGTCTCGGTGGCTGCCTCGACGCGGCCAGTGCGGAGAAGGCGGCGCGGTTCGTGCGGATGTGCGACGCGTTCGGCCTGCCGCTGATCGTGCTGGTCGACGTACCCGGTTACCTGCCCGGCGTCGGCCAGGAGTGGGACGGCGTCGTACGGCGCGGGGCGAAGTTGTTGCACGCGTTCGCGGAGTCGATCGTGCCGCGCGTGACGCTGGTGACCCGCAAGGCGTACGGCGGCGCGTACATCGCGATGAACTCGCGGTCGCTCGGCGCGACGAAGGTGTTCGCGTGGCCCGGCGCGCAGGTCGCGGTCATGGGCTCGGTCGCGGCGGTGCGCGTCCTGCACCGGCGCCGGCTGGCCGCGGTACCGGCCGAGCAGGTGGCGTCGCTGGAGGCGCAGCTCGCCGCCGAGCACGACGAGATCTCCGGCGGCCTGGCCCGCGCGGTCGAGCTCGGGGTGATCGACGAGGTCGTCGCGCCGGACCGGACCCGCAGCGCGCTGGCCGGCGCGCTGGGTTCAGCGGCGGCGGCCAGCCGGGGCCGGCACGGCAACATCCCGCTGTAACCCCAGCAGGCGCTAGATTCGCGCGGTGCGCACCTCGGTCTTGCTGCCCATCGGCGCGACGCTCGGCCTGATCGGCTTCCTCGCGCTCGCGGTCGAGGGCCTGCGGGTCGCGATCAGCGACGTCTCGCTGTCCGGCTGGGAGCAGTACCTCCCGTGGATCGGCCTCGGCCTGTTCGCCGTCGGCGCCCTGTTGCTCGTCGTCGCGCTGCTCGACCGCGACGAGGCCGCTGTCTGAGCCGTCGTCACAAATCTCCTGAGCGAAGTTTGTGGTTTAGCCCAGATGATGCTGGCTAGGGCGGAAATGGCAGATATGCCTTACCACCCGTTTGCCGGGGGGCGCAGGCCCCGGCCAAGGCAGAAGGGAATGTGACCCTCAGTGGCATCACGCTGGGTAGTAGGAGCAGCCGTCGGAGCAGTGCTGGCCGCAGGCGCCGGCTACGGCGCGTACGCCGACAGCGCCGCCGGTAAGCCGGTCGACTCGTCGGTGACGCTGTGCGGTGTCGGCACGCTGGGCCAGGACGTCATGGAGGGCTCCAGCGACCAGTCGCATCCGACGCCATCGTCGTTCTCCGCGAAGGAGTTCACCGCCGGCACCGACTGCAGCAACGACAACAGCACCACCGGTAGCGACACCTGGACGGTCGACCACTCGAACGTCAACGTCGTCACCGAGCGCGGCACCGAGCACGGCATTTGGCAGCGTCCCAGCGCACCGCCGGCTGGCTTCAACGGGCACATCACCGACTACGACCGCCCCACGGCGGAGTGTGTCGACAGCCAGGATCGGCACGTGTACTACCAGAGCGGCAAAGAGACCGACTGTGCCCCGAGCTACGGCCCCGTCGGCAACTTCAACACCCACGGCGGCGCAGCCACCGGCCAGCACTTCCGCGGCAACTACGGCACGATCATCTTCCAGCAGAACAGCAACACGAGTCACGCGTGTGACGTGGACAGCGACACCTACTGCATCCAGGTCGACCTCGTCGGCCAGACCAACTAGTCACCGCGCCGATCGCGCGCTGGTTCGCTTCTAGGCGAACCAGCGCGCGATTGCGTTATCAGCCGGCGGAGGACAGCCAGCGCACGGGCGAGCCGTCGCCGGCGAGCCGATACGGCTCCAACTCGACGTCCCAGGGCACACCAAGCAACCGATCGAGTGCGTGCCGCAGCGTCGCCAGGTCGTCGACGGTCGCGATCACGTGCCGCAGCCGGTCTTCCTGCACCAGCACGTCGCCGTTGCCGCTCATCGCGGACCGGAACACGCCGAGGTCGGGCGTCATCGCGTACCGCTCACCGTCGCAGCCGGCGCTCGGCTCCTCGGTCACCTCGCAGCGCACCAGCGGCCAATCGCGCATCGCCGCCGCCAGCCGGCCCGCCGTACCCGGGGCCGCCCGCCAGCCGGTCTGCGCCCGCAGGCAACCGGGGGCGACGGGCTGGGGCTCCCAGTCGAGCCGGACCGGTACGCCGAGGACGCCCGCCACCGCCCACTCCACGTGGGGTCGCAGCGCCGGTGGGCACGAGTGCACGAACAGCACACCGCGGGCAGTCGCCGCAGCGCCGTTAGCCGTGGCCATGACGGGACCTCCATCGTCGTCGAGGGTCGGCTTCCCCACCGGCCTCGCGACGCCAGGCGATCAACCCGTCGTGGCGTACTCACTCATTGTGCACCATCAGTCACTCCAGCACCAGTATTCACCGGCTCCCGCTCGTCCTGCGGATCCCTGGCTTGCAGCTCGAGCACGATCGGTGAACGGTCCAGGCTCACGATCCCCCAGAGCAGCAGCAGGATGCCGAGCGCCTGGCAGGCCAGCCCGGGGACCGAGGTGTCGACCGACTCGTTGAACGCGAACACCCCGATGCAGACCGCGACCGCGGGCTCCATCGCGTCCATGACCGGGACGCTGGCCGGCAGCGGCCCGGCCTGAAAGGCGCTCTGCTGCACGATCGCGCCGAGCACGGCGACCACCGCCATCGCGTACGGCTGCCAGGCGCTGAAGAACGTCGAGGCGCCCTGGCTCAGCAGGTGCGTCGATGCCTTCGTCAGCGCCGCGAGCAGCCCGAACGCCGCCCCGGCCGACAGCGCGTACGCCGACGCCCGCACCGGCCCGCGCAGTACCCCGCCGACGACGACGCCGAGGGCCATCAGCCCGCCGACCGCGATCAGGATGAGCGCCCACCGCAGCCAGGTCGTCTGCGGGACGCCGTCGCTCGGTGAGGCGCCGACGAGGAAGGCCGCGAGCCCGCCCGCGACGGCCACCGTGCCGCTCCACTCCCGCCAGCCCAGCCGGCGACCGCGTAGCCGCACCGCGAGCGGGATCGCAAACAGCAGCCCGGTCACGGCGAGCGGCTGCACCAGCGCCAGCGGGCCGAACGCAAGTGCGAGCGCCTGCAAGCCGAAAGAGAAGAAGTCACCCGCGATCCCGATGAGCCAGCGCGGCCGGTGCGCCAGCCCGACTAGCAGCCGTAACGACAACGAATCTTCGCTCGGCGCCTCCCGCGCCGCGCTCTGCTGGAGCACCGACCCGACGGCAAACGTGCAGCCGGCCGCGATCGCGGCTACCACGGACAGTGCGAGCACGTTGAGTCGACTCCGCTTCGAGTTGCTTCAGCTGCAATGCCTAGTCTGCCAACACGGAACGGTTTCCCCGGAAAGGAACCGCAACTCCATGGTCCTGCTGCTCGCGTTCGCCGCGGCGCTGTGCTTCGCAGCGGCGTACGTGTTGCAGTATCACGAGGCGCACGAGGCGCCGCGCGGGCTTTTCCTCTCCCCGCGGCTGCTGGTCGAGCTGTCGAAGCACCGGATCTGGGTCGGCGGGATCGCGGCGATGATCGTCGGCGACCTGCTCCAGGCCGCGGCCCTCGGCAAGGGCAGCTTGGCCGTCGTCGAGCCGGTGCTCACCGCGAGCCTGCTGTTCGCCTTGCCGCTGTCGGCGGCGTGGCGGCGCGAGCGGCTGCGGCCGATCGAGTGGAGCGGCGCGGTCATGGTCAGCGCCGGTCTCGGATTGCTGCTCGGCGTCGGCTCGCCGTCGACCGGTTCGTCCGACATGCCGATGCTGCAGTGGGTCCTCGTCACGCTCGCCGCCTGGGGGTTGTCGCTCTCGCTGGTCTCGGCCGGCCTGCGGCTGCCGTCGCCGTCGCATCGGGCCGCGCTGATCGGCGGCGCCGCCGGCGTGCTGTTCGGGCTGCAGGACGCGCTCACCCGGTACTGCCTGCACTGGGTCGACAAGGACTTCTTCCACCTCGTGGTGTCGTGGCAGCCCTATGTCCTCATCGTCACGGCCCTGTACGGACTCACGTTGACGCAGTCGGCGTACGAGGCGGGATCGCTGTCCGCGGCGTTGCCGCCGATGGCCCTCGGCGAGCCGGTAATCGGGATCCTCATCGGGATCGTCGCGTTGAACGAGACGTTCGACACCTCGATCACGTCGTTACCGTGGGAGGCGTTCGGCGCGGTGGTGATGGTGGTCGGCGCGTGGCTGCTCGCTCGATCGCCGCTGGTGTGTGGACCGGCCGGACCGCCGCCGACCGAACAGCTGAACCGGATGCTGCACCACCGCGAGCGCGCGGCGACGCGCGACTAACCTCAGTGTCGTGCAGGTGCATCTTCACAACCCGAAACGCGACCTCGAGGTCAGCGGACCGTTGCAGGTGACCGAACTTGTCAAGTCGCTCGGACTCAACCGCGAGTCGGTGCTGGTGATCCGCGGCGACAGCCTCGTTACCCACGACGAGACGTTGCACGACGACGACGTCGTAGAGATCCGTCCCGTCATCAGCGGCGGGTGAACGCGATCCGATGAAGTGCAAGCCGTGCGGCGCAACTGCCGTCATCGACATCCCGCGGCACCGCGCCGCGTTCTGCGCCGGCTGCTTCAGCACCCACTGCCATGAGCAGGTCCGGCGGGCGATCAGCTCGCACCGGATGATGGGTCACTCGGAGCGGATCCTCGTCGCGATCTCCGGCGGCAAGGACTCGCTCGCGTTGTGGCACATCTTGGTTGCACTTGGATATCAAGTAGACGGCGTCTATCTCGGCCTCGGCATCGGCGACTACAGCGACACCAGCCGCGGCTACGCCGAACGATTCGCGCAGGCGCACGGGCTGACGTTGCACGTGGTCGACATCCCGACCGAACACGGCTTCGCGATCCCGGAAGCGGCGCGCGCGACGAAACGGGTCCCCTGCTCGGCATGCGGGCTGTCGAAGCGGCACCTGCTCAACCGGGCCGCGCTCGACGGCGGGTACGACGTCCTCGCCACCGGCCACAACCTCGACGACGAGGCCGCGGTGCTGTTCGGCAATGTCTTGCAGTGGCAGGTCGGCTACCTCGCCCGGCAGCGACCGGTGCTCGCCGCGACAGATGGCTTCGCTCGCCGGGTCAAGCCGTTGATCCGGATGGGCGAGCGCGAGACCGCGGCGTACTGCGTGATCAACCGGATCGACTATCTCGTCGACGAGTGCCCGATGGCCGCCGGCAACAAGCACCTGCGGTACAAGGAAACGCTCAACGAGATGGAGGAGCGCTCGCCCGGAGTGAAGGCGGCGTTCTACCTGAAGTTCCTCGACGACATGTTGCCGGTGCTCGACGGCGTCGCCGAAGAAGAGCGTGCGCTCGTCGGAGTGTGCAGCAGGTGCGGCGCGCCGAGCTCGGCGACGGTGTGCGCATTCTGCACCCTGGTCGAACGTGTAGCGCCGGACCCGGCGAGGTAAGTTGCCTGCGTGCGTTACCTGCTGCTCGCCCTGCTCGCGGTCATCTTCCTGACCGGGTTGGTGTGGTGGGCAGTGTTCATCGGTAACGCCGTGCGCGGCTCGCTGCGCAAACGCTGAACGTGCGCCGCATCGTCGCCGTACCGGCGTTGTTGCTCGCCGCCGCCGGGTGCTCGTCGTCACATCCGCCGGTGCACGCCAGCAATGCGGTGCACGGCCATCCGGATCTCGCCGGCTTCCTCCGGTCGCCGGTCGCCACTCCGAGCACGTGCCCGCCGGACGTGAACGGTACGACGGCCGGCCGCCGCTCCCCCTGGGTTGGCACCGTCGACGTGTCGGTGTTCCTCAAGCCCGAGGCCTCGCTAGCGCGACTGCACGGCCAGGTGGCGGCCCTCCCGGACGTCGCGGCGGTGTACGACGAGACGAGCGCGCAGGCGTACGCCGAGTTCCAGCGGCTCTACACCTGCAGCGCCGGCGTACCGGCGTCGGCAGTACACGCCTCGTTGCGGCTGGTGCTGACGAGCCTCGACCTCGCCCAGCGAGACACCTTGGTCAAGAAGCTGTTGCGGCTTTCCGGCGTAGAGACCGTTTCCTGCGATCCTTCGGCGCCGTGCGTCGATGTGGTGACCGGCCGGTCGGGATGAGTCTCAGCCGGCCAGCCCGAGGCGGCGGCGGGCCGCCTCCTCCACCTCTTCGAGCGCGGGTTGCTGGCCGCGAGAGGCCGCGAGCGACACCGCGGCGGTGCGGACCGCCCGGATCACCTCGATGACGGGTACTTGCGCGGCTTCTTCGGACAGCCTGAGGGTCAGTACGAGGTAGGCGGTCAGCGGCGCGTCGGCGGCATGGCCGTCGGACGGTGGCACCGGGGTCTCCCTTGTCGTGGACGGACTGGGTGGCCCGGACACGGACACACACCCTGGAGGCGCTGGGGGTTGGTGGGTATCTTCGGCTAACCTGGGCGTTACTCCTGCCGGGTGAATGCAAAAAATCGCCGGAGTGAGGCCGAATGAGGCTGGTGAGGCTGGGGTAGGCGCCTGCGCATGACGGTGCCTCGCCTCGACGACTCCCCGATCCCCCCGATCAGCGCCGACCGCCGCCGCCGGGCCGCCCTCGTGGTCTGCGGCCGCGCCGAAGACCGGGACTCCGCCCGACTGCTGCTCGACGCTCTGGGCCTGCTTGACGATCCAGAGGTTCGGGAGCGCAAGTCCGCATGATCATCGCCGCCAGCGCGACATAGGGGTCGCGCGGGTGGCGCGGGCGGCTCTAGACGTCGATGATGCCGCGGTGGCCGCGGCCGCGAACCGGCCGGCGGTGCGTCCCGGACCACAGCGCTACCGCGACCGCGGCGATACCGATCTCGACGAGCAGCGTGGCGAGCCGGTGCAGTCCGGCAGATTGGCCGATGACTCCCCCGGCCAGTGACCCGACGAGGCCGCAGGCGATCGTGGCCATGGCACCGATCCGCTGCGGTCCGGGCACGATCAGCCGGCCCAGCGCGCCGAGGAAGATGCCGATCACCGCGGTCCAGATCACCCACGCGATCGCCATGCCGGCGAGCGGCAGGATCACGAAGATCAGCACCAGCAGGGCGAACACCGCGAGAATCACGACGTTCAGCCTACGCCTGTCGTGATCATGGCGTTCCCGCCCACTTTTCGGCGTGATCATGGCGTTTCCGCGCCTACAACGCCATGATCACGAACCGGCTGTGCGCTTAGTGCAGGCCCGCCTCGTGGGCGAGGTGGCCGGCCGGCTCGAGCTGGAACGTCGAGTGCTCGACGTCGAAATGTCCGGCCAGACAGTCCTGCAGGTGGTCGAGCAGCGCGGGAGCGCCGCCGTCGCTGAACGCGGCGTCCTCGACCACGACGTGCGCGGTCAGGATCGGCAGCTTGGCGCCCGCGGTCCACACGTGCAGGTCGTGGACCTCGACCACCCGCGGGGTGTCGAGCAAATGCCGGCGCAACTCGTCGAGGTCGACGTGCTCGGGGCTGCCTTCGAGCAGCACCCGCCCGGACGCGCGCAGCAACTGCGCCGCCGATCGCACCATCAACGCGACGACGACCAGCGACGCGGCCGGGTCGGCGCGGCGCCAACCGGTCAGCAGCAACACGATGCCGGCGGCCAACGTGGCGGCGAGCGCGACCGCATCGGTGACGACGTGCGCGAGCGCGCCGGCGATGTTCAGCGACGTACGGTCCGCGCGGCTCACCAGCGCGACCGCGACGACGTTGACGACGAGACCCACGAGCGCGACGACCACAAGCGGTACGCCGGTGACATCGGCCGGTTCGACGAGTCGTCGTACCGCTTCGGCGAAGACGACCGCGGCGACGATCGCGAGCGTGACGCCGTTCACCGCGGCGGAGAGGATCTCGGCGCGCTCCAAGCCGTAGGTCCAGCGACCGGCGGCCGCGCGCTTCGCGAGCCGGGCTGCACCGGCGGCCATCAGCAGCGCGAGCACGTCACCGACGAGGTGACCGGCATCGGCGAGCAATGCGACCGACCCGACGAGGACGGCGACGACGACTTCGACGACGAGATACGCCGTCAGTACGGCGG